>NZ_AZUN01000001.1:2397500-2697500 GCF_000527095.1 Methylomicrobium lacus LW14 | reverse complement strand
AGGGTGCCGAACACCAGGTGGCCGGTTTCGGCCGCGGTCAGCGCCAGCCTGATCGTTTCGAGGTCGCGCATTTCGCCGACCAGGATGATGTCCGGGTCTTCCCGCAGGGCCGAGCGCAAGGCTTCGTTGAAGCCGTGCGTATCGCGATGGACCTCGCGCTGGTTGATCAGGCATTTCTGGCTTTCATGCACGAATTCGATCGGATCTTCGACGGTCAGGATGTGCGCGTAATCGTTCGTGTTGATGTGGTTGATCATCGCCGCCAGCGTGGTCGATTTGCCGGAACCGGTGGGCCCTGTGACCAGCACCAGGCCGCGCGGCTTGCGGGTCACTTCTTCGAAAAATTTCGGCGCCTTCAGGTCTTCGAGGCTCAGAACTTTAGACGGAATGGTCCGGAAAACCCCCGCCGCGCCGCGTTCCTGATTGAAGGCGTTGACCCGGAAGCGCGCGACGCCGGGTAGCGCAAACGAAAAGTCGGTTTCGAGAAATTCTTCATAATCGCGCCGCTGCTTGTCGTTCATGATGTCGTACATCAGCGAGTGTACCGCTTTATGATCGAGAGGCGGCACGTTGATCCGGCGAATATCGCCGTCCACCCGAATCATCGGCGGCAGCCCTGCCGATAAATGTAAATCCGACGCATTGTTTTTGACCGAAAAAGCCAGTAACTCGGCAATATCCATAATTTTCTCTAAAAGGGGGTTAAAAGTGGCTGATCTGTTCTTAAAAAGTAGTTCAACTCTTTGTTTTTTGAAAGGCGTGGTGTTTAATAGCCGGCTCTCTCGTTATTTCGACATTAAGACGCCATGATCAGCCAAAATCTGAAACTCATCCGCCAGCAAATTCGGGACTATTGCGGCACCGCTAAGCGCCCGGAGGATAGGGTGCTGCTATTGGCGGTCAGCAAGACCAAGCCCGCGCATGACATTGCCGAAGCCTACCGGGCCGGGCAGCGTCATTTCGGCGAGAGTTATTGCCAGGAAGCGGTGAAAAAACAGGCGGAATTGGGCGCTTATGACATCACCTGGCATTTCATCGGTCCGATTCAGTCGAACAAGACCAAGCTGCTGGCCGCGCATTTCGATTGGGTGCACAGCATCGATTCGTTCAAAAACGCCAAAAGGCTGAACGATCAGCGGCCGGCGGGCTTGCCGCCGTTGAATATTTGTTTGCAGGTCAATATCAGCGGCGAGGCGTCCAAATCGGGCGTCGGCCTCGACGAACTGCCGGCGCTGTGCGAACAGGTCATGTCGCTGCCTCATTTAAGGCTGCGCGGGGTGATGGCGATTCCGGCGCCGGAAAGCGATTTTGAACGGCAAAGGCAGCCTTACCGGGCTTTATGCGAGGCGGTCAAAGAGCTCGCGCGGCCGGAGCTTGATACTTTTTCGTTCGGCATGTCCGGCGATTTAAAGGCGGCGGTTTTGGAAGGTGCAACGATCGTCAGGGTCGGCACCGCGTTGTTCGGCGAGCGCGCGGCACACGCCGCCTGATTTTATCCGGGCGCAAAAAATCGCTCAGGCCGTTTGCGCATCGAGGACCCGGATGATGTCCTCGCAGGCGATCACATTTTTACCTGAGCTCAGGATGAAATCGGCCAACGCGGTAATCGCGCGCCAGTGCGAACGCTGGCTGATGAATTGGTAGGCGGTCATGAACAGTTCGGCGATCAGCCGCTCTTTTTCCCGCGGTTCCGCGATCAGGCAGGCTAGGTATTCCTTGGCCAGCGCGACATCCGCCGTGCCGCCGTAAAAATGCAGCGCATCGAGATTCACCAGGCGTGGATTGAAGATTTCGTCATCGCATGACGCCACATATTTGGCTTCGGCGAGCGGGCCTGCCAGAAAATTGACGATATCCGCCTCGAAAGCGGACTGATAGGCTTGCCGCTCCAGCGGCGAAAAGCGCCGTGTGGCTTCCGGCAGCGAGGAGGGCAGGGTATGAATCAGGCGGCCGCCTTCGACTTTTGCAAAGCAGGTCATTGCGGCAGAGGGAGTGCCGGTCCGGCATGGCCAGGGGGGGTCATGCAGCGCATCCTGGATCAGGATCTGGAAGAAAACCGGCGGCAATTGTTTTTGTTTGTTGCCGAGATAGATCGCGGCGGCGTGTCCGGCCTCATGGATCGCGGTTTGTTTTTTTAGGGTTTCAGGATTTGCCGGAATGTGGTTGATCAGTAGCGTGTTGTAGCGTTTCATGTCGGCCCCTTAAAAAAATGTGCGGACCGGAAGCCGGCCCGCACCGAGAGAGGAAGGATGATAACTTAAGAGGTTTTACAGGCCTTGCAAAAGTTGAAACCAAGTCTACCGGCACAGTTCGCGTTAGAAAATGCGGCGGATTGACGCGCGACAAAATGTCGCATAAATTGGCATGATTACTGCTGGATATAGCGGTTTTGTCTAAGCAAAATCCGCCATTTTCAATGGGTTAGGGAGCAGGAGAAAGCGGCGGTTGTGGGATATGACCGACTCGCTGCGGCATATGACACAGTTTTTCGAGGCATTCAAAAAAAATACCGGCGATCAGACGGTAAGCGGCCATAATCAGGCGAAAAATAAATTTTGACCGTGCCGCAATCCCTGCGGCTGCCGCCTCGCTTGCAGATTGGGGCTCAGACCATGATTAGCCCGGAAACAGCACGTCATGGCGCCGCATCAGGCCCGGGATGTCTTTTCGGTAAACCGATTCGATGGGCAGGCAGAGGTCGCCCGGCTTCAGCCCCCGCTCTTCGAGCGATTCGGCCTCGGCATAGATGTGTTTCACGTCATAAATTTCGAGTGCAGGATAGATCGACGCGGTATCCTTCATGCCGAAACGTTCCGGCTGTTGCCCTTTTTTTAATTGGAAGACCGCGTCGTCGAGCAACAAAATCGACGTTTGCTGGTCGAATGCGGCGGTCGTCAAGATAATGTCGAGCATTTCCTGGACGAAGGCGCCGCCGTGAGCCGGTTTACGGAGAATAAACAGATAGCTTTTCATCGCGATTTACCCAAAGACCAGGAAGCGGTCCGCGTGCCGCGTCGCCTCAACCAGTTGACCGAGGCCGCCGATTCGAAAGCCCGCGGCCAGATCGTCATCGCGCTTGCCTTGGCGTTCGGCTTCGTCGCGGCAGAGGAGGCCGCGTTTTTGCGCGGCCGAAATGCACAACACCAGATCGAGCCGGTGGCGCTGTGCAAGTGCGCTCCACTTCGCGGCGTAGTTGAATTCATCGTCGGGCGGGGTCGCATATTTCAGGCCGTGATAAATGCCGTCATGATAAAAAAAGACCCGCACGATCTCGTGGCCCGAGGCGAGCGCGGCCTCGATGAAGCGCAAGGCGGTATGGCCGGCGTTCGAGGCATAGGGGCCGGCGTTGATTTGTATCGCGAATTTCATGATCCTGACCGTTTTTTGTTGCGGCTAGGTTAACACAATCGGACGCGCCGATAATCATGAGTTCAAACCGCCGCGTCGTTTGTGCGAGTTTCTTTTCGCCCCCCGGACCTTTACAATAACCCTTAATTTTTGCAGTTTTCATCGCCGCATGACCCCCAAAAAACGTTATTTATTAATCTCGCTCGTTGCCGCCTTGGCAGGCGCGGCCTGGTGGCTGGCGCCATTCGGGCTGGAAAAGGGCGGCGCGCTGTCGCCTTCGACCGTTTATACCCGTTCGGCCGAAACCGGCGGCACCGAGAAGCCTTGCCCGGACGAGCATCCCGAATGGCGCCAGGCGCAAACGATCGACGGCGTCAGCATCGACGAGGCGCTGTCCTGCGATCCGGACAATCCTTATGACATCGCCGCGGCGGTCAAGGGCACCAACAACATCTCGATGGCGACCCTGATGCAGACGCGCATGGCGCAGGATGCGGTCGTCAAAAAAGACGACCTCGACGGCGACGGCGACCCGGACGTGATCGAAATCAAGCTCGAAGTGGTCGAGTTGAATGGCGCGAGTCCAGACGGCGAATTCCTGATCAACACCTTCGACATCGCGCCGGGTATCAAACCGGGGCTTTGGGTGTTCGCGCCGAAATCGCAAGGCATGGCGCTGAAGAACTTCTTCACGATGCAGGCCAATCCGATCTTGCGCGCGCCGTCACCGACGATCAGGGTCGAGCAGGGCGATACGGTCAAGCTCACGCTCGAAAACATCCATTATCTGCCGCATACGATCCATCTGCACGGCGTCGATCATCCGTTCATGACCGCGGCGGGCGAGGACAACGACGGCATGGAGGAGCATGCGGTGTTTCCGGGCGCGAGCCATACCTATGAGATGAAACCCCGGCATACCGGCACGATGCTCTATCATTGCCACGTGCAAACCGCACAGCACATGATGATGGGGCTCAGCGGCATCTTCGTGGTCGAGGAAAACAAGCCGAACAACTGGGTGCAGACCTTTAACATCGGCGCCGGCCAGGTCCGGCATCCGTCGGTCAAGGTCAAGGAAGGCTATAGCCGCGAATTCGACCTCTTGTATCAAGCGCTCGACAAGAAACTGTCCGCGGTGATCCAGAATGCGAACGACGCTCGCCTGATCTCGAAACGGATGAGCCGCGAATACAACATCACCGAGTCGCATGAAAACTATTTCCTGCTGAACGGCCATTCCTTTCCCTATACGGTGCGCGACGGGTTGATCGCGGCCGGCGAAAACGAAAACATCAAGTTGCGCATCGCGAATGCGCAGCGTTCGCCGATGGCGCTGCATATCCACGGCCATAAGGTGACCGTGACCGCGACCGACGGCGTCGAGAGGCCCGAGGCGGTCAGGGAGACGCGCGACGTGCTCGACATCGCGCCCGCGCAGCGGATCGATGTCGATCTAAAAACGGTCAACGACGGTCTGCACAGTTACGGGCCGGGCGTGTGGATGTTCCATGATCATGCCTCGAACGGCGAGACGACCGACGGCATGGAGCCGGGCGGCAATATCTCGCTGATCGGCTATCAGGCTTATCTGGACGATAAAGGGATGCCGAAGATGCATGACGAAATGCTCGATGTCGCGTTCGACAAAAATTATTATGCGAAAAAACAGCCGCCCTGGGCCCAGGGCGATTTTACCGATATGCTCGGCGAGCCGGGCCGGATCGAGCCGAACATCTTGAAGCTGGCCGCGTTCGGCTTGTCCTGCGGCGGCGCGTTCGGGCTTTTCGTCTATCTGATTTTCACCGGTTACCGGAGGCGTCAATGATGAAGTCCAGAATGACCGCGATCTCCGCCGGCTTGCTGCTGGCTGTCGGCTTATTGCCGCAGGCAAACGCCGCCATGATGCATCATCAGGGCATGATGATGGATGAGACCGGCATGATCATGAACGCGAATCCGGACCGGCTGCCGCGCGATTGCCCGCAAATTTCCGAAACGGTCGAGCTGACGATCCGCGCCGGCCGCGAGCACGCGAAAAAGTTTCCCGGCAAGATGTTCGCCTACGACCAGCAGGAATGGAACGTCAAGCCGTGCGCGAAGATCAACATCACCTTCATCAACGACGACCATGTTCGGCATCAGATGATGATCCACGGTCTGCCGGGCTATCTCTATCCCGAAGGCATGCTGCATCTGGAGCTGTTCGGGCACGGGCAATTGAAGGCCTCGATGATCCTGCCGAGCCGGAAAAAGACTTATCTGGTGCACTGCGAACTGCCGCAGCACCAGGAAAAAGGCATGAAGGCGCAATTGAAGGTCGACGGCGGCGACGGCGATTTGCCGAGTATTCCGGGGTTGACAGGGCCGGTCAGGGCCGATGTGTATCCGGTCAATTGGAGCCGGCAGCATATCGGCATGGTGCTGTTTTCGATCTTGATCGGAAGTGTCGTGCCGTTTTTGTTCAGGAAGTGGATTCGATAATCATGAAATTACTCGCGGTGGAGACCGCAACCGAAGCGTGCTCGGCCGCGCTGTATCTCGATGGCGAAGTGATCGAGCGCTACCAGGTGTCGCCGAGAGACCATGCGCAATTGATCCTGCCGATGATAGACGGCCTGATGAGCGAGGCCGGATTGAAACTCTCCGAACTCGACGCGCTCGCGTTCGGCCGCGGCCCCGGTTCGTTTACCGGCGTCAGGATCGCGACCGGCGTGATCCACGGCATCGCGCTCGGCGGCGATCTGCCGGTCGTGCCGGTGTCGACGCTGGCGGCGGTCGCGCAGGAGTTTTTCGACAGAAATGCCGAGGGCCCCGATACCGCTTTCACCGCGATGGACGCCCGGATGGGCGAAATCTATTTTGCGGTGTATCAACGCGGTGCGTCGGGTTTTGCCGAGTTATTGGGCGAAGAAAAAGTCACGCCGGCAGAAGCGATCACCTTCCCCGATCTGACCGGCGCCGGCATCGGCACCGGATGGGGTGTTTATCGGGAGGCGTTGACGCAACGGTTGGCCGGGCGCATCGGTTTAATCGAAACCGATAATCTGCCGCGAGCGGCGGCGGTCGCACGGTTGGGCGCGCGCGGTTACGCGTTGGGGCAGGCTGTCGACGTCGAAGATGCGCAGCCGGTTTATTTACGCAACAAGGTCGCGAAGAAAGAATCCGAGCGCTGATGCTAGCTATCTTATCGTGTTCCCATGCAGGGCGCCTTCCCCAAATGGCAGAAACTCCACTATATTCAATACATTATTCAACGGTTTGGGGAGCGAATACGTTATAATGACACATTGTTTGACGCCCTTCTTAAAAATGGCCCAGTTTTTTGAAATTCATCCCGAAAATCCGCAGTTGCGCTTGATCCATCGCGCAGTGGAGATTATTCGCCAAGGCGGAGTCATCGTTTATCCGACCGATTCCTCGTATGCGCTCGCCTGCCAGATCGGCGATAAGGGCGCTCTGGACAAAATCCGCCGCATTCGCCAGCTTGACGACAAGCACGATTTTACGCTGGTCTGCAAGGACCTCGCGCAGGTGTCCAATTTCACCAAGATCAGCAACGACGCCTATCGGATGATCAAGGCGCTGACGCCGGGCCCGTTTACGTTCATCCTGGACGCGACCCGAGAAGTGCCGCGCCGCCTGCAACATCCGAAAAAGAAAACGGTCGGTATTAGGATTCCGCAACACCCGGTCGCGCAGATGCTGGTCGAGGAGTTGGGAGAGCCTTTGTTCACGTCCAGTCTGCTGTTGCCCGGCATGGATGAGCCGCTGACCGATCCTTATGATATCCGCAAACGCCTGGAGCATGAGATCGAGCTGGTGATCGACGCCGGGATCATCGAGTACCGCGAAACCACGATCATTGAATTTTCGAGCAACGGTCCCGAAATCGTCCGGCAAGGCATCGGCATCGCGCCGATGCTGGATTAACTGAGGAGACCGCATTATGATGGATGAATTGTCGCTGGTGCAGCGGATCGTGGTCTGGATATTGCCGGTGATTTTTGCGATTACCGTGCATGAAGTCGCGCATGGCTGGGTCGCCAAAAAATTCGGCGATAATACCGCCGACCAGCAGGGCCGGCTGACCTTGAACCCGCTCAACCACATCGACTGGCTCGGCACGGTGATTCTGCCGGGCTTGTTGCTGCTGACCGGCACCGGCTTCATTTTCGGCTGGGCCAAACCGGTGCCGGTCGATGCGCGGAATTTCAAGAACCCGCGCAAGGACATGGCCTGGGTCGCATTGGCGGGACCGATTTCGAACCTGTTGATGGCGATCGGCTGGGCGCTGCTGGCGCGGCTTGGCGTGCTGATCGGCATCGAAGCGATTTCAATGCCGTTGATTTACTCCGGCGTCGCCGGTATTTCGATCAACCTGGTGCTGGCCCTGATCAACCTGTTGCCGATTCCGCCGCTGGACGGCAGCCGCGTGCTCACCGGGATTTTGCCGAACACTTGGGCATGGAAGTACAATCGCCTGGAGCGTTACGGGTTCCTGATCCTGTTGGTGCTGCTTTATACCCGGATTTTGAATGCGATTCTGGAATATCCGATGTATCTTGCGCAACAGCTGTTTTTTTCGATCGCCGGCATCTGATGCTTATGCAGAGGCGCCGGGCGATGGTTGAGCGATGAATGATTTGAGTCACGATTTCGTACCGGAGCGGGCGGCGGTGCTTGCGATCGTGAACGGCGAGCCGATCGAGCAACTGCCGGACGATCTTTACATCCCGCCGAATGCGCTCGAAGTGTTTCTCGAACTGTTCGAGGGGCCCTTGGATTTATTGCTGTATCTGATCCGGCGGCAGAACCTCGATATCGTCGAGGTGTCGATCGCCAATGTGACGCATCAGTACATTTCGTACATTCAGATGATGAGCGAAATGAACCTGGAGCTGGCGGCCGAATATCTGGTGATGGCGGCGCTGCTCGCGGAAATCAAATCGCGTATGTTGCTGCCGCGGCAGCAGGAAGCGGAAGAAGACGAGGCAGATCCGCGGGCGACGTTGATCCGCCGCCTGCAGGAATATGAATGCATCAAAAAAGCAGCCGAGGAGATCGAACTGATGCCGAGGCTGGAGCGCGAGCTTTTTACCTGCGTTGCCGATACCTCGAACTTGACTTTCGAGAAGAAACTGCCCGATGTGACGATGCAGGAGCTATTGCAGGCGTTGCAGCAAGTCTTGAAGCGAGCCGAGCAATTCAGCCATCACCAGGTGGTCCTGGAGCCGCTGTCGGTCCGCGAACGCATGACCACCATCCTGGATAACCTGAAAGGCGCCGAAAGCCTGCGCTTTACCGAATTGTTCCTCTACAAGGAAGGCCGTCCCGGCGTGCTGGTCGCGTTTTTGGCGATCCTCGAACTCGCCAAGGAAGGATTGATCGAAATCATTCAACTCGAACCGTTTGCCGAGATCACCGTGCGCGGCGCCGCCGCGGCGACCCCTAACTGAAACGCGATAAATCGCCGTGGAAATTCAACCTATCGTAGAAGCCATACTATTTGCCGCGAACCGGCCGATGACCTGCAAGGATGTTCAGCAGGTCTTTCCCGAGATCGAACAGCCTGAGCTTGCCGAGATTCAGGTCGCGATTGACGCGATTGCGGCCGACTATCAAGCCCGTCCGGTCGAACTGAAACAGGTCGCGAGCGGCTACCGTTTTCAGGTCCGGCAGGAATTATCGCGCTGGGTCCAGCGCCTGTTCGAGGAAAAACCGCCGAAATATTCGCGCGCCTTGCTCGAAACGTTGGCGATCATCGCCTATAAGCAGCCGGTCACGCGCGGCGACATCGAAGACATTCGCGGCGTCAGCGTCAGTTCCGGCATCATTCAGACCTTGCTCGAACGCGAATGGATTCGTGTGGTCGCGCATAAGGAAGTGCCGGGTCGGCCGGGTTTATACGGCACGACCAAGCAGTTTTTGGATTATTTCAATATCAAGTCATTAAGTGAGTTGCCGACGTTGGAGCAGATACAAGCGCTCGAATTGACGCCGGAAGTCACGCAAGCCCCTGAACAGGAAGCCAGTGAAAAACAGGAAACCAGAGAAGAAGTTCTCGAAACCCGAGACGAACCAGCCGAAACAGCCGCCGAGGCCGACCCGGAAACCATCGCCTGAAGCCAAACCGCCCGCCAGACCGAAAGCCGTAGCGGCCGCGCCGGAAGAAGGCGCGGGCGAGCGTATTCAAAAAGTCCTGGCGCGCGGCGGCGTCGGCTCGCGCCGCGAAATCGAGCGCTGGATTCAGGAAGGCCGGGTGATGGTCAACGGCGCCGTCACGGCTCTGGGGGTGCGCTTGCAGCGGGGCGATACGCTGCAAATCAACGGCCGCTATGTCGATTGGCAAAAATACGACCGCCAGCCGACCCGCGTGCTGCTGTACCACAAGCCGACCGGCGAAGTCGTCACCCGCCGCGACCCGGAAGGCCGCCCGGTGGTCTTTACGCAATTGCCGAAACTCGCGGCGGCGCGCTGGATCGCGGTCGGCCGTCTCGACATCAATACCTCGGGCCTGCTCCTGGTCACCAATAACGGTGAACTGGCGAACCTGCTGATGCATCCGAAAACCCAGATCGAACGCGAATATGCGGTGCGCATCCTGGGCGAGGTGTCCGAGGCGACGATCGAAAAATTGAAGCAGGGCGTCGAACTCGAAGACGGACTGGCCAAGTTCAACGAGGTCCGTTTTTACGCCGGCGAAGGCGCGAATAAGTGGTATTACGTGACGGTCAGCGAGGGCCGCAACCGCCTGGTCCGGCGTTTGTGGGAGTCGCAGCAGGTGGTCGTGAGCCGCTTGATGCGGGTGCGCTACGGGCCGGTCGTGCTGCCCGAACGCCTGAAAGCGCATTCCTTTTACGAACTGTCCGACAAGGAACTGGACATCCTGTTTGAATTTGCCGGTTTGCCGAGAGACAATGCCGCGGCTCAACCGAAGGCCGAAGCCAGAGGCGGCAGCAGGCCCCGCAAAAAATAATCCTTTCACCGCGTTCCCGCGCTAGCGCGGGATCGCTCGTAAAATCAGGACTTGTTCTGGTCCGGTTTGATTGTTTCAGTCTTCATTTCGAAGTCCATCAGCACGCGTTTGGCGGCTTTGGTGACTTCCTTCTTGCTCTTATAAGGGCCGGCGATCACATGGTATTGATCGTTCAATTTGACCTTGCGCGCCGGGATCGGCGGTCCCTGATGATTCAGCATCGCCGCCAGTTGGTCGGCTTCGGCTTCGGTTTGATAGCTCGCGACTCGCATCGACCAGTCGCTGTCCTTCAGGTCCGCAATTTCGGGTTGTCCGTACAAGCGTTCAGGGTGCGTAAGCTGCACCGCTTTTTGTGAGAGTTCCGCGAGTTCCGGGCTGTTTTTCAATACCGGCGTCGGAATGCCGTCCGCACGCGCTATCACCCGTTCGACTTTTTCCCAATCGATGTCAGCGTTTTTGTCGGCAGCCAGCGTCTTCAGTTTTTTGAGGAACTGCTTTTTCAACTTGCTCTTGCCTTTACCCTCTGCCCATTTGTCCAGCGGTTCGTGCGCCTCGATATACAGTGCATCCTGCTGCCAGGCCGCCAGGTAAGGCTGATGCACGATGCGCACCTTGGTGCCGACCGATACTTTCTTGAACAGCGTTTCGATGTCTTCCGGATACAGCTGAATGCAGCCGTGGCTGATCTGCATGCCGATGCCGTAGGGTTTGTTGGTGCCGTGGATCAGATAGCTCGGAAAGCCGAGCCGCATCGCAAAATAGCCGAGCGGGTTGTCCGGGCCCGAGCGCACCGCGGCCGGCAGTATGTCGCCTTTTTCGGCATGTTCGCGCAGGATCGACGGCGGCACATGCCAGACCGGATTGGCTTGTTTCTCGACGATGTTCGTCACTCCCATCGGCGAACTCCAGCCTTGCCGGCCGATGCCGACCGGATAGGTATATAACGTGCCCGGCTCTTTTTTCGGGTAATAGAACAAGCGCATGTTCGCGAGATTCAGTACGACGTCCTTGTGCGGCGCATCGGGCAAGATGAACTCCAAAGGCAACAGCGCCCGGCTGCCTGGCTTGGGCGTCCAGGGCCGGATCGCGCTATTCGCGATCGCGATGTCGTTAAAGCCCAGGCCGTAATGGCGGGCGATGTCGGAAAGCGTGTCGCCTTCACGCGTGTCGACTGCCGCGAGCGTGCCGACCATGCCCTGGTCGGGCGCCAGATCAAATTCGTGGCTGGCGATGGTATCGATTTCTGGGCGTGGCGCCGGCGCGCTGACGCGGGGAGGGGCGTCATCGAAAGGATGCCAGGAAGACAGTGTTTGACAGCCGTTCAGCATGCTGCCGAGTAGCGCAATCAGGAGCGGCGCTGCGCGCCGGCTTGGGGAGTGTGGAGATCTGATCATGACGATTCGTGGAGCTTATAATGAAAATAAAAGTATCTTCTTGCTGATAAGTCTGAGCATACAGATTAAAGATGAAGTAGAGATTAAAGAAAGATTAATAATAGATTAAATGATAGCGATTAGGGACCGGTAGCGCAAGAAGATTCGTTTGTAAATCAACGAAGTAAGAGGGGCGTGAAAGACTCTAGCTTAAAAACTGCTTACAAAAGGCTTTTATATAGGGATGAAGTAGCCTTATAATTAACTTCACAAATCTGCCGACGTGAGCACGGTAATTTTTTTGCATCAGGGTATGGTCTTCTGCGAAAGGCCCGTGACTCAGATTTCCTGAGGCTTTTCTTGAATTTTGACGGTTTAAATTTTAAATGAGGACAAAATAATGAACAAAAAACTAATTTATACCGGCATTTGGCTATGCCTGGGCGGCTTGGCATTAGGTCAGAACGTATGGGCCAAATCCGACAATGCCAATAAACAGTCGATGAAAAAATGCCCGGAGAGCGTGATTAAATCGGCAAACGTAGTTTTGACCAAACAACTCACTTTTTTCGGCGATACTGACGCCAATCTCGAAGACGACGTACATGCTTATCAATTATGCGATGCAGATAAAAACAATTGCCAAGACATTGTGCTCCCGCAAGGCTATGAGGAAGGTATAACAGGCTTGACCATTATCGGAAGTAACAAATCCGATACCATTTATGGCACGAGTGGTCCCGATACTATTTGCGGAATGAACGGCAAAGACGTCATTTACGGCTTGGAGGGCAACGACACCATTCATGGCAACAACAGTTCCGATCATTTAGTCGGCGGTCCTGGTGATGACTTTGTTTACGGCGGCAACAGTAATGATTTTTTATTCGGCTATGATGATGACGATATTGAGGATCCTGCTGAAGTCGAAGATGAAGCAGGCGGCGGCGATTTTAACCAAGACGGTGTCGTGGACGCATTAGATACCGATATTGACCATCTTGAAGGCGGCAACGGCAAAGATGAGCTGAACGGAGGCCCCAACGGCGATGACTTGAGCGGCGGCAACGGTAAAGATACACTCCGTGGCGACGATGGGGATGACACCCTCGACGGCGGCACCGGTAGTGATGACGTTGACGGCGGAGACGGAGATGACACCAAAATCAAAGGGAAAGGAAAAGACACCTGCATCGATGATGATGATTTAGAGGGTGATGACTGCGGAGAGGTTGAAAGCGAAAATGAGCACGGCAACCCGCATAATTAATTCTTTGTAATGAAGCATTTACGAGTTGAGCTTCAATATTTGGAAATGAAGCTCAGCATAGACACGCTTTTTTAAAACGATCTACAGATCGAAAGGTCATAAGGATAGCCGCATTAGCGGCTATCCTGCTTTTGGAGACAGGAAAATACCTATCAGTCCTGCGCTGATCCTATCTCATGATAAGGCGAATGACTCAGGCGGCTTTGGCGTTCGGCGAAAGCTTGACAGTTTCCTACCTAAACACTCAGAATTAAAGAACGCCCAATCGTATAGGCAGTCTTATTAATTCATGAACTCTCGAACATTCCTTTCCTCTCTCGACGACCTGGTCTTCGACAACCGCTTCATTCGCGAACTTCCGGGCGACCCCGAAACGGCCAATTTTAGAAGGCAAATTGCCGGTGCCAGTTATTCGAGGGTACTGCCGACCCAGGTTTCCGCGCCGCAACGGGTTGCCTATTCCAGCGAAGTGGCCGAACTGCTCGATTTGTCCCCGGAACTTTGCGCATCCGCAGATTTCACCCAGGTGTTTGCCGGCAATCGGCTCGCGCAAGGCATGGAGCCTTATGCGATGTGTTACGGCGGTCATCAGTTCGGTCACTGGGCCGGCCAGCTCGGCGACGGGCGCGCGATCAATCTCGGCGAAGTCATCAACCGGCGCGGCGAGCGTTGGGCCTTGCAGCTGAAAGGCGCGGGGCCGACGCCATATTCCCGCAACGCGGACGGTCTGGCGGTGCTGCGCTCGTCGATCCGCGAGTTTCTCTGCAGCGAGGCGATGCATCACCTCGGCGTGCCGACCACGCGCGCGTTGAGCGTGGTGCTGACCGGCGAAGCGGTGATTCGCGATACGTTCTACAACGGCAACCCGAAGGCCGAGCCGGGCGCGATCGTCTGCCGGGTCGCGCCGTCGTTCACGCGCTTCGGCAATTTTCAGATTCTGGCCGCGCGCGGCGAAATCGATCTCTTGCGCCAGTTTGTCGACTATACGTTGCGGGTCGATTTTCCTCATCTTCGCGCACCGTCGCCGGAAGTTTATGCGGACTGGTTTCAGGAAGTCTGCCGCAAAACCGCGGCGATGATCGTGCACTGGCAGCGCGTCGGTTTCGTGCACGGCGTGATGAATACCGACAATATGTCGATCCTGGGGCTGACGATCGATTACGGTCCCTACGGCTGGATGGACAATTACGATCCGCACTGGACGCCGAATACGACCGACTCCGAGGAGCGCCGCTACCGTTTCGGTCAGCAGCCGCAAATCGCCTATTGGAACCTCGGGCAATTGGCCAACGCGCTGTATCCTATTTTCGGCGAGGCCGAACCGTTGCAGGCGGGCATGACGGCCTATGCCGAAACCTTTGATCGGGAATGGCAGCGGATGATGTCAGGCAAGCTCGGTTTCGCTTCCTATCGCCCCGAAACCGACGGCGATTTGATTACCGAACTGATGGCTCTGCTGCAACGGGTCGAAACCGACATGACGCTGTTTTTCCGGCGGCTTGCGGATTTGACTACTACCGAGCATGAGGGCTGGGAAACCGAAGTGATGGCTTTATTACAGGATTGTTATTACCTGTCGGAACAATTGACGCCCGAATACAGGGAAAGGCTGTCGCATTGGCTGTGGCAATATCGCGAACGGCTCATTCAGGACGGCCTTGCCGATGCGGAGCGGCGCCAGCGGATGAACGCGGTCAATCCGAAATATGTGCTGCGCAATTATCTTGCGCAACTCGCGATCGACAAGGCAGAGCAGGGCGATTTTACGCTGGTCAATGAACTGCTCGATCTGCTGCGCCGGCCCTACGACGAGCAGCCCGGCAAGGATCATTACGCGGCGAAGCGCCCGGACTGGGCGCGCAGCCGTCCCGGTTGTTCGATGCTGTCGTGCAGTTCGTGAGGCTGAATCACAATACCTGTTCGTACCCTACGGGGTTACATCATCCGAAATAACTTCAGCCCGAGCTGAAATCCCCGGTTTCAACGCTGCCTGGCGCGTTAAAACAGGTCCTCGGTCACATAAACATCGTATCCTGAAACGACGACGCCGATGCCTTGCCGATCGTATTGCGGCGAAAGCATCACTTTGCGGTGATGCGGACTGTTCAGCCAGCCCTGGACGATCGATTGGACAAGCCGATTCGGATCTACCCACTCGTATTCCTTCTTAACCACTCTGCCGTCTTGTTTGGTGGTATAGATCTTGTCGTAAAGACGAGCCAGAAAAATATTCTCAGCCACGCCCGTGGCCACTGTGGTCGGATCGATCTGCTTTTGCTGGTTCCAGCCTTGGCGTTTGGCTCTGTCCGAAGGATATTCACCGTGCAGATTGATATGGTTAAAAAAATGATGGTGCGCCATGTCAAGGCTATGATTGCGGGCAACGGCAACGAGTTGCTCCTCGCCATTTAATGGCGACAGGCCATGGTTTTGTCTCTCCCGATTAATTTGTTGATGAATTTGCCGCTCCAGTTCAGCGGCATCAAACGGCGGGGGCGAGTCTGCGCGGGCGATTGATATTAATTGAATAGAGCCGAGCCATAAAAGGATGAGAGAAATTTTTTGCATGGTCTATGCGGGTAAAACAGCGTCCAAAATCTGCTTTAGATACGGCATAGGGAAGCAAGTTCAAAATGAGACTTAGTCCCACTGCTTTTCTTATCGTGTTGAGCGGTTGAGATTCAATGCGACAAGGTTTTGGGGAATTGTGTGACAATTTTTTCAACGGCTTCACGAATACGTTTGGCATTGGTTTGCGGATCGCTAACGATGCCGGTGCCAGTGCCGCGAAACACCAATTTCTGAGTCTTTGCATCCACGAAATCCAGTATCAGCGTTCCTTCGGTATATTGCGATATGTCAGTATAGGTGCTGGGAGCATTTGCCCAAGCTCCGTAACGTCCGTAGCCATAGGGCATCCCGCGGTAATTCCAGTCATTGGTTTGATATACGGCCAGTTTTTCTTTGGTGGAAATATGGCGAACCACATGAAGATCGGCGTCTTTGGAAACTTCGGCAATGTTGCGCGCCGCAAGATTGGTGCGAAGGGAGTCGCGGAGCGCTGATTCGCTTGACGGCGACAACGCAATGTTTTCACTCGATGGCGCCAAGGTATAGGTTCGGTATTGCTCGAAAGCTGCCGAATGGTCGTAGTCGGAGGTGACCGAGACTGATGAGCAGGCAGCCAAGAACAAGTTTAAGGCAACGAGCAGGTATGTGGAGGGTTTTGTAAACATAGCCGTTCTACCTCAGATTGGAAGTGCCGGAATGAAAAATCAACTTATACGACTCTAACATTGCTGTCGAGTTCAAGTGCCCCAACAAGAATCGAGGGCTTTATGACGGTGATATTGATCGATTCCGCAGGGGGCCTTCCAGGCGCCCTTGTTGTGAGTTGACCGATCTCCCGGGCAACAGTGCTTTGAACATGAATTCGTTAACCTGCCGCCGTTGAGGAAACAGCTTCATTAGCTTGTTTGCATTTGAAATGCGTCGATATTTGAGATAACCCTAACTGCATTAGAGAGGTAAGCGATAATCAAAGTCGGCAGGTAAAATTAAGGCTGCCTAAGGCAGCCTTAATTAAAACAGCATCATGCTCGCCTTAATTAGGCGTCGAATCCTAATACTAGGCAACCTAGTTATTACAACGTGAACTTAGTTCTACTGTGGCGCAGGTTTCAAGGGATCAATGCAACCAAGTTTCCGGTTAGTATTTTGTTCCCAACTCTGTGCGCAAGCGAACAAATCATTTGCGGTTGGAATTTTCGTAGGGTCCTTGACCCATGCGAATTTCAAGTTGGTGTGATCTTGGCCTTCAATTACTTCAGCACCTAACAGGGTCACGTTCTCGTGATAATCCGTCAAGCCTTGCTTTGTCGTTAAGGTCTTAACACTTGATAAACCTCCTTTACTAGCTATCTTGGGTTGCAGTATCAATGTGCCGGCAAAGCTTACGGCATGAAATTCAGGCTTGGTTAAATCAGAACCTACTGCCGGCATTTCCAGAAAAACCGCATCTTGCCCAACGTTGCCATCGGCCATGTCAAAAACTCTGTCGGCGGTGGACTGGTGTGTCCACGCGGAGTTAACAAAGCAATAAACCTCTACGAGATAATCAGGAGTAGCAGGAGCAGGGGGGGCAGGATTATTATCGATTAAGTGGGTATAGCAAGTTTTTTTGCCGGTATCGACTTTGAAGTTTTTGACAGTGACCCAAGATGAGGGATTTTCAGAATCCTTTTTGTCAATAACCTTTGGCAAGGTTTGTTTTATCTGCGTTTCAAACCATGTGTCATTCAATGAGCCGGGTGGTGGTACTGTGGCTGCTGCTGAGGCGTTCGCGCTCATGCCAATAGCGGTTGCCATGATCAAAGATGATACCAATGTTTTCTTTTTCATAAAAAGATCCTCTCAGTTTGTAAAGTATATAAAAACTTTTGCAGCTGCATAGCCTAAAGCGCTTAACAACAAGTCAGGCTATATACAAGTTTTGTCACTGTGTATTCAGGCATTGTGTTTAAAAACAATGCCCATGAGCCTGTTGCTAGGCGTCTAAGCAAACGAGACTCTCCTCCCTATTTTTTAAGCCACAATAGAATGATAAGCTATGGTAGGTAAGGAATAAGTGCCTAACAAAAAGATTTCCGGCATTCATATCTGAATCGGTCATGTGCACAGCACAGATGATGCAATAAAAAATACCCTTACAGTTTATTACGACCAGCTTAAGAAGTTCTCGTTAGGGGTTATTTGATCACATGGGCAACCTAAAAACTATTAGTACAATTACCTATATGAACTAAAAAATTTCGAATTAATAACCCATTTGCTTGAAAGGATAAAATTACAATAAGTGTGGTTTATATGCGAAATATCAATTACTTAGTGTTGTCAGGCCTTTGCTGTAACATTGCATTGGAAGCAGTTCAATGATTTTTATACTAAATCCTGTCAATACCTCCATCTCGGCTGAAACACAAACGGGCGCTCCCGGTTGATCTGCTATCTTGTAGATTTTTCAGACCATTCATCTTTTCCAGAAACGAAGAGGCATAGGATGGGGTGCAGACTCCTGTCTGTCCTTCCGCAATAAACCACGCATCTTACGCTGCCGACACCGAAATGATGCTTCTGTCGAGTTCGGTACGGTTCTTCGCTGCTTCAAGTGGGTTCTGGTCTCCACTATTTTGAAACAATCAAGAACGCCTAACGTAAAATTCAGGCGGTCCGCTGCAAGGCGGAGCTGGGTATTTTATTCATTTTACGAAACGTCCCATATCAATGAGTCCAAAGGCGCTCATCTTGTCGAATATCGGTGAGTAGATTGCCCATAACTCTTTTGTTGTGCCCGAAATTGAAACAACCGCAATGTCCGTTCCGCTACGCCCCCAAAATAGCGAGTAGAGAATATGGTAAGGGCCTTCTTCGGTTTCTAGGCATGTGTGTGTGAAAAGCCCCTGGTTCGATTCATTGCAAGAGTTGACGATCGTGGCTTCATTTTTCTTCGTCGCAAGAAAATCGAGTATGAATTGCTTTGCCGTTTTGCCAGTGCCTTGTTTGACGTCAACGAATGCCTGGATGCGAACACCCGTGGTATATGGCTTACTCCCTGAGGTGTCTTCACGGGAGAGCGTCCATCTGTACGCGGGGCCTCGATGTCCCTCAGCATAGAACCAGTCTTTTGGACGTAGAATTTTCCCTCCCGTGGGTTCGAGAACCTGTGTAACGAACTCCATCTGGGGCGTTTCAGCGCAAGCCGAAGCGCAGAACGTAAAAAGCAGGACGGATAATAAAGTTTTCATAATTTCCAAAACGTGGCTGGAATATAAAAATTTCAGTTGGCTCGGGCACCGGTGATTCCAGAAATTTCGACATATCCTGAAACGGGGAGGTTTCCGCATAGGCTGTAGGCAGTTGCGATAGTCCTATTACGCAACCGACAAGCAGATGCATGATAACATTCAAGCAGAGTTGACTCATTTAGCTTGAATTAAACGTTTTATTTTACAGGTCAGTCATGGTGCGCATCGCGCACCGTTTGTTTGAGCGGCCGTTATTGTGCAGAGCTGGGCTTAGGAAAATGGTGAAAAACTTTTTATAATATAGTATTTATACTAAGGTGGCTGACTAATTTTGTGATCTACCTAGCAAAAATCAAATTGTTTGCTATCATTAGCAAACACTGATTTTCTGAGGAAAGGTCTCTCAAATGTTTTATGCGGAAAGGGTTTACACTCAACGTAATCCTACTACGGGAATAATGGAATGGTTCTTTTTGGCAAGGGAAGGCAACTTTGGCCCTTATCGCAGCAAAGAAGAAGCAAAAGAACGGCTGAGTAAATTTATTTGCTTCTGTATTATGAATAACGATGATGGCGGACGTGGGGCAGGCAAAAATAATGGCCTACAATTAAGTTTACATCTTGAGCCGGTGCCGGAGTTTTCATTTAAACGCCGGGAATTTCGGGATTAAACGCATTGCTTCACGCAACTTTCGCTGTTGCGGCTCCTGCCGTTGGTACATTCTGTGACACAGGAATCGAGGGTGGTGGGGCATGAGCCTCTCGATTCCGTTACCCTTTTATCGAGGCTACCTGGCTTTTACGATTTAGCCTGTTTGAAATGCAAGAATTTAAACCCGATGGCGCAGACGGCGCCCACCAGGATATAAGCGTAATTGACAAACAAGCCGGACAGGGTGCCGGGATTATGTTCGACTGCATCACGCAGGCCTGGGGTTACGGTTAGGGTCCAGACTATGCAGGGAATCAAATAGGACAGAAAACCCAATCCGGCGGAAAATAACGGGTTCTTGCCGGTCGCTTCGGCGCTTTTGTAAAACCAGTAGGTGATGAGGAAAGCGGTAATTGTGCCAGCCATAATAAAACTCCGTGAGTTATGTGAGTTACAGCTGCACAGTATCAAAATGGTTTCTTACACTCAAGCATCGCTCGCGATTGATGCGCTTCGTGCCGCAGCGCCTCTTACGGCCCTGACAAACTCAGACGAACCGAGCGTAAAGATCATGCCGAGCAAATAGCCGAAATCAGGAAAAATTGGTTGGACGGCATTTGGCGCCGTCCAAGAGCACAGGCGAATGATGATGCTCGGTAATTGCATGGAAGAAACTGCCACGACAAACAACCTCTTTGCCTAGATATGGTCGCAATCGTTGATACGAAATGGTTCCGTCAGGGAATACGAGTTGAACTTGACTGACTTGCGGCTCCGCAGGCTCAAGGCCGTCGGTGTTTCTGCCTTCCGCGACACAAAAGGTTTTGTTGGGCGAGACAAAGAAATAGATTGCCTTGGCATCGCCTTTAGCGATGCTTTCGTAATTCGGCTGTTCGGGAAAAGTGTGCCGACCGAGCACGCCTTGAAGGGTGACCGGATTGAAATAGGTAAGGCACTCAGTAGCATGTGCTGAAGTACCGACCAACAGCAATAGAACGGTGGATAGTTTCATGATGCTCAACGTTGAAGTCAACCGGCAAAAAAGGGGGCGTAGCCAGCCGATATTTGTCCGGTTGGACGAGGGGTTCGGCCGCACTCTCGATATGTCAATCCGGATCAGTCGTTCATGTCGAGCCCCTTGAGCGCTTCGAACTTCTCGAAGCCGTGGTGGCCAATATCCACCGGCCAAACATAGTTGCGCGTGATAGCTTGGGTCGTCCGCGTCCCTCCCATGTTTTTGACTTCGACGATGAGTTTCGGCTTGAACTCAAACGCCGCGAGGTTTCGTAGGACCCCAGCGATCATCCATAGCTGGCACTGTGGGCAGACGATGTTGTCAACCCAAATCTTTACCTCTACCCCTTGGCCCGCAAAGCCAGTGCGGTGGGTGTCATACCACCCCTGAAGCTTCTTCTGGGCCTCCCTCCAAGCTTGCCGTTCCGCGTGACTCTGGGCTGTGTTGTTGTCTGCGCCAACGCTCGAGCCCTCACCAAACGGACCCTGCCAAGCGTTCCCGGCACCATCGAACCTGAAGAAGATTTTTGCTTTTGCCATTCTGCTCTCCTAGTCGTAATAGAGGATAAATTGCATTCAATGAGCGCCCGGTTTTGCGGCTAGCTGGGCTGCGACAAAACTCAATTTTAAGCATTGTAGCATTCGCGCCGAGTAGACTCCTTTATCCTGGGTTAAGCGGTTTATTTTGCATGTTAGCAAGTAGCCCGGATGCAGCGCAGCGGAATCCGGGATAGGCCTTTGCCGATGCCTAATTTTTTAGTTCCAATCGAGTGTCATGATTATGTCGATGGAAAATCACATGAACAGCACAGTTTGCGTCTGTGCAGCTCCCGGATTCCGCTGCGCTGCATCCGGGCTACTCGCTTTCGACAAGCTACAGCGACCCGCGACATCCGAAAAGCTATTTTCTTATAATAAAGTCTGCCTTCCACCACCGGGCTCGTCCAACAACCGGTTCAGATTGTGGTTCGCTTCGCTCACACAATCTAACCTTATTCGTTAGGCACCATTCTGCCACCAGTCTTCAGCCGCCTTGATATGAGGAAGAACAGAATTAGCTACCTCAGAATATGCTTCACTTTCAAATCTAAACCAAGCGTCCGTACCTGAACCTGGGAGTGGTCGGAGGCGCATTCGTTGATTTGGATTGAGATCGTGGGCTGTTACTTTATTTGGTGGAATGTGTTTGCCCCAAGAGGTTGTATGCCCAGAGATGGGGCAATTTGAAATCTCGATTATGAAACCACCGCCCCATTTATCAAATTGGAAGGTAAGTAAGTCAACTCTGTCAGTGAGCATTCTGCGGAAATGCGGGAGCGACCCTTTAAACCCATTGGTGCGAAGAACAGGAATGACAATGTTTTTGAGCGCAGCTTTCATCGCTTGTGAGTCAGTGGTCATGATGGCGCCTAACGTTTGAGTTCAGCGGGACGCAAAAGCGCAGCTTTTGTCGGTCCGCTGGAACGACTGGTTATGCGCTTACTTGGATGGAAACACATCTGCCGCCCCCTTTTGCGCGAAAGCCTCACCGAAGGTAAGTTGACCATTTAACAACTGGTACGGGAAGAAAACCGTAACCGAATAATTATCGCGGTGATTGAGAGACACGGAGATGGCATCAGACTTCTTGCCTGAGGAGGGTAGCACAATCTTCACGTCGTAAACCAAAGCAGTAGCTTTGTACTCCCCTGACTTTGCCCCTTTAATAAAGCCCTCTTTCAACAGGCGAATGATGTCGTTTGATGGCGGTTGTTCGTGACCGTCGTAACCAGCGAAACTTACAATTTCACTGGTTGCTTTGAGTGCGGCACCATAAGGAAAAAATTCGCCATGCTTTTGAAGCATTTGCTCAGCAAATGGCAGGGCTGAGTTCATAAGGTTTTCGCACTCAGCCTTTGGCGGTGTCATGTTCTGTGCTCCGGCGACCAGGGAATACATCAACGAAAGAATAGTGAGCGGGATTCTCATGGCGCATAACGTTACGGTAAGGGGCTGCCCGCGAGATTGCCTACAGCGAAGCCGCTTACCCGTGAAAAAAACAGACTTTGCCAGCCGGAACGGCGGGCAGTCCCTTTGACTGACTTGTTGGGCTACGATGTCACAGGTTTTTTTCAAGAACATGAATAATTATCTCTGCATCTGATAAAAGGTAGCTAAATAAGTTGTCAAGCCTATCAATGTGTGACTCAATAGGAGCTAGTTCTTCAATGCGAAACTCAAGTAGCAGGATGTTATTTTCTAGGACACCACCAGCGAAGTAAAACGCCAGAAAATTATAATCATCTTGTGAGTATTTTCCGTTGTTAAAAACGCCTGCGTCCGAAAGTATTTTTTCAATGGACTTTTTCGTATCCTGAACGCGACCAGCGTTGTGTACGATGATGTGGCGAAAATACTCTATTGCAAGAACTGACAGATGCAAGTTTGCATTTCTCTTGTTTTCTTTTTCTAGGCGTGATAACTCTGGATATTTCTGTCTGAGCCAATTACGAATACTAGTTGGCTTTCCTTTTTTGTCTTTCACTCGTTCTGAAAACCAACCGTAGTCTTTATTTTTCAGATCACTAAGTGTTATGTTGCCAAAATCTTGCAAAGGCCACGAATTGTTATTTATATAGCCAATGTTTGCGTAGATTTTTTCTAAAAAATCTTCATATTTTTCGTATGCTTCTGCTAAAAACCATTGGTATTGTTTATTCTTATGAATCAAAACCCTCTGGATTTTTTCGTCGATTGTCGTTTCCTTAAAGCCGTAGAAGAAATGCTCTCCGCTTAAAGCAGATAAAAAACTAATGTTATCAAGCGACTTTGAATATTTCTCGAATTCCGGGTTGTTTTTTACATGCTCTTTATATTTTGCAAGCGCTCCAAGTTCATCCTTAGAAGATTTTTTTGCTGTTCTGTAATAAAGCTGTATTTCAGCCATTTGGCTGAGATAATCTTTGAAAATATCTACTGGTCGCATTTCAGTTATTTTTATTAGCCCAACTAATATTAGACATCCTAAATGACGTAAAACATTGCGTCACCAAGTTGCCTTATGCATCATAAAAATGAAAAAATTATTTATATTCAGTTATATACGAAAATATATCGCATCCTAAATATTTGTTCAGGGCAATCAGTTAAGCGACTAATAGGGTGCGACAAAAATCTTTTGAGGCATTGTAACATTCGCGCCGAGTAGACTCATTTAGCTTGGATTAAGCGTGTTATTTTTCATCCCCTCGGCAAAAAACACCCGCGCAAGCGGGAGGGTTAGCCCTCCGAAGAGCCGCGCTTTTGCTTACGCAACCGATTTTTCTCGGCCTTCTGCTCCCGAATCACAGCCACCTCGGCCATTTCCTGCTCCATCATCGCCGGCGTCTCAAGGCTGATCCGCCCCAGCGTACCGGATCGCAGTTCGGCCAGCAGGATTTTAGCCGCCTTGTCCAACTCCACGCGTCCGCCGGAACGCAAACAGCCGCGTTTCCTGCCGATCGCTTCCAGCACCTCGTCCGCCGATTCCGGAATTTCCTGCAACTGAAAACGATCGCGCAGGCAAGCGGGGTAGTGTTGGCCGAGATAGCCGGCCACGAAGGCGGCGATGGCTTCATGGTGAAGGGCGGTGTCCTTGATCGCGCCGGTCGCGGCCAGCCGGTAGCCGCTGTTCTTGTTTTCGATATTCGGCCAGAGCATGCCGGGGGTGTCGAGGAGCACGACGTTGTTGCCGATCGCGATGCGTTGCTGCGTCTTGGTGACGGCCGGCTCGTTGCCGGTCTTGGCGACCGTGCGCCCGGCCAGGATGTTGATCAGGGTCGATTTGCCGACGTTCGGGATGCCCATGATCAAGGCATGCACGATGCGGTCGTTTTGCACCTGCTCGGGCAGCATTTTCCGGCAGAGTTCCGCTATCTTGCGCATTTTCTCGGGCTCCCGGCTGGTCAAGGCGAGCGTCTTGACGCCGTGCTCCCGCTCCAGATAGCTTTGCCAGGCGGCGGTCAGTTCCGGGTCGGCGATATCGCTTTTATTCAGGATCTTCAGACAGGGTTTGTCGCCGCGCAACTCTGCCAGGAACGGATTGGCGCTGCTGAACGGGATGCGCGCGTCGAGAACCTCGATCACGATGTCGGTTTTCGGCAGGATTTCCTTAATTTCCTTGCCGGCCTTGTGCATATGGCCGGGGTACCACTGAATCTGCATGATGTCTTGTCACAGTCAAAATGATATATTTAACCATCAAAACCTGATTAGTCACGCTAATTGATTAAAGGAAGCCATGAAAAAAATGATGTTGTTTGCCCTGATCATCCTGTCGACGGGATGCTCGCAGGACTGGTTTAACAGGCTGTCGCGCAAGGCGGTCGAGTATATGGACGGCAATTACAAGGTCACCTACGCGAACGGCAATACCGAAAAAACCTGGACCGTCAGGAACGGCAAGGTGACCACATCCGACAAAGGCTATTACTATTTCTGGGATGAAAACAAACATTATGTGCAGTCGCCGATGGAAAACACCTTCGTCGAAGAATTCTGATGGCTGACGCGGCGAAAAACATTTCGGTATCGACCCCTTTCTATGCCTATCTGTCTAGGCTCAGGTGGATCAAGCGCTGGGGCCTGAAGCGCAACGCGCTTGACGAGAACGTGATGGAGCATAGCTGGGAAGTGGCGGTGATCGCGCACACTCTGGCGTTGATCAAAAACCGCTACTACGGCGGCAGCCTGGATGCGAACGCGATCGCGACCGCGGCGCTTTATCACGACATTACCGAAGTGATCACAGGCGACCTGCCGACGCCGATCAAATACCATTCCGACGCGATCAATGTCGCCTACAAAGAGATCGAAAAACAGGCCGAGAAGGAGCTGCTGAAACTGCTGCCGGCCGAATTGCAGGCCGATTTCGAGGCGCTGATTCATCATGACAGCATGCCGGAAGAGCATGTGCGGATCATCAAGGCGGCCGACAAAATCTCGGCGTATTTGAAATGCCAGGCGGAATTGAAGGCCGGCAATACCGAGTTCGAGATGGCCGCGCAGGAGTTGGCCAAAACGATAGCAGGCTACCGGCAGCCGGAAGTGGTGTTTTTCATGCAGGCGTTCGCGCCGAGCTGCGGTTTGACCCTGGATGGGTTGATGAGGACTTAAGGGGTCTATTTGGCGTAGGGTGGATAAGCGTAGCGCATCCACCAAATATGCCACGATAAGGTGGATGCGCTGCGCTTATCCACCCTACAGACTCGGGAGAAGTGGGCCGTTATTACCGTGAAAATCGATAGCCGTGGTGGGAGCGACGCCTACGTCGCGATTAAAGCCTCAAGTCGCGACGTAGGCGTCGCTCCCACGTACGAGTTTTCATGGTCTTGGGAGTCCTCTTGGAATAGGGTGGTCTGCTATTCTATAAAATATTTTTCAACCGCCGCAACAGGGTTTTAATCCGCGTGCGGCCTTCAGGTTGAGGTAAAATTTCAACCGAGCAAACGATCGGCCTTCGTTGCGAATGAGGCAACAGAAGGCTCGCTAATTTATCCATCACCCAATATGTTTCTATGGAACTCTTGACGCAAATCCTCGATTTCTTCCTGCACATCAACGCGCATCTGGCCGCAATATTCGAACAATACGGCACGCTGACCTATTCGATCCTGTTCCTGATCGTGTTTTGCGAAACCGGCCTGGTCGTGATGCCTTGGTTGCCCGGCGATTCGTTGTTGTTCGCGGCAGGCGCCTTGACCGCCAGCACCGGCAAATTGGACATCTATGTGTTGATCGGGCTGCTGATCGCGGCCGCGTTGACCGGCGACAACGTGAATTATCTGGTCGGCAGGTTCCTCGGCAAAAAAATCAAGGCACGGGAAAAAATCGGCTTTTTCAAGCGCGAATATATCGAGCGCACCGAAGCGTATTATGAGCAATACGGCGGCCGCACGGTGATCATCGCGCGCTTCATTCCGTTGATCCGCACGATGGCGCCGTTCGTGGCCGGCGCGGGCAACATGCGCTATCTCCGCTACATCGGCTTTTGCATCAGCGGCGCGGTGTTGTGGGTCGGCGGGTTGACGACGCTCGGCTACCAATTCGGCAATCTGGAGATCGTGCAGAAGAATTTCGAACTGGTCATTTTGAGCATCGTCGCGATCTCCCTGCTGCCGATCGTGCATCAGGCCTGGAAAAGCGTGCGCAAGAAAGCGGTCGGCGCCGCGTCGGTTTAGACGCCGTCACTCCTACACTCATGGACGAATAGACTATGCTGGCCGCGCTGGTTCGTTTTTCGATCCGTTTTTACGGTGTCGTGATTACGCTCGCGGTGCTGATTTTGTGTTACGGCGGTTACCGGTTTCTGACCGCCGGGCTCGACATCTTCCCCGAATTTTCGCCGAAACGGGTGATCATTCAAACCGAGGCGCCGGGCTTGTCCTCCGAGCAGGTCGAGGTGCTGGTCACGCAGCCGATCGAAATGGCGGTCAGCGGTCTGATCGGCCTCGAAACCGTGCGCTCGGAATCGATCCAGGGCTTGTCGATCGTAACGGTCAATTTCGCAGAACAGTCCGACATTTACCGGAACCGGCAGTTGATCGGCGAGCGCCTGACCGAACTGCCGGCCAAATTGCCGCCCGGCGTGATGCCGGTCGCGGTGCCGTTGTCCTCTTCCTCGGCGACCGTGCTGACGCTCGGCCTGACCTCCGACAGGCAGGATCTGATGGCGCTGCGCAGCCTGGTCGACTGGACGATCGTGCCGCGCCTGCTGGCCGTGCCGGGCGTCGCGGACGTGAACGTGTTCGGCGGCGACATCAAGCAATTGCAGATCCAGGTCGAACCCTCGCGCCTGCGCAAATTCAATCTTGCGCTCGACGAGATCAGCCGGGCGGCCGAGCAGGCCGGCGTGATTCAGGGCGGCGGTTTCATCGAAAATCAAAATCAGCGCTTTACCTTGCAAACGGCGGGATCGGCCTCTACGCCGGAGCAAATGGCCAAGATCATCGTGAAGCGCGACAAGGGCATGAACGTCACGCTCGGCGATGTGGCGGCGATCGCCTATGCGCCCGAACCGCCGATCGGCGCGGCGCAGATACTCGGCAAGCCCGGCATCGTGATGATGGTGATCGGCCAATACGGCGCGAATACGCTGTCGGTGTCGCGCCAGGTCGAACAAGCCCTGAGCGAATTCGATCGCCTGTTCAAGCAGCAGGCGATCAGTTTTTATCCGCATCTGTTCCGGCCCGCCGATTACATCGAACGCTCGGTTGCGAACCTGTCCGGCCACTTGCTGATCGGCGGCCTGTTCGTGCTGATCATCCTGTACCTGTTTCTGTTCAATTTCCGCACCGCGTTCATCTCGGCGCTGGCGATTCCGGTGTCGCTGGTCGGCGCGGTGATCGTGCTGCTCGAAGCCGGCGTCAATCTGAACATCATGGTGCTCGGCGGGCTCGCGATCGCGCTCGGCGAGGTCGTCGACGATGCGATCATCGATACCGAAAATATCTTTCGCCGCCTGCGCGAAAACCGGCTGTTGCACGCGCCGAAGCCGGTCTCCGAGATCGTTTATAGCGCCTCGCTGGAAGTCCGCAGTTCGGTCGTTTACGCGAGCTTCATCGTGGCGCTGGTGTTCGTGCCGCTGTTGACCCTGCCCGGCGTAGCCGGCCGTCTGTTCGCGCCGCTCGGCTATTCGTATATCCTGGCGATCCTGGCCTCGCTGATCGTCGCGCTGACCTTGACGCCGGCGCTCTGTTATCTCTTGCTCGGCAGGGCGGCCCTCGCGATGGACGATCCGCCCCTGATCAAGCGCCTGAAGCCCTTTTATCAGAAGACATTGAGCGCGGTTTATTCGCGTTTCAACTGGATCGTCGGCGGCAGTCTGCTCGTTTGCGTGGCGGGGCTGTTGGCGTTTACGACGCTGAAAAGCCAGTTTCTGCCGGAACTGCGCGAAGGCCATTTCATCGTGCATACCAGCAGCCTGCCCGGCACCTCGCTGAAGGAGTCGATACGGATCGGCACGCAGTTGACCAAACAAATCCTGCAAATTCCCGGGGTTGAGTCGATGTCGCAATGGGCCGGGCGCGCCGCGCGCGGGGCCGATACCTACGGCAGCCATTACAGCGAATACGAAGTGCGGCTGAAACCGCTGTCGGGATCGGAGCAGCAGCGGATTCTGAACCGGATTCGCGACGTGCTGGAAGATTTTCCGGGCATCTCTTTCGAGGCGAATACGTTTTTGACCGAACGCATCGATGAAACGATTTCGGGTTATACCGCGCCGGTGGCGGTGAATATCTACGGCAACGATTTAAACGGGCTGGACGCCAAAGCCCAAAGGTTGGCCGCCTTGCTGCGGGACGTGGAAGGGGCGAACGACGTGCAGGTGCGCTCGCCGCCCGGCGCGCCGCAAATCCGGGTCGAAATGAATCTCGATCGGATGAAATTCTGGGGCGTCACGCCGAAGACCGTGCTCGACAGCTTGCGGATTGCCTACGAAACGCAGGTTACCGGCCGGAGGCTCGAAGGCAACCGGATCTTCAATATCGCGGTCGCGCTGTCTCCGAGCCTCCGCGAGCGACCCGAAGCGCTCGCCGAGCTGCCGATTCGAACCCAGGACGGCAAGCTGATTACCTTGGCCGAGGCCGCGGACATCCGTTACACCCTGACCCGCTACAACATTCTGCACGAAGGCGCGCAGCGGCGGCAGACGGTCACCTGCAACGTGCAGGACAGGGATCTGGATGCTTTCATGGCGGACCTCAAGGCTCGCATCGCGAAAGACCTGCCCGAAACCGGCGACAGCTATATCGAGTTTACCGGCGCGGCGGTCGAACAGGCCAGCGCGCGCAAGGACTTGATCGTGCATTCCTTGCTGGCCGGCATCGGCGTGTTGATCTTCATCTATCTGGCGATCGGCAGCATCCGCCATGTGGGGCTGACCCTGTGCAATCTGCCCTTCGCGTTGATCGGCGGCGTCGCGGCCGTGTTGGCAACCCAGGCGGCGCTATCGGTCGGTTCGGTGGTCGGCTTCGTGACCCTGTTCGGCATCACCGTGCGCAACAGCATCATGCTGCTCTCGCATTACCGCTATCTGATCGAAGTCGAAAAGCAGGAATGGAATCTGGCTACCGCGGTGCAGGGCGCCGAGGAGCGGCTGCCGTCGATCCTGATGACCGCACTGGTGACTGCCCTGGCGATGTTTCCGATCGCGTTCAACAGCGATAATCCCGGCCGCGAGATCATGGGGCCGATGGCCGCGATCATCATCGGCGGCTTGGTCTCTTCGACGGCGCTTAATTTGCTGTTATTGCCGGGGATGCTGTTACGCTATGGGAAATTTAATGAGACATGGACAAAATGATTGAATCTCCGGCGGCAACCGATGCGGTTTTTGCATATCACGAACGCACCAAGCATTACCTGAACCGTTATGCTGCCGGTCCGGGTGGGCTGGACTGGGCCGACCAGCCCGATCCGTTCCGGCGTTTTAAAGGCTGCGAAATCATTTCGCTGCCACCACCGGGAACAGAATTGCCGGTTTTGTTTGCCGAACTCGATCAAACGGTCCAAACTCCCGCGCAACCGTTAACATTGAGTCGCTTAGGCTTGCTGCTGGAACTGGCGTTCGGTTTGTCGGCCTGGAAACAGTACGGTGCCGACCGCTGGGCATTGCGCTGTAATCCGTCCAGCGGCAATCTGCATCCGACCGAAGCGTATGTCATCAATAGCGGTGCCAACTTATTGCCGGCCGGCGTCTATCATTACTTGAGTCATGATCACGCGCTGGAGAAGCGTGGCGAATTTAATCCCAATTCAACAGGGTCTGAACTCTGCATTGCTTTGACCTCGATCCACTGGCGCGAAGCCTGGAAATACGGAGAACGTGCCTACCGTTACTGCCAGCACGATATCGGTCATGCGCTGGGCGCATTGCGTTATGCGGCGGCGACATTGGGCTGGTCGCTTGAACTGCTGACCGAATGCGGTGATGACGAATTGGGACGGCTATTGGGATTGGATCGGCGCGCCGATTTTAAGGAGGAGGAAGCGGAGTTGCCCGATTTGATTTGCCGCATCCGGTTCATGCAGGGTGTCCAGCTAAGACCCGATGTCGACGGCTTGCTGAAATGCGCCGAAAATGCCGTCTGGCATGGGCAAGCCGAGTGTCTGAGCCAATTTCATCGCAATCGATGGCCGATTATTGAGGAAGTCGCGAAAGCTGTGCATAAGGCGCGGGCCAAGGAACCGGACTCTCAGTCCGCCCATCACCCCCTTCCCGTCAGCGTTTGTCCTCAAACCGCTACCGCTATCATCCGCCAACGCCGCAGCGCGCAGCGTTTCGATGCATTGACTTATTTGCCGCTCTCCGATTTCAAGCGCATTTTGAGCTCCGTGATGCCGGCAAGCCGCGTTCCTTTCGACGTGTGGCGCTGGCCGCCTGCGGTCCATTTGTTGCTGTTCGTGCATCGGGTCGAAAATTTGGTGCCCGGTTTATATCTGCTGCCGCGTTCGCACGCGGCGGTCGAGCCGTTGCGCGCGGCGATGAGTGGCGCGTTCGCTTGGCAGGCGGCGGAAAACATGGCCGATTTACCGGTATACCGTTTGGTGGCCGGCAATTGCCAACGCATGGCCAAAACCGTGTCCTGCCATCAGGATATTGCGGGTGATGGCGCTTTCAGTCTGGCGATGCTCGCGGAGTTTCAACAGCCGATCAGCCGTGAACCCTGGTGCTATCGCCGCTTGTTTTGGGAATGTGGTTTGATCGGTCAGGCACTGTATTTGGAGGCCGAAGCCGCTGGTATGCGCGGCACCGGCATCGGCTGTTTTTTCGATGACAGCGTGCATGATATTCTCGGTCTTAAAGATAACCGATTCCAAAGCCTCTATCATTTCACGGTTGGTCAGGCGTTGGAAGATGCGCGCTTGCAGACGCTGCCGGCTTATCACCATCTAAGCCAGAGATAGAAATCGCTGCGTCGTCTGCCGCTTTTACGATTCTGCCGTCAACAATCCTTATCTTGCGGTTAGCCCGGCCGCCTATATTCGGGTCGTGGGTGATGATCATCAGGGTGACGCCTTGCCGGTTCAGGCTTTCCAGAAGCTCGATGATTTCCTTGCCGGACTGGCTGTCCAGGTTGCCGGTCGGCTCGTCCGCGAGCAGGATTTCGGGTTTCATGATCATCGCGCGGGCGATCGCGACGCGTTGCAGTTGGCCGCCGGAAAGCTGGTCCGGCTTGTGCTCGGCGCGGTCTTCGAGGCCGACTTCGGCGAGGGCTTTGGCGACACGCTGTTTGCGTTCACGCGCGTTGATTCCGGCCAGTATCATCGGCATTTCGATGTTTTCGGAGGCGGTCAGGCGCGGAATCAAATGAAAAAACTGAAACACGAAGCCGATGTTTTCGCGGCGGACTTTGGCGAGTTCGTCATCGCTGAGTTGGGTGGCCGGGCGGCCGTTCAGCAGGTAGCGGCCGGAAGAGGGTTGGTCGAGCAGAGCGATCACGTTCAATAGGGTCGATTTGCCGGAACCTGACGGCCCCATCACCGAGACGTATTCGCCTTTCGTGATCGTTAGACTGATGTCGTTCAGCGCCTTGACGGTCTGTTCGCCGACCTGAAAGGTGCGGCGGATGTTTTCGAGTTCAATCATGGCTTGATGCGCGCATGGGCGCCCGCGACCACGCCGTCCTGGCCGATCGACAGCACGATCTGGTCGCCGGGCTGCAAGCCTTCCAGCACTTCGACATAATTCCAGTTCGCAAGGCCGGGTTTGAAACTGCGTTCGACCAGCAGGCCGTCGTCATTCAACAGCAGGACCTTATGATTTTCGATCACCGCTTCGGCGGGCACGCGCAGCGCTTTCGGCTTGTCGGCCAGCAGCACTTCGATATCGGCGCTGTAGCCGGGCAATAATTCGTTCAGGTCTTTCGGGTCGGTCAGTTTGACTTCGACTTCGACCGTGCGCGCCTGTTTCTCCTTTTCGAGCACGTAGGGCGCGATGCGCGAGACGGTGCCGGAGCAGCGTTTGCCTTCAAAAGCGTCCAGCGACACGCAGGCGGCCATGCCGGTTTTGATTTGCGGCGCATCGACTTCATCGATCGGCGCGGACACGTACAGGCAGCTCACGTCGAGCAGATCGATCGCAGGCAGGGTCGGGATGCCGGGCGGGGAAGGGGTCACATATTCGCCGAGCTCGACATTGATTTCGGCGACGGTGCCGTCGAACGGTGACTTCACCAGGGTGCGCTCGATCGCGGCCTGGGCGGCGTCGCGTCTGGCCTGGCTGACCTCGATCTCTTCCCGGGCGGAGCGGCAGGACGCGCTCTGCGCCTTCGCGTTGGTGACCTTGGTGTCGACCTGTTCCTCGGAGACGATCTGGTTGAATTTTTGCAGCCGGGAGATGCGTTCGGCTTCGCGGATTGCGCCGGCTTTCAGTTGACAGGTCTGCTCGGCGGCGGCCTGGTTGGCGCGTATCTGGGCTTCCTGCAAGGCGAGCTGGGCTTTCAGGTCCTGATTCCAGACTTCCATCAATAATTGGTCTTGTCTGACCTTGTCGCCTTCCTTCACGTTCAGTCTGGCGACCTGGCCGCCGGCGGCGGGCGCGAGATACGCGCGCCGGCAGGCTTTGACAGTGCCGACGCGGGTATTGGAGACGGTCGCGCGGACTTCGCCCGCTTCGAGGCTGACGATTTCGACTTCCACTGGCTTCGGGCGTTGATAATAGACGGCAAGTGCGGCGGCTGCCGCGAGGCTTCCGAAAACGATCAGTGTTTTTTTGCGCATGGAGGCTTTTAGTTTGATAATAAACGGTGGCTGGCGGGCTATCGTCCTGATTGGGCCGGGCGGCGAAATGTCAGCTATTATTTTAAGCCATTAAGCTACATTCTTTAACGATCTCAACATATAATCTTGCAAGACAGGCCGATGGGCATTTTTTTATCAGGGACTCATGAAATATAGCGAAGCATTTTTAAACGCCGCCGCCGATCTTTGCGAAGCCGGGCGTTTTATCGACAGCAAGGGCTGGGTGCCGGCGACCAGCGGCAATTTTTCGATTCGCTTGCCGGACGGCACGATTGCGATCACCGTTTCCGGCAGGCACAAAGGCCGGCTGCAAATCGAGGATATCATGCTGATCGATGCGGAGGCGAATGCGCTGGACGGCAAAAAGCCGTCGGCGGAGACGCTGCTACATACTGCCTTATATAAACATTTTCCGTCGATCGGCTGCGTGCTGCATCCGCATGCGATCCATGCGGTGCTGGTGTCGCGAATTTTCAAAACCGAAATCGTGCTCGAAGACTATGAGTTGCTGAAAGCGTTCAAAGGCATCGGCACGCATGAAAGCCGTATTGCCGTGCCGATCTTTGCGAACGACCAGGACATTCCTCGTCTTGCCGCCGAAGTCGACCGTTACCTTGAGCGGCATGCCGATTGTCATGGCTACGTGATTGCGGGGCATGGATTTTATACCTGGGGTGCGACGGTCGCCGAAACCTTGCGGCATATCGAAGCCTTCGATTACTTATTTGATTGTGAATTACGCTTGCATGGAGTGAATAAAGTATGAGCGCGTTAACCGTTTATCCCGATAACCAGCCTCAAGCAGGCGAGTTATTTACCGAATTTGCCGAGATTGAAGCGCAGTTAAGCGGCATCGGTGTGCAGTTTGAGCGTTGGACCGCCGATGGCGAGCTGGCCCTTGATGCCGATCAGGAGTCGGTGGTCGCCGCTTATCGCGATTCGGTCGATCGCCTGATGCGGCAGTACGGTTTTCAGTCGGTCGACGTGGTCAGTTTGCAGCCGGATCATCCCCAGAAAGCGGCGTTTCGGGAAAGATTTCTGGCGGAACATACACATAGCGATTTCGAAGTCAGGTTCTTCGTCGACGGCAAGGGGCTTTTCTATCTGCACGTCGGCGGCAAGGTCTATGCGGTGCTTTGCGAAAAAGGCGACCTGATCAGCGTGCCGGCCAACACCACGCACTGGTTCGACATGGGCGAAAACCCGTGTTTCAAGTGCATTCGGCTGTTTACGACGGCGGAAGGCTGGGTCGCCTCGTTTACCGGCAGCGACATTGCCCAGTCGTTTCCGACTTACGATCAATATGTCGCCGCCTTGTCATGATCAGGGCGATCGTTACCGATATTGAAGGCACTACCTCGTCCTTGTCTTTTGTGAAGGACGTGCTGTTTCCGTATGCGCGCGCGCATATCGCGGGATTTGTGCAAAACCATGCGGACGATCCCGAGGTCCGGCGCTTGCTGGCCGATGTTTCCGCGGAAGCCGGGCGACCGCTCGATGCCGAGCAAACGCTGGCGCAATTGCTCGAATGGATCGATCAGGACAAAAAAGTCACGCCGTTGAAGGCGCTGCAAGGCCTGATATGGGACGAGGGCTACCGGCAGGGCGCGTTTACCGGGCATGTTTATAAAGATGCCGAAAGAAACCTGAAAGCCTGGCATGCCTGCGGACTGCACCTGTATATCTATTCGTCGGGCTCGGTGCATGCGCAGAAGCTGCTGTTTTCGCATACCGAATACGGCGATTTGACGCCGTGGTTTTCGGGCTATTTCGATACCCGGATCGGAGGCAAGCGGGAAGTCGATTCGTATCGCCATATCGCGGAGGAGCTGCGGATTCCCCCCGAAAATCTGATGTTTCTGTCCGACATCAAGGAAGAGCTGGATGCGGCGAAACAGGCCGGATTCAACACGATTTGGCTGGTCCGCGAAGGCAATCTCGATCCCGAGGCGGAACACCGGCAGGTACAGGATTTCGATCAGATCGAAATTGTTTTTTCAAACGATCTATAAAAGCCATCGCCGTTGTTTGTTACAATGCTCTTTTTGTTGATTTTTTAAGGTATTAAAGCTGCGATGAGCATTAAATCGGACAAATGGATACGCCGGATGGCGACCGAATACGGCATGATCTCGCCGTTTGAAAGCGGCCAGGTCAGAGACTCCGAAAAGGGCAGGGTAATTTCGTTCGGGACATCGAGCTATGGCTACGATGTGCGCTGTTCGGACGAATTCAAGATTTTCACCAATATCAATTCCGCGATCGTCGATCCGAAGGATTTCGATTCGAGCAGCTTCGTCGATGTCAAATCCGATGTCTGCATCATTCCGCCGAACTCGTTTGCCCTGGCGCGGACGGTCGAGTATTTCCGCATTCCGCGCGACGTGCTGACCGTGTGTCTAGGCAAATCGACCTATGCGCGCTGCGGCATCATCGTGAACGTGACGCCGCTGGAGCCCGAATGGGAAGGCCATGTGACGCTGGAGTTTTCGAACACGACGACCCTGCCGGCGAAAATCTATGCGAATGAAGGCGTCGCGCAGATGCTGTTTTTCGGCAGCGATGAAGTGTGTGAAACCTCCTACAAAGATCGCGGCGGCAAATACCAGGGACAAGTCGGCGTGACTTTGCCGCGCGCCTGACGATTACGGGATTTACTGCAAGGTGGCGGGTGCGGACAGCGCCGGCGGCAGTTGCAGGAAAAAGCCCTGCTTGCTCAGGCTGTTCAGCACCGACACCGGATCGGCATTGGCGAGTTTGCGCTCCGGCGTGATTTCAAGGCTAAAAACAAATTCCATCCTGCCGAGGGAATTCTGTAGCGCTTCCGGCAGGCAGGTAAAATCGTCCTGATCCCTCAGATATAAATAAATGTCTTGTTTTTTCAGGCTTTTATAAATAAAACATTGCATAGTAAAGTTCGATGCTCGGTCGTTCGTGTTTGCAGTCAATGATAAAGAAAATTGCCTCGCCATTATTCATCGCATTCGCCAATGAATCAAGCCTCGCTTCAAGTCCGCGATTTTTTTAGCAAAGCCTGTTATTTCGAGGCATCGCTGATCCTTGTCGCGATCGTGCTCGGTTGGGTAGCCGGCATCGATCCGTTCGCCAAGCTGTTTTACTCGGAAGCGGCGCTGCTGTACGGTCTTCTGGGTACGCTGCCGATGGTGTTGTTTTTTCATTGGGTTGAGCGGCGGCAGGTAGATTCGTTTCAAAAAGTCAGGCGACTGTTGCTGGAAACCTTGGGGCCCAGTCTGCATCGGCGGCACTGGGCCGATTTGTTCATGCTGGCGGCGATTGCCGGCTTGGCGGAAGAAATTCTGTTCCGGGGCGTGATTCAGCCCTGGATCGAAGCGGCCTGGGGAGCGAGGGCGGGTTTGATCGGCTGCAATCTGCTCTTCGGGATCGCGCATGCGGTCACGCCGTTGTACACGCTTTTGGCGTTTTTGATCGGCTTATATTTGAGCGCGGCGATGGATTATGGCGGCGCGCGGAATTTGCTGACGCCGGTACTGATTCACGCTTTATACGATTTTTGGGCGTTCTTGGCGTTGGTTCGGGCTTATAAAATAGAGCGGGACGGGTCAGGCGTGTAAAGGATCATCAAGGATCGCAACACGCCTGAGCGAGAGATGCGGGTTAAAGCCCTTCGATGCCGGAAAGACCGATCATCGTCCAATTGTCAAAATCGAGAACGCCTTCCTGGTCGTCTCCCTTGTCATAAGTGATCCGGCAGACATATTTTTGCGCGGTCATCTTGCCGGACTCGTCAGCGATCTGAATGTCGGCGTTAATCAAAAACTGATAGTTGCCCATGCTCCAGGCTTTTATCGGCTTGTCAGCAAAGGTTACAGCCGTGTCGGAGTCGAGTTCGGATTTGATATAGTTATTGCAATGCGTGAATGCGATAGTTGTCAATTCCGTTGAAATGGGGAGTTGGCTGCCTTGGTCTTTGCTGTCGACCAAAAAAGCATCGGATTTGATCACTTCAGTCACAAGGGGCATCACGACTGATCTTTGCAGCATAATCAACACGGCAAGACCGATGACGAGTAGGATAAATGGATGTTTTTTTACAAAATTTTTCATGGATATAGAGTGCCGATGGTTGCGTTCGTATCCGAGCAATTGTATCAGAAATCAACGCATTAAATGTATGTGAAAATACGCGGCCGTGCAGTGGGGGGCGGATTTTTTTAGCGTAAGTATTTTTTGTCTTGACAAGGTGACTTGAGCTGGTAAACTGAGCGCTCACCAAACTGGACAAGGTGGGATTCCTGGTTAAAAGCCAGAGAATGCGGAAAAGGAGTTGAACAAAAAAACTCCCGACTTAACGGTTGGGGATTGTTAAATTTTTAGGAGGTAGAAATGGCAGCTACAACTGAATCAGTGAAAGCTGATGCTGCGGAAGCACCGCTGTTAAATAAAAGAAATCTGTTCCTGGGCATTTCCATTTACTTGGTATTTTATGCTTGGGTTCGTTGGTACGAAGGCGTTTTCGGCTGGTCCGCTGGTCTTGACTCTTTCGCACCCGAGTTCGAAACATACTGGATGAACTTCCTGTATATCGAGTTCGTTTTGGAAGTATCAACTGCAGGTATCCTGTGGGGCTACATCTGGAAATCTCGTGACCGTAAAGTGATGTCAATCACTCCAAGAGAAGAACTGAGAAGACACTTCACTCACTGGATCTGGCTGTGCTGCTACGCGACTGCAATTTACTTCGGCGCTAGCTACTTCACCGAACAAGATGGTACATGGCATCAAACTATCGTTCGTGATACCGACTTCACTCCAAGTCACATCATCGAATTCTATTTGAGCTACCCAATCTACATCATCACTGGTGGCGCATCTTTGTTGTATGCAAAAACCAGACTGCCTACTTACCAACAAGGTTTGTCTTTGCAGTATTTGGTGTCTGTTGTTGGTCCTTTCATGATTCTGCCAAACGTTGGTTTGAACGAATGGGGTCACACCTTCTGGTTTATGGAAGAGTTGTTCGTTGCTCCTCTGCACTATGGCTTCGTATTCTTCGGATGGGCAGCTCTGGGCGCACTGGGTGTTCTGAACATCGAATGCCAAGCAATTGCGAAATTGCTGAAGAAAGACTTGGCTTAATTCTGTAGCCATAGCCTGTAAATAACTATCTCCTAGCTGTTTCGTTCGTTTCATTCCGAATGGACGAAACAGCATAGATAGATAGTAAATAAAAATAATTTTAAATCCTTTAGGAGGTAAGCTAATGAGCGCATCTCAATCAGCTGTACGTTCACGTGCCGAAGCTGTCAAAGTTTCTCGCACGTTCGATTGGCTAATTTGTTTCACTTTGTTCTTCATTATTCTTGGTGGCTACCACGTTCACTTCATGTTGACTGGTGGTGACTGGGACTTCTGGACTGACTGGAAAGACCGTCGTCTGTGGGTAACCGTATTGCCAATCGTTGGTATTACTTTCCCAGCCGCTGTTCAAGCTGTTCTTTGGTATCGCTATCGTCTGCCATTCGGCGCAGTTCTGGCTGTTTTGGGCCTGCTGTTCGGCGAATGGGTTAACAGATATTTCAACTTCTGGGGATGGACTTACTTCCCAGTTAACTTTGTATTCCCATCACAATTCGTTCCAGGCGCAATCGTTCTGGACGTAATCCTGATGTTGTCTAACAGCGTTCAGTTGACTGCTGTTGTCGGTGGTTTGGCATACGGTTTGTTGTTCTATCCTGGCAACTGGCCTGTTATCGCTCCATTGCACGTGCCTGTTGAATACAACGGCATGGTAATGACCCTGGCTGACTTGCAAGGTTACCACTATGTAAGAACTGGTACTCCAGAGTACATCAGAATGGTTGAAAAAGGTACTTTGAGAACCTTCGGTAAAGACGTTGCTCCAGTATCAGCGTTCTTCTCTGGTTTCGTAAGTATCATCATCTACTTCTTGTGGCACTTCTTCGGTAAATGGTTCGGTAGCACCGCATTTACTCAAAGCAGCTGATCTTTTTTGATCACCACTGCGTTAGTAACACAATAAATAAATGGCTAGTAGGTAAAATGAAAATATTATCTGCTGGATACTTAAGAATAAATAGATTCTCTATTATAGAGGAGGATATATGAAGTTAATAAAAGACAAGGTAGCAAAATTGTCCTTTGTCGCACTGTTGCTGACAGTTGCAGCAGCGATGTTCTACACACCAGCTGCGTCTGCACACGGTGAAAAGTCTCAAGCGGCTTTCATGCGTATGCGTACCATTCACTGGTATGATCTGAACTGGTCAAAAGAAGTTGTTAAAGTTAACGACACAATGACAATCTCTGGTAAGTTCCTGGTATTCTCAGGATGGCCGGAAACTGTTGACAAGCCAGAAAGCGCGTTCTTGAACATTGGTATTCCAGGCCCAGTATTTATTCGTGCTGGATCTTGGATCGGTGGTCAATTGGTTCCACGTTCGGTTTCTTTGGAACTGGGCGAAACCTATGAGTTTAAAGTTCTGTTGAAAGCACGCCGTCCAGGTGACTGGCACGTTCACACTATGATGAACGTTGAAGGCGGTGGTCCAATCATCGGTCCTGGTAAATGGGTAACGATTGAAGGTTCTATGAAGGACTTCACCGACCCAATCACTACTCTGACCGGTCAAACCATTGATCTGGAAACCTATAACCTGGGCAACACTTACTTCTGGCATGCTTTCTGGTATGCAATCGGCGTAGCTTGGATGGTTTACTGGATGCGCAAACCAATGTTCATTCCACGTTTGATCGCTGTTGACGCTGGCAAAGCTGACACTCTGATCACTCCGGTTGACAAAAAAGTTGCTTTGGCTTTCGGTGCAGGTGTAATCGGTATCGTTGCGTTCTCAATGAGCACAACTAACGCTGAATACCCAATCACCACTCCTCTGCAAGCTGGTTTGTTGCGCGGTATGAAGCCAATTGATCTGCCTACACCAACAGTTAGCGTTAAGATTGACGACGCTACCTACCGTGTACCAGGCCGTTCAATGAACATGACTCTGACCATCACCAACAATGGCGATACTGCTGTCCGTTTGGGTGAATTCAACACCGCTGGCGTTCGTTTCTTGGATGCTAACGTAACTGAAGACACCACTGGATACCCAGATGACTTGTTGGCTCCAGAAGGTCTGACTGTTAGCGATAACAGCCCACTGGCTCCAGGTCAAACCAGAACTGTTCAAGTTACTGCATCTGATGCTGCTTGGGAAGTTTATCGTTTGGCTGACTTGATCTATGACCCAGATAGCCGTTTCGCTGGTCTGTTGTTCTTCCACGACGAAAATGGAAACAAACAACTGGTCCAAATCGACGGTCCTCTGATCCCAACCTTCATCTAAGAAGATTGCTGGTCTAATAACAATAATAAGAAGTTAATCATTTAAACCCCCGTTATTCATTGAATAGCGGGGGTTTTTTTATGGGAAAAATATGGCGAGCGTAGGGGACTCGATAAAGCATAAACGCCTTTCAGTCTCCCCGGCTCGGATAAAAAGCAAAGCCCGCTCCCTGTATCATTTTTGACCAAGGTCAAGGCGGGTGTTCTATGAATATCAAGCTGATCACATGGAATGACAGGAAAAAGCGGTCAGACACAGAGAGCTTAATGCCGGCAGCACAGGTCAATGCCTTAGTTTTTGCGTGCAGTGAGGATGACCTCGATGCAATGACGATCGCATAATGTTGGGATCGTGCAGATGGCGGAAGCATCTAAAACGAGCATTGCTGATTGGGTCTTTCGGCTTGGCAGAGCAGAGACAAAGTTATTATCTGATGTTACGCATTATCCACGAAAAACACATCCATTTTTTCGTGCCTTTCGGGTTTTTCGTGGATATTAATCGTACGGCCTCAGTTATTAACTTGCCTTTGCAGGTGTTCAAGGCCGTCATGGATAGGGCGGAAGACATAGACAAATGCCATTGTCCGGAAGAGGGGCAAGGTGATTTTAGCGGAATGAAAATATCCCGCTAGTGTTCAGAGGGTTAGTGCTGTGGCAACCCATAAACGGGGATCACGGCGCATCGAAGAAGCAGGGGGGCGTTGAAGCAGGAGTGAGAAACTGGCGTCTAAGCCGGCGCGATAATTACAAGCAGTCGGCTAAAAAGGATATGCACTTCGTGAGCAATCGGAATCGATAAGGCAGTGAGAGGCCATGCCTAAAAGGCATCTAAAAACGACTCGCTAACGTCTAAGTCTTCTTAAGACTTTTCAGGATGAAAATTGTGTTTGTGGGATTGATAGCGGCGAAGCACTTTAGTGACATAATCTTGAGTTTCCTGATAAGGCGGTATGCCTTTGTATTTGTCAACGGCACCTTCGCCGGCATTGTAAGCCGCCGCAACCAATTCAATATCTCCATGGTACCGATCCAAAAGCCAGCGTAAGTAGCGCACGCCGCCTTTTACATTTTGGCTGGCATCAAAGGCATCCTGTACATTAAACCGAGCCGCAGTTGCCGGAATTAATTGCATCAAGCCCATCGCGTTTGCCTTCGATTTGGCGTGTACTTAGAAAGCGGATTCGACGCTAACGATGGATAAAGCCAGTTTAGGATCAACCTGATGCTAGGAGGCAATCTGCCTGATCATGTTGATCAGCCAGTGACGATCTTTTGACAATGCGGCAAGCACAGCATCCAATGAGGCGTCATTGGCCCAGCGAGCACGGTAATGGCCGCGAGGCGGCAAGACGTCGGAAAGGATGCAGTTCGGCAGTTTATCGGAGCTGTAAAGGATGGTATCCAGCATATTGCCGGCTTCCTGGTGGCCCTGTTGCGCTGCGGCAGCAAACAAGGAGGCGGCAATTTCTCTGTCTTCGGGGACGCCTTGGCCGAACGCAAATAACATCCCAAGCCGATAATGCGCCTCGAGCGAGCCGTTTCTGGCGCTTTTGCAGTAAAGCGCAGCGGCCTCCCACGGGTTGACGCGCTCGAGTTTACTGGCCTTGGTGAGTAATTTTTGTTGAATATCATCAAGATCGCTGTAAGCCTGAGCAGTTGCACAGCCAAGCGCTAGTAAAAACATCAAAGAAGCTAATCTGGACATATGAGGTTCCTCATTCTGACCGTTTTAGCCAATGATATACAGGGGAGTGGAAGAAGTCCACTTATATATAGATGGGCAGTAAGTAAAAAATAATCGCGATGAAATTAAGGCATTGTCAGGAGTAATTACAGGAGATAGAGAAAAGACAGCGCGTCTAAATGCCTAGCATGAGCGTTCTGCCGTGCTGTTTCAGCCATAGCCTGGCGCTTCGGTAAGTGGGAAGGTGTTGCGCGACGAGTGCCCAGAATTGTTTTGAATGATTTTTTTCCTGGATATGGCAAAGTTCGTGCACCACGACATATTCCAAAATTTCAAGCGGGGCCAGGGCGAGAAGCCAGTTGATTGCGATGTCATTATGAATGCCGCAACTGCCCCAGCGCGATTTTTGCGATTTGATAACAATCGATTTGGGAAATAATTGGTGCTTGGGGCCATGCCGACAAACCAGCTGCTCCACGGTCATTTTTACATTGATCTTCATCCAGCGGATAATCGCGGCTCTGATCTCTTCGCTGCCGATTGTGTCCCATTGTGCATGCGGAATATGCGCGGTAAAGGTCAACGCATGTTCAATTTTGATTTTTTTTAAGTCGGTCGGTGCCAAAGACAAGGGATAAGTTTTTCCCTGGTAAGGGATGGATGCGCCATCATGATAAGCTTTGGGTGCTAGACTTTGATGTTGCGCGGCACGGGATTTAAGTTTTCGAACCGCATCGGTAATCCAGCTCCACTGCTCCTTAACAAATTGATGCAGCCTGTCGTCAGAAATATGAAACGGTGCGATGACTTCAATTTTTTCGAGCGTCACAACGATGCGCGTTTTAGAGGCTCGCGGCGTGCGTTTGATCTGATATGTAAACGATTCCATCAGGCTACAATGGATTTTTCAGCATTCTATCTTGGAGTTCACTCCACAATTTCAAGCGGTTTGAATCGCCCACACGGTTGCCGGCAGTTCTCGCTTTAGCTGTCCATAAACCGGTACCGTTAAAGCTGTAAACCGGCAACAGGTCGGAGCGTTGCGTGGCAGGCTTGATCTCAGTGATCAAATTGTCGAGCACTTCCGAAACCGATTTGAGTGAGGCAAAAAAAGTTAATACCATATGGGGCTGATTGCGTCGCAGTGACTTGACATAAGTAATACGCATTTTGCTTTCGTCTACGCCAAGTTCCAGTAAGGTGAAATATTTGGCGATCGCAAAGTCCTCGCAATCGCCGGCACCGGTCGCCAGCAATTCCAATGGCGTGGCCCAGTAGCCTTCTGTCTTCCACTGTATTATATCGTCAATGAAAAGCGCATTGAGATTAAAAAAATCATTTACCTGTTTCAGTTTGTCTTTTTCGGGAAGGTTTTTCGCGGAGGTCAGTAAATTTTGCCAGCGGATGAGCCGGTGTTGCGCTTGCTCGCCGTGTTTATGCTTCGCCTGAGTCAGTATTTCGGCAGTTAACTCAATCCAGCCCAAAGCACTGCCGGCCATCATCAGGCAAATATAAAAGATGATGGCTTGGGCAAAAATTGGGCGGTGAGAGCGCGGCATACATTAAACTGTTTGAGAACTTCGCGGCGTCAACGACTCGCCCCGGTGAGCCCTATATTCTTGACAATATCAAAATCGGTATCTGCAAGAACGTTTTCGGCAAGAATCGAAATGTCCAGCAGGTCGCCGATTTCTTTAACGGTTTGCAGAAAGGAGATTTTTTCCGAATCGCCGTGCAAATTATTGCTCAATTCCCGGCTTAAACGGACAAAGTCGGGTTTTAGGGTTTTTAGTTTGTCCAGCGGCATCGATTGGGCGTCGAAACGTTTCAGCGCGACACGAACACCAAAAGTGCGGAGAAATACAATAAATTCGTGATAGGTGTCGAAATCTTTAGCGACCGCATAGGCGGAAAAGCTGGTGATCAATTGCGGCGCGATCGCGGCGTATTGTTTGAGTTGCTGGGTTAACCATGCGCGAAAGTCGCCGTTTTTAATCGTTCGGCTAGACAGGTTGACCGCGATATTCAGCGAGGGAGAAGCGCTTTCCAGATGGGCAATCACTTTTTCGATCACACCGCGATCCAATGCGACAATTTTTTCGTATTTTTCGGCTATCGAGACAAATAAGCCGACAGGCAGTGACGTGCCATGTTTGTCGAAGACCTGGATAAAAGCCTCATCCATTAAAATGCGTTGATCAGCCAAGTTTTGAATCGGGCTGATGAATTGAATGGTGTAGGAATTTCGATCAACCACATCGAATACCAGAGATTTCCATTCCGCTATGTCTTTGGCGCGATCGTCTCCGGTTCTGATGTAATAGCTGTTGGGGCCGATGATCACGGCCTGTTCGTAAGCTTCGTGCGCCGCGGCCAGCATATCTTCGGGTGAGCCCAAAGGGTCGATTGCAACCACGCCAATATGGCCGATATCGTCTTTGTGATGGACGTGTCCTAGTTCGGAGAGGGTCATGCTCAAGGATTTTGCCAGTTTTCGCGCTTGCGACGGCTGAATATTGCGGGCCAGGACGGCAAATTCCGCGCCATAAAAATGATAGGCGGTCGCTTCGCTGGAAAAATTTTGTGCGGTCTGCTTCAATTGCGCGGCGCAAGCTTGTAAAAAAGCATCGATTGCCTCGCTGCCGCGCTCTTTGACCAGGTTGGCCAAACAGTCGGTTTTGATCAGAAAAAGGTAGCCGTCCGTGGGTTCCAGATAAAGCTGTTTTAAATCCGAGTCGAAGGAGTTTTTGTTATAGAGTCCGGTGAGTCCGTCGAGCTGGAGCTTTTGGCCGAGAGCAGAGAGTTTGTCGTTCAGATTCGTCATCACGCCGCTCAATTTGCGCGACATGACGTTCATCGAGTGTGCGACATTTTTAACCTCGGTCGTCCAAGGCAAATGCGCGATCTTGTCGAAGTGGCCATCGGCGATCGCCAAGGCGAGTTCATTAATCTTTTTGAGCGGCCTGAGCGTCAGGCGCAGGACGAAAAACAATACGCAGATCCATACTGAAAATGCCAGCAGAGAAAAATAAAATGCATTTTTCGCCTGCTGGTAGAGTTTTAGATAGGCGTAGCCAGGGTTGACCGTCACAAATAAGGTGCCGCCGAATGTCCAGCCCGAGTTGATTTCGCTTTCCGCCGTCACGGTTTCCATCGGCAGCAGCTTGATGAACCAGCTTGGCACTTCTTCAAAAACCTTGGTATTTGTCAATTTGACCAGCGTCTTGTCATCGGCATTGTCCAGTTTGATTTCCTTGTAATAGCCCATGTCAAAGACCGCGCTGATCATCGTTTTCAGGATCGGATCGGATTCCTTCAGAATGTAGGGGCTCAATGACAAGCCTAACGATGTGGCTGTGTCCTGCGCATGCACTTGTGATTCGATCTGAAGATAACTTCTGATATTGTTGATGCTGATGACATAATTGACGCTGAATATCGCGAGGAAAAGCACTGAAATCAGAATTGATAGCTGCTTGGATAACGTCATGAAGTTGACCTGCTAGAAGATGAACCGTGCGGATAATAAGCGGCGAGTTCATTCGGATATGGGACTCTTAAGTGTAGTTCAAATATCTCCGGCCGGATGATCCTGGGTAAACTTGAAGCCTGGAAGAGGTATGGGGGGTACCATGCCAAGCTCTTAAGCTCTGTCGACAGGAATAATATATCTTGTTCAGCGTAAGAGTAAAAACAAAAAAGCCCCGGCTGAACTGCGTCCAGCCGGGGCTTCGAGCTTAAAGCGCTTAGGCGCTTTAAAGGCGGGGCGATTACATCATGCCGCCCATACCGCCCATTCCACCCATGCCGCCCATGCCGCCCATGTCCGGCATGCCGCCGGCTTTGTTGTCGGCAGGCGCATCGGCGATCATCACTTCGGTGGTCAGCATCAGGCTGGCCACGGAAGCCGCGTTTTGCAACGCGGTGCGGGTCACTTTCGCAGGGTCCAGAATACCCATTTCGATCATATCGCCGTATTGGCCGGTCGCCGCGTTGTAACCGTAGCTGCCTGTGCCCTTTTTGACTTCATTGAAGACGACAGATGGTTCGTCGCCGGCGTTCGCGACGATTTGGCGCAGCGGCTCTTCGATCGCGCGGCGCAGAATGTTCACGCCAACGGTTTGGTCGTGGTTCGCGCCTTCCAGCTTTTCCAGTGCGGAAAGCGCGCGCACCAGCGCGGTGCCGCCGCCGGCGACGACGCCTTCTTCAACCGCAGCGCGGGTTGAATGCAGCGCGTCTTCGACGCGGGCTTTCTTTTCCTTCATTTCGATTTCGGTTGCCGCGCCGACTTTGATTACCGCAACGCCGCCGGCCAGTTTCGCCAGACGCTCTTGCAGTTTTTCCTTGTCATAATCGGAAGTGGCTTCGTCGGCTTGCGCGCGGATTTGTGCGACGCGGCCTTTGATCTTGTCTTCGGAGCCGGCGCCGTCGATGATCGTGGTGTTTTCTTTGGTCACCAGGACTTTCTTCGCGGTGCCCAGTTGTGACAGCTCGGCTTTTTCCAGAGACAGGCCGATTTCTTCAGAAATCACGGTGCCGCCGGTCAATACCGCGATGTCTTCGAGCATCGCTTTACGGCGGTCGCCGAAGCCTGGGGCTTTAACCGCAGCGACTTTGACGATGCCGCGGATCGTGTTGACGACCAGAGTCGCCAAGGCTTCGCCTTCAACGTCTTCGGCAATGATCAGCAACGGACGGCCGGATTTTGCGACCGCTTCCAGAACCGGCAGCATTTCGCGGATATTGGAGACTTTCTTTTCGTAGATCAGAATCAGCGGATCGTCCAGTTCGACGCTCATGCTGTCTTGCTTGTTGATGAAGTACGGAGACAGATAACCGCGGTCGAACTGCATGCCTTCGACGACGTCCAGTTGATTGTCCAGGCCCGAGCCTTCTTCAACGGTGATTACGCCTTCCTTGCCGACTTTTTCCATCGCTTCGGCGATGATGTTGCCGACAGACTCGTCGGAGTTAGCGGAAATGGTGCCGACTTGCGCAATCGCCTTGTTGTCGGTGCATGGGGTCGCGGAAGCGACGATCGCTTCGACCGCTTTGGTGACCGCGAGGTCAATGCCGCGTTTCAGGTCCATCGGGTTCATGCCCGCTGCAACCGCTTTCAAGCCTTCATTGACGATCGATTGCGCCAGAACGGTCGCGGTGGTGGTGCCGTCGCCGGCCACGTCGGAGGTATGCGACGCGACTTCCTTGACCATTTGCGCGCCCATGTTTTCGAATTTGTCCTTCAATTCGATTTCTTTCGCAACCGATACGCCGTCTTTGGTGATGGTCGGCGCGCCAAAGCTCTTGTCCAGGATTGCGTTGCGGCCTTTAGGGCCCAAAGTGACTTTTACTGCGTTTGCCAAAATATTGACGCCTTTCGCCATGCGGCTACGTGCGTCATCACCAAAATATACGTCTTTTGCTGCCATTTTAATTCCTGACTGATGTGTTAATTGATTGTGATGAGGTTACGGGGTGGTTTAACCCAATACGCCCATAATGTCGTCTTCGCGCATCACGATAAGTTCTTCGCCGTCAATCTTGACTTCGTTGCCGGAGTATTTGCCGAACAGTACCTTGTCGCCGACCTTGACTTCCAAGGGGCGAATGTCGCCATTGTCCAGATGTTTGCCGGTGCCGACCGCAAGGATCACGCCTTGGCTAGGCTTTTCGGCCGCTGAGCCGGGCAGCACGATGCCGCCTGCGGTTGTGGTTTCTTCCTCGACGCGTTTGACTATCACTCTGTCGTGTAACGGACGTATTTTCATCAATCTCTCCTAAAAAATTAAAGGTAAAAGGTTATTAGCACTCGCGTTCAATGAGTGCTAATAATAAACAGGTTTTGCAGTCTGTCAAGTTCTTTGGCATCATTCCCGCTGCCTTACAATCCCTACGACTCATGAACGACAACCAACTCTTACGCTACAGCCGGCAAATCATGCTGCCGCAGATCGATGTCGAAGGTCAGCAGAAACTGCTTGCCGCGAAGGTGCTGATCATCGGCGCCGGGGGGCTCGGGTCGCCCGCATCGATTTATCTCGCCGCGGCAGGCACCGGCAATATCACCATTTTCGATGATGACGATGTCGATTTATCCAATTTGCAGCGACAGATCGCTCACTACACCGACGATATAGGGACTCCGAAAGTCATTTCAACCCGGCAGACTCTGAATCGGCTGAATCCTGACGTGAATGTCAGGGCGGTCAAGCAACGGCTCGGCGGCGCGGAGCTTGCCCAGGAAGTCGAAGCCGCCGATCTGGTGCTCGACTGCAGCGACAATTTCACGACCCGCTTTGCGATCAATCGGGCCTGCGTCGAACACGAAACGCCGTTGGTCTCAGGCGCGGCGATCCGCTTCGAAGGCCAGGTCGCGGTGTTTACGCCGGGCAGGGGAGACAGCCCTTGTTACAACTGCCTGTATCGGATGGACGGCGAGGAGCCGCTGAATTGCGCCACGAATGGCGTCGTGGCGCCGGTGACCGGCATCATCGGCGCGATTCAGGCGATGGAGGCGATCAAGCTGATCGTCGGCATCGGCGCAACGTTGACCGGCAGGTTATTGCTATTGGACGGATTGACGATGGAGTTCAATACGATGAAATTGAGAAAAAACCCGAAGTGTCCGGTATGCAGCGAAAAGCATCTTGGATAGATATTTTCACCGATCTGAATAAGATTAAGCCGGAGGGATGCAACGATGCGTGGCTTACCTAGCAAGTTAAATTATTACACGTACGGTGTCGATGCTGGGTGAATCCCGTAGAAAACAAAGCGTATCCGATAGCATTTTTAACATAATGGCACGTCGGAAAAATGCGATAAGCAAAAAATGGCATGCAGAATATACACTGCGCCGGAACGGGAAAGTGGGGGCGAAGTCACTGGCGGCAAGACAAGGCGTGAAAACTCAAAATAGCGTTGTCGAAACGGCATTGCAGTGGCCGGGTCAGGAGAGTATATGTTTAATTTACAGTATTTTGTCTGTTAGGTAATAAATCAATAAGATTGGTTTGATATGATTTTACGCGAATCATTAATAAACAATTGAATAGGTATTGTCATCATGCTGCGTTTGGTGTGGGTTCGACAATCCCTATGGGAAATACCCGAGAACTTTTCGTTAAGCGCTTATTGATGACGGCTGAAATAGCCGATAGTCACATGCGTTCGCTTTGTCTCGACAAAAGGTTTCCATTTTTTCTTGTGCTTTCGAGTGATGTTGGCGGACGCTCGCCGGGGGTCGAATATGGCCGTAAAATACATTGGCTTGAGCTCTTCGCAAGCGCTCGACTTTTAGGAGGCTAACTCATGATCAGAGGAGGCGGTCCTCTTTTCTCATCGGTTAAGCCGAGCGCCAAGCCGGTACGGAAGCCCGATTTTCAGGTCTTGTTCGAATCCGTGCCGGGATTGTACCTGGTGCTGGATTGCGATTTTCATATCGTCGCGGTCAGTGATGACTACGCGCGCGCCACCATGACTCGCCGGGAAGACATTATCGGCTGCGACATCTTCGAAGTTTTTCCTGACAATCCCAGCGATCCCGCCGCCGACGGGGTGCGCAATCTTCAAACCTCCCTGATGACGGTGCGGAATACCCGGAAAGCTCATGCGATGCCGATACAAAAATATGACATCCGTAAGCCGGGAACGGAAAGCGGTTTCGAGGGTCGTTATTGGAGTCCGCTGAACTCACCCGTTTTTCATGCCGACGGCTCGCTTGCCTACCTCATCCACCGGGTCGAGGATGTGACCGAGTTCATCCGGCTGAAGCAGCAGGGGGTTATCACCGAAGAACTGCAAGAGCGCATGGAAAAGATGGAAGCTGAAATATACCAGCGCGCACAGGAGGTGGTCAGGGCGAACGATAAGCTGCGCAACAGTGAGGAAAATCTTGCTGTCACGTTGAATTCGATCGGCGATGCGGTACTGACGACGGACGCCGAGGGGAGGGTCACGCGTCTGAATCCGAGTGCGGAACAGCTTACCGGTTGGCCCGATAAGGAGGCCGTAGGTCGGCCGGTCACTGAAATTTTTCGAATTCTCAACCAGGACACGCGGCAACCGGCCGCCATTCCGGTGCTCGAAACCTTGGCGAAGGGGGCGATGCAGGGGCTGGCCAATCACACCCTTTTGATCGCCCGCGACGGCAGCGAACATCCGATCGCCGACAGCAGCGCACCGATTCGGAGCCGCGCGGGGCAGGTGATCGGGACGGTATTGGTATTCCGCGACGTCTCCGAAGAATACGCCACGCAGAAGGCCTTGCGGGACAGCGCCACGCACATCCGCACGATCCTCAATAATATCGCGGACGGCATCATCACCATCAGCGAAAATGGCATCGTCGAGACGGTGAATCCCGCCGCTGAGCGCATCTTCGATTATGCCGGTGCTGAAATCATCGGGAGGAACATTAAAATGCTGATGCCTGAACCCTACCATAGCGAACACGACGGCTATTTAAGGCATTATCTCGCCACCGGAGAGGCACGTATCGTAGGCCGGGTGCGGGAAGTCCACGGACGCCGCAAAGAGGGTGGCGTCTTCCCGCTCGATTTGAAGGTCAGCGAAATGCGCTCGGACGATAGCCGCCGGTTTATCGGCATCGTGCGCGACATCACCGAGCGCAAGCGCACCGAAGAACTGCTGCAACAGGCGAAAGAAAAAGCCGAATTTGCCAACCGCGCGAAAGATTCGTTTCTGGCGACCATGAGTCATGAAATCCGCACGCCGCTGAGCGGATTGCTGGGCATGCTGGAATTGCTCGCCCTCACGCCTCTCGATAACGAGCAAAAGAAAACGTTGCAATCGGCTCGCAATTCCGGCCATAGTCTGCTGCGGATCCTCAGCGACATTCTCGACTGGTCAAAGATCGAAGCCGGCATGCTTGGGCTTTCGGTGCAGGCGACCACCATCGCGCATCTGCTCCAGGATGTGGCGAATACTTATGCGCATGTTGCCAGCGCGAAGAAATTGATTTTGCAGCGGCATGTCGATGAGAGGATCGGCAAGGCGCATCTTGTCGATTCCCTCAGACTCTCGCAGATTCTGAATAATCTGGTCAGCAATGCGATCAAGTTCACCCATCAGGGTTCGGTACAAATACGTGCCGAAGTGCTCGAACAGCTTGAGGGCGCTGAAAAAATACGTTTTTCGGTCCAGGACACCGGCATCGGCCTCGATCAGGCCCAAAAATCGCGACTGTTCCAGCTCTATACGCAAGCGACCGACAATACCGCGCGCATGTACGGGGGCACCGGACTCGGCCTGGCGATCTGCAAACGCCTTGCCGAAATCATGGGCGCCGACCTCGATCTGGAAAGTATCCCGGGACGGGGCTCGACCTTCAGTCTTACGCTGGTCCTGCCTTTGACCGAGATCAAGACGATACCGTCATGTGTGCAAGGCACCGAGATTTCGCCCACCGAGCCCCTCGCGGCTGATGTCGCCACAGCTCCGATCGTGCTTGCCGTGGATGATCATCCGGTCAATCTTGCCTTGCTGGTACGTCAGATAGAACTGCTCGGTCTGCGCGTCGAATCCGCACAAGACGGCGAGTCAGCATTGGCGTTGTGGCGGAGCCGATCGATCGCAGCAATCATTACCGATTGCCATATGCCCAATATGGACGGCTATGAATTGGCCAGGGCCATCCGGAAGGATGAACGATTGGAAGCGCGTCCTCGCCTGCCGATTATTGCCTGTACGGCGAACGCCCTTGGCGAGGAAAACGAACGCTGCCGCGTTGCCGGCATGGATGAAGTGATGGTCAAACCGACCAACCTGAAAACCTTGCGGGCCATGTTGCTGCGTTGGCTTCCCGGGCTTGGTGAGGTCGAGAAGCAGACGCATCGTAAGCCTCCCCAACAAAATGCCGATCCTCCGGTTGATTTTTCCGACCTTTCCGAAACGGTGCCGGACAGGGCCGGGCAGATCGACCTGCTGCGCAAGTTTCAAAGCCATCAGCGCAACGATCTTGAGCAGTTGCAAGCTCGTTTCGAGCAGGCCGATATGGCAGGGACGGCATACGCGGCGCATCGCATCAAGGGTGCGAGCAGAATGGTGGGGGCGCGCGAACTCGCGAGCGCTTATGCAGCTATCGAGCAGGCCGCGAAGCAGAACGATCACGATGCCGTATGCCTGGGCTTTCAGTTACTGGCCGATGCGGTGAATCGATTTGAGAATTATCTCTCTATGCTGAGCGATGCGGAATAAAGAAGCTTGAGGAAGCATTGATGAAAGCGGATGATCTCCATTTCCTGGTGGTCGAGGATGATGATTTTCAACGCCAAACCCTGGCCGAGATGCTGCATTCTCTGGGCGCTAAGTCGGTGCAGCAAGCTGGCGACGGCAAGCAGGCGCTGGCGATATTGCAAGCGGAACAGTTGCAACCGATTGATATTGTGCTCTGCGATCTGGAGATGCCGGAAATGGATGGCATGGAATACTTCAGGCACCTGGGCAGTTCTCATGCCGATATCGCGCTGGTCATCATCAGCGCGCTGGATTCCGCTCTGATCACCTCGGTCGAAAAAATGGCGCTTGCTTACGGAATCAGGCTGCTGGGCGCGATTGAAAAACCCATCACGCGGTCTCGTCTGCAAGCGCTGATCGGGCAGCATGAATCGGCTCGTCCCAAGCCGGCAGCGGCATCGACTATTCCTTCGAGCTTTACCTTCGAAGAGATCATGAACGGTTTGCAGCATGATCAATTCGAACCGTTTTTCCAGCCCAAATTGGATTTATCCACGGGGCGCATCACGGGGGCAGAAGTGCTGGCAAGGTGGATACATCCGGACTATGGCGTGATCGCGCCTTATGCCTTTATCGGTCTGCTGGAGCAAAGTGGCAAAATTAATGATCTGACCTTCATCATGCTGGAAAAAGCGGCTGTCGCCTACCGCCAGCTGCTTCAACGCGGACAGACGTTAAGTCTGTCGGTCAATATTTCGCTGGCTTCGCTCACCGACACGACGCTGGCGAGCAGGATTACGCAGGTCATGCGCAATGCAGGTATCGATCCTCGACATATTATCCTGGAAGTGACCGAAACCACGGCCATGACCGATGTTGCGCGCGCCCTGGAAAATCTGGCGCGTTTGCGTATGTACGGCTTCGGATTATCGATAGACGATTACGGCACCGGCTACTCCAGCATGCAGCAGATTACGCGCATTGCCTTCAGCGAACTGAAGATCGATAAGGCGTTCGTGAAAGGCTTTGCCGAAAACGAGCCGCTGCGGATCATTGTCCAGTCGAGTATTGATATGGCGCACAAGCTCCGCATCAAGTGCGTCGCCGAAGGCGTCGAGACGGAGCAGGACTGGGATACGCTCAAGAGCATGGGGTGTGACGTGGCGCAGGGTTATTTCATCGCCAAACCGATGGACCTGGCGTCGCTTTGCGATTTTTGCGAAAGAGATGTCTTATTCTAAGCCAGGGGTAAACGATTCAGCCTCCAGAATAGCAGTTCCTTATTTGAGGGTTCTCCGATCTGTCTGAAGCGAATCCAGTCCGACAGATTATTAAAACCAGGGGGCTGGATTCGCAAAAATGCATAGCTGCATTACATAGGCGTCGACGACGGCCGTTGTTATTTGCCGCCGGCCATGCCTTTAATCATGCCGATGACTTTTTCGGCGAGATCGTTGATCACCGAAGGGCTATCGCCGTGCGGTTCGGTTTCGCCGAAAGGTTTCGCATTGGTCTGTGTAAATTTGTAGATGAAATAGCCGAGCGGCGCAAAAGCCCCGGCGGCGATCACCAACATCACCACAAACAGTTCTGTCACTTCACCCATAGTGCCTCCTCATGATTTATATAGTTATATTCGCTTTTAGGTGAAATTTGATCATACTCTTTTCCTTATCAAAAAACATCAGTAAAACTGTGGCAAGGGCGCGTTCGAGGCGCGTGCGGTTACGGATTCGGCGGTCTTTGCCGGGCGTTTCAAATGCCGAGGCCGATGTTTTTCGCATGCCTTGTCAATGACTTGAAAAAGGGGCGATTTAGCCACGCGAACAACGCAGAATGGGAAGCGAAGCCGGCGCGGGCAAAATGTTGCGTTAGGCGGGAGATCATCGTATACTTCGGCTTGGCTTACTTGATCAAGCTGGCATAAACACAATAACTTCTGGAGGTTACTACTATGAAATGGGAAACACCAAGCTACACAGACCTGCGTTTCGGTTTCGAAGTCACCATGTACATCTACAACCGTTAATCAGCACTTCGGTCTGGTTAGAAAAAGGGGATCGCAAGATCCCCTTTTTTTTGCCTGCCGACCGCTATTCCCTTATAGTATGCGGTATTTTTCGGTCACAGCAGGATAGTTTCAGCTCATGAAGATCAGAGTTCTCGGCGCCGGCGCCGGCGGCGGTTTTCCGCAATGGAATTGCAATTGCCACAACTGCCGCAGGATTCGCCGTGGCGAAATGAACGGCAAGCCCCGCACCCAGTCATCGATCGCGGTCAGCACCGACAATCGTAACTGGCTGCTGATCAATGCGTCGCCCGATATTCGCGCGCAACTGGAAGCGTTTCCGGCGATTCAGCCGCAACAGGGCATACGCGATACCGGCATCAAGGCGATTTTGCTGATCGACAGCCAGATCGACCACACGACCGGCCTGTTGATGCTGCGGGAAGGCAAGCCGCTCGACATCTATTGCAGCGAAATGGTCCGCCAGGATTTGACCACCGGTTTCCCGGTATTCAACATGCTCTCGCATTACTGCACGGTCAATCACCATCCGGTGCCGACCGACGGCGGCAGTTTCACGATTCCGGGCATCGACGACCTGCGTTTTTATACGCAGGCCTTGAAAAGCAAGGCGCCGCCGTATTCGCCGCACCGCCACGATCCGCATGACGGCGACAATATCGGCCTGATCGTCGAGCAGATTTCGACCGGCAAGAAACTGTTTTATTCGCCGGGACTCGGCGAGATCGAGCCGCATGTGCTGGCGGCGATGCAGGCGGCCGACTGCCTGATGGTCGACGGCACCTTCTGGACCGACGACGAAATGTGCACGCAACAGATCAGCCAGAAGCGGGCGCGGCAGATCGGCCACTTGCCGCAATCCGGCGAGGGCGGCATGATCGAGGTGCTGAACGGCGTCGGCAAGGCGCGCAAGATTTTGATCCATATCAACAATACCAATCCGATCCTGGACGAGGATTCGGCCGAACGCAAAACACTCGACGCCAACGGCATCGAAGTCGCTTACGACGGCTTGGAAATCGATTTATAACGGAGACCACATGAGCCAGAACGAAAATCAGCCTTGGAGCCGGCAGGAATTTGAAGCCCAATTGCGCGGCATGGAGAAGTATTACCACATTCATCATCCGTATCATCTCCTGATGAATGAAGGCAAGCTGACCCGCGAGCAGATTCAGGGCTGGGTCGCGAACCGCTATTACTATCAGGTCAGCATCCCGCTGAAGGATGCGAACATCCTGGCCAATTGCCCGGACCGCGAGACGCGCGCCAAATGGATTCAGCGGATTCTCGACCATGACGGTCATCCGGGCGATCCCGGCGGCATCGAAGCCTGGATTCAACTCGGCATCGCGGTCGGCCTGACCCGCGAGGAAATCACGTCCGAAAAATATGTGCTGCCTGGCGTGCGTTTCGCGGTCGATGCCTATGTCAATTTCGCGCGCCGCGCGGAATGGCACGAAGCCGCCAGTTCGTCATTGACCGAGCTGTTCGCGCCGAAGATTCATCAACAGCGCCTCGACAACTGGCCCGAGCATTACCCGTGGGTCGAGCAGGAAGGCTACATCTATTTTCGCAAACGCCTGACCGAAGCCCGCCGCGATGTCGAACATGGTCTTGCGATCACGCTGGACTGGTATAAGACCCGCGCACAGCAGGAGCGGATGGTCAAGATTCTGCAATTCAAGCTGGATGTGCTGTGGACGATGGCCGATGCGATGTACATGGCTTATGTCCACAAGATGCCGCCGTATTTCAATATCGAAAAGTAACGGGGCGGCGCCTTAAAATTCGACACCCGCCTCAGCGGGTGTTAGGCATTGTCCGCGAAAAACACGAAAGGCGCGAAAAATTTTATAGCAGAATCCGTTCAGCCGTTGCTTTCGGATTTTTCGTGGATAGTCGCCTCGGTTAATCTCCTTCGATGGGGTAAAAGCCCTTGGGGCTTGAATGGGGCGTTTTCCTGTTGTGCCAGGGAACGAAACAGAGCCCTCCTCCTCTTAATATTGAGCGCTGCTTTATATTACAAGGGGAACGCCACCGATGAAAATCCATCATCTCTCGCCCGACGAAGCGCTCAAAAGTCTGATCAGCAGTCACGACGGCTTGTCCGGCGACGAAGCCCGCCGCCGTTTGAGCGAATACGGCCCGAACCGGATCGACAAGGTTCAGGGCGAGCCGCTTTGGCTGGTCTTTATCAAAGAGTTCGTGCATTTTTTCGCCCTGATTCTGTGGCTGGCGGCAGGACTGGCTTTTTTCGCCGACTACCGGCGGCCGGGCGGCGGCATGGATACGCTGGGTTACGCGATCCTTGGCGTGATCGTGATCAACGGTTTGTTTTCTTTCTGGCAGCAATTCCGCGCCGAGCGCGCTGTTGCTGCCTTGGAGAAACTGTTGCCCCAGACCGTCAAGGCGCTGCGCGCCGGTAAAATGAGTCTGATTCTCGCGGCCGACCTGGTGCCCGGCGATGTGATTTTGTTGCAGGAAGGCGATAACGTGCCGGCGGATTGCCGCTTGCTCGAAGCTTTTTCCTTACGGGTCAACAATGCCACCGTCACCGGCGAGTCGATGCCCAAGGCGAGGGATGCAGCACCCTCCTCCGAAGAAGATCTGCTGCATGGCCGCAATACGCTGTTGGCGGGCACCTCCATCGTGTCCGGCGACGGTAGAGCGGTTGTCTTCGCCACCGGCATGCACACCGAGTTTGGCAAGATTGCCCATCTGACGCAAACTGCTCGGGTGTCGACTTCGCCGCTGCAGCAGGAAATCCTCCGCCTGAGCCGCATCGTCGCACTCCTGGCGCTCTCGCTCGGCGTGGTGTTTTTCTTCATCGGCCAAAGCATGGGTTTGTCGTTCTGGGAGAACTTCATTTTCGCGATCGGCATCATCGTCGCGAATGTGCCGGAGGGATTGCTGCCTACGGTTACGCTGTCCCTGGCCATGGCGACCCAGCGCATGGCCAAGCGCAATGCGCTGATTCGGCATCTACCGTCGGTGGAGGCCTTGGGGTCGGCAACGGTGATCTGCACCGACAAGACCGGCACACTGACCGAGAACCGCATGATGGTGACCGCGCTTTATTTGAACGGCCAAATCCTGGCTCCGATTGAAGTCAAGCGCCAGCGCGAACTGGCGCGGGTGAGTCGCCGTTTTTTTGAGGATGCCTTGCTTTGTCATAATCTGAAAGAGACCGTCGTCGCCGGCAAGCCGCGGTTATTGGGCGATCCAATGGAAGTGGCGCTCGTGCGCATGGCGAAGACTTGCCTCGGCGAACATATTACCTACCCCAAAATCAATGAGGTGCCCTTCGATACCGATCGCAAGCGCCTTTCCACGGTGCACCAGACGCCCAAGGGACCGGTGGTTTACTGCAAGGGCGCGCTCGAAATGCTGCTGCCTTTATGCAGCCGGGTGCAAACCGGTGCTGAAATAACGCCGCTGACTCCGGAAGCCCGGCAGGCTTTCACACACGCGCTGGAAGAGATGGCGGCTAACGGTTTACGCGTGCTGGCGTTCGCCTGGCGCGAATTGGAAGAGGGACATAACGGCGCGCAAGTGGAACAGGATCTGATTTTGTGCGGGATGGTAGGATTGGAAGACCCGCCCCGACCCGAGGTTCGAGGCGCCATCGAAAAATGCCGGGAAGCGGGCATCAAGGTGATCATGGTGACAGGCGATCATCCGCATACGGCGCTGGCTATCGGCCGGCAGATCGGCCAAATTCAATCGGAAACTCCGGCCGTCATTACCGGCGATCAATTGCGGAAGTTGTCCGAAATCCAGTTGCGGCTGGCGCTGGATGCGCCCGACATCATTTTTGCCCGGGTCGGCGCGGATCAGAAAATGCGCATCGTGAGCGCGCTGAAAAAGAAGAAGCATGTCGTGGCGGTGACTGGAGACGGCGTCAACGATGCCCCGGCGCTGAAAATGGCCGATATCGGCATTGCGATGGGCGTGATCGGCACCGACGTGGCCAAGGAAGCTGCCGACATGATCCTGCTCGATGACAATTTCGCCAGCATCGTCGCCGCGATCGAGGAGGGTCGGGCGGTTTACGACAATATCCGCAAGTTCCTGACCTATATCCTGACCTCCAATATCCCGGAACTGGTGCCCTATCTGGCCTTCGCCCTGTTCAACATCCCTTTGCCGCTCACCATCATGCAAATTCTGGCGGTCGATCTGGGCACGGACATGCTGCCCGCCTTGGGCTTGGGAGCTGACCCGCCAGCCCCCGGCATCATGCAAAAGCCGCCCAGGGCGCGCCAGGAAAGGCTGCTCAACTCGTCTTTGCTGTTGCGGGCCTACCTTTTTCTGGGCCTACTGGAGGCTGCCGCCGCCATGGCGGCTTATGCTTTTGTCCTGCACGGCGGCGGCTGGGTCTGGGGCGAACGCCTGGGAAGCCGCGACACGCTTTATCTCCAGGCCACCACGGCCTGTCTGAGCGCGATCATCCTGATGCAGGTCGTCAATGTGTTTCTTTGCAAAACGCCGGGGCAAAGCCTGTTCTTCGGCGCCCGCCTCCTTGCCAACCGCTTGCTGCTCTGGGGTGTCGCCTTGGAACTTTTCCTTCTCGTTGTGATCGTCTACACGCCTTGGGGAAACATGGTCTTTGGCGCGGCGCCCCTTCTGCCGGAAGTCTGGTTGTTCATGCTGCCCTGTGCGCTGGGCATGCTGGTGTTGGAGGAAGGGCGCAAGTGGGCCGTTGTGCGGTGGAGAGGGAAAAAGGGCGACTAAACGGGTATCTGCATTTGCTATAGGCAATATAGGTAAAACCATAGCGACGGGATGATTGAATGGATGCGGGACGCTGCCGAATGTGCGGTTGAGCTGCGAGTTTTACAGTTTATGTGTTACCATAACCTACTTATATAGTCGGTTAATCTGGATTTGCGCTTTTGGCCTAAAGTCTCATGTTAATGGTTATATAAACATTACTGTTCTCAATTATTTAGGTTTAATAAACGCAATGAATTCTTTCAAAAAAATCCTGGTTTCTTTGACCATGGCGGCCGCAATTTCTAGCGTATCAACAGCCGCATTTGCCAAACCAGCCGGCGAAGAAGCGGTAACAACTGCCGTTACCAGCACTATTGCCAGCCTCGAGCAGGCTTTAAGCTTGATGGAAAAAGGCGGAGATAACGAGGCCGTCAATAAAGCCATCGGCACCGCGCGCCAACAACAAAAAGAGTTTCGTTTCGAGGTGACCGAACGTCAACGTCAAAAAGCCGTTAACATGCTGGTTCGCGCCCAAAACGAGTTGAAAGGCGGCAATCTTCAGCCGGCTGAACAAAGTTTGAGAGAAGGGCTGGCTTCTTTTAAGGAAATGAAAGCCATCTACGACAAGACTCACTAAAGGACTGTCTTGATGGCGAGGCAGGTTATCGCCGTCTCACTCCAATAGTTAGGGAAGATTCAATCAGGAACCGAGTGTCCCCTTTTCGGAAAGACGCCGATTTCTGTGTCCGGTTCGAAAGCGACCGCGCTGCCGACGATCGGCCGGCGCGGCGTTTCGGCCGCTTCCCGGCTGAGTTCGCCGATCAGTCGGATAGTCTCCTCTTTGCCAAACTCAGTATCGCTTTTGAGCGGCAAACCACGGCGATAAAATTTTCATCGCCGGTCTTTAAGCCGCAGTTCATCGATTTTGTCGTCCCCCTCCGGTCCTATTTGAAAAATAGAGCTTCTTCTTAATAAGCCCAGGATTGCCGCAGTTCGCTGAGTTTTGGCCGCATCGAGGCGCATATGTTTGGCCAGATAGTCGGCGGTTTCCTTTGGCCTGATCTTATGCACGAAGTTGTGGCGTGCTTGATGATAATTGATTTCGCCGCAGTCAAATTTTCCGGAGAAGTTGCTTTTCATCTTGCGCAACTCGGCGGCGCGATAGGCCGCTAACGGTTTGATGCGCTCGTCCTTCTGCCGGAGCTTGCGTTTTTCTTCGAGCTGGCGCGGATAGTGCGGAGCCGTCGCCAACGCCTCGGCCATTTGCTTGACCTGTTGCAGATAGTCTTCGTGTTGGTCTGACAAAATCTCGTCCAGATAGCCGATCGCCTTCGCTTTTCGGGTGCCGATCGGCAGCGGCGTTTCGGTCAGTTCCAGGGCCTTGACCGGGCCGACCCGCTTCGGCAGCGAATAGGTCCAGTATTCGGAGCCGTACAGGCCCATCGTTTTATAATGCGGATTGAAGATCGCGCCCGCGCGCGCCCAGACCCTGTCGGCGGCCAGAATCGCCATCGCGCCGCCGGCGCCGCAGCCGCCCCAGACCGCAGAGACGGTCAATTTGTTTTCGGTGGTCAAAATTTCATAGACGAAATCGTCGATCGCATTGATATTGCGCCAGGATTCGCCTGCCGGATTTTCGGCCGCCTCGATCATGTTCAGATGAATGCCGTTCGACCAAAAATCGCGTCCGCCCATCAACACCAGAACCTTGGTCGGCCGCGCCAGCGCCAGGCGGTAAGAGGCGATCAGACGGCGGCATTGCAAGGTCGACATCGCGCCGTTGTGAAAATCGAAATGCAGGTAACCGACCTGGTTTTTTTCTTCGTACCAGATTTCCTTGAAGGTCGCCTCGCTTCCGTTGAATAACGGAGCGATCGGCGCTTCCGGCGTGTTTTTCAGCGTGCTGCCCAATATAGTGGCGGCCGGCAGCTTGAAATCGAGATGCTTGGCGTGTGGAAGAAAACGTTGATAAAACGGTTGTTTTACGCTGTTCTTGCGCTTCAGATGCGAGATCCAGACCGCGCCGTCGATCGCCGCGCGGCAGATCGCGCCGTGGCGCTGGGCGATGATAGCGCCAGGCTGCCTGCCTTGCAGCCGGCTTTCCGCGTGCGCGCCGTAAAGATAATATTCCAGGTCGTCGATCCGATCGAGCACGCCGGGCGCGCTGTCGGCGGCGTTGATTTTTTTGATGATTGTCGAGGCAGAGTCCTGCGCCCAATCGATCCTGCGCTGCTCTTGCTTCATCAAGGGGCGGAGTTCGCCGCGGACATCGGGTTTTGAATAATCCAGGGCTTCGGGGGCGTGGCTGCCGGACTCGATGCGTTTGACCGCGAGCCGCATCGCTTTGATCGCGGCCTCGGTCAGTTCGCTCCGGTAGATGCCCGCCTTGCTGGCCGGGCGCACCGTAAAAGTCTCGCTCGCCCAGATGTCGCCGGCGTCCATGTCCTCGGCCGCCTGCAGCACGGTCACGCCCCATTCCGGTTCGTCGTTCATGATGGCCCAGTCCAGCGACGACGGCCCCCGGTCGCCCTTGATGCCCGGATGGATAATCAGGCAATGATGCTGGCTCCACACGTCTTTAGGGATCTTTTCCTTTAAAAACGGGCAGATGATCAGATCCGGTTGAAACAAGGCCACGCCTTTACGCACGGCGTCGGGGTTCAATGCCAGCGTGATCGAAATGTCATGGCCCAAGGCTTCGAGCTCCACATGCGCCCGTTGGCATAAACCGTTGTAGGCCGATGAAATCAGTAAAATTCGCATGATGCTTCTCCTTTGTTTTTGTGATGACGGGTCAGGGCCGAAAATCGGCATCGCTGCGTTTTTCTCCGAAGGGCGTGCGGCAAGTTGAAGCGATAAATCTTTTTCAATGGCTTCGGACAAGAGGGCAAATGCGTTCTCGCAGCAGCCCGGTCTATTTGAAGTTCGCTCGATACTCCTGCGGAGAAATAGTTAAAAACCGTTGAAACGTGCGGCGCATTTGTTCGGCGTTATTGAAACCGCACTTGCCGGCAATACTTTCCATCGGAAGATCCGTGCGCAACAGCATATTCCGCGCCGCTTCGAGGCGAGTGCGTTCGACAAACTTTGCCGGGGTCATGCCGACTTCATGGCAAAAAACGCGCGAGAAATTTCTCGGGCTCATCGCCATGCGGCCTGCGAGTATTTCGACGCTCAGGTCTTCTTCCGGATGGCTGGCGATCCAGGCTTGCAATTCGCGGAAATCCTTGCGGGTTTTTGCCTCGTTAAAAGCGAAACTGCTGAATTGCGATTGTCCGCCAGGCCTTCGCATGAAGATCAGCATGCCGCGCGCGACGCTCGCTGCGACTTCCCAGCCCCAGTCCTCTTCGACCAAACTCAAGGCCAAATCGATGCCTGCGGTCACGCCGCCGGAGGTATAAATGCTGCCGTCGCGGACGAAGATCTTGTCGGGTAGAATCTGTACATGCCGGTACTGGTTAGCCAGCAATTCGCAATAACGCCAGTGGGTGGTGGCTTTGCGGTTATTCAACAGCCCGCTTTCGGCAAGGAAAAATGCGCCGGTGCAAATCGAGGCCATACGCCGAACTTTGGGCATCATGTGCCTCAGCCAACGTGAAATTTTCTCATCCTGCAAGGCGGCAGCCTTCAGAGGAGCGCCGGTGACAAATAAAGTGTCTATGTTTTCGGTGACATCTTCGTAGGCAATATCGGCTACAAGCCGCATTCCGGAAGCGGTTCTGACTGGCCCTGCCTGTTCCGCGATCAGCGATAGAGAGTAGACCGACTCTGTTTCGGCAATCTGTCCGGCTAAACGCAACGCGTAATTGGCGAAAAAAAACACATCCATCGGGCCGGTCACATCGACAATTTCGCAGTCCGGATAGATTAGCATCGCGATGTGGCGATGCTGCAAGAGGATCGATTGTCTGGCGTGGGTCATGGAAGTCATCCCCCGTGGCTTTTGGACTGGCTATTAGACTGCTACATTTTTTTGCTGGATAAGAGACAAAAATCCCGCAATTTCGGACAATCTTAATGCGGGATTAATTCCTGGCAAGATTCCGGCTTATAGCCGGGAAGGGGGTGGGAGAAGGGAGGAGAATTGAGCGTGGCGGGATATTGATCCCGCCACGCTCCAGGCCGATAACCCTCCCTGATCAAAGGGAGAGTCGGTTTGTCTTAATCGTAAACGAACACGTTCGTTGCGCCGGTTTCGGCGGACGAGGCGTTCAGCCGGAAGCCCGCGAACAGTTCGCGGCCCATGCCGTGATGGTGATCTTTCGCACTGTTGACCGCGGGTTTGCGCGCATTGAACTCGTCCTTGTCAACCAGTACGTTCACTTCGCCGGTTTCGGTGTTCAGATAGATCATGTCGCCGTTGCGGACTTTCGCCAGAGGGCCGCCGTCTGCGCATTCCGGGCACATGTGGATCGCCGAAGGGATCTTGCCGGAGGCGCCGGACATACGGCCGTCGGTGAGCAGGGCGACTTTGTAGCCCTTGTCTTGCAAGAGGCCCAACGGCGGCGTCAGTTTATGCAGTTCCGGCATGCCGTTCGATTTTGGGCCCTGGAAGCGGATCACTGCGATGAAATCCTTGTCCAGTTCGCCGCGTTTGAAGGCGGCCATCATGTCGTCCTGATCGTCGAAGACGACGGCCGGCGCTTGCACTTCACGGTGATCCTTGCTGACCGCGGACACTTTCGAGACGCCGCGGCCCAGGTTGCCGTGCATCACATGCAGGCCGCCGGAGGCGTCGAAAGGCGAGGCGACGGGCCTGAGCACTTCGGTGTCGAGCGAGGCGGCAGGGCAGGGCTCCCAAACCAAGTGACCGTCTTTAAGTTTCGGCTCCTGGGTGTAGTTGTGCATGCCCTTGCCGTCGGCGATGGTCAGAGTGTCTTCATGCAGTAGGCCGTGGGCCAAGAGTTCGGCGATCAGCACGCCCATGCCGCCGGCCGCCTGGAAATGGTTCACGTCGGCCGGGCCGTTCGGATAGATGCGGGTCAACAATGGCACGACCCGAGACAGCGCATCGAAATCGTCCCAGTTGATGATGATGCCGGCCGCGCGCGCGATCGCGATCAAGTGCATCGTGTGGTTGGTCGAGCCGCCGGTCGCGAGCAGGCCGATGATCGCGTTCAGGATCGCCTTCTCGTTGATCACATGGCCGATCGGACGGAAATCGTCGCCGAGCGCGGTGAATTTGAGCACCTGCTGGGCGGCGGCCTTGGTCAACTCGTCGCGTAGCGGCGTATAAGGATTGATGAACGAAGAGCCGGGCAAATGCAGGCCCATGATCTCGACCATCATCTGATTGCTGTTCGCGGTGCCGTAGAAGGTACAGGTGCCGGGGCCGTGGTAGGATTTCGACTCGGATTCGAGCAGTTCTTGGCGGCTGATTTTGCCTTCGGCGTATTTTTGTCGGGCGCGCGATTTTTCCTTGTTCGTGATGCCGCTGGGCATCGGTCCCGCCGGCACGAACACGGCCGGCAGATGGCCGAAACTCAATGCGCCGATCAGCAGGCCCGGTACGATCTTGTCGCAGACGCCGAGATACAGCGCGCCGTCGAACATGTTGTGGCTGAGTCCTACCGCCGTCGCCATCGCGATCACGTCGCGGCTGAACAGCGACAACTCCATGCCGGGCTGGCCCTGGGTGATGCCGTCGCACATCGCCGGCACGCCGCCTGCGAACTGGGCGACGCCGCCGGCCTCGCGGATGGCTTGCTTGATCTGCTCGGGGGCTTCCCGGTAGGGTTCGTGCGCGGACAGCATGTCGTTGTATGACGAGATGATCGCGATATTTGCTTTTTGCGGGCCGGCCAGATCGGATTTTTCGGTCGCGGAGCAGGCCGCGAAACCGTGCGCGAGGTTGCCGCAGCCGAGCGTCAGCCGGCGAGGGCCTTGTTCGACCGCCGAATCGACGCGGGCAAGATAGATGGCGCGGCTTTCGCGGCTGCGTTTGATCACGTCGCGAGTGACTTTTTCAATGACTGGATGCATGGTGAGTACCTACTGTGCGGCGACACCTTGTTAAAGTGCGCCAATGATAATAAATAATTCTTTGAGCCAAAGACTGGTTCGAGCGTTCAGAAATCTTGCCGGGTGAATCAGCGCCGGCGCACGAATCCACCCTGCGGCGTACCCCTCAGCCTTCCCAGGCCCGGCCATCGCGGTCGAGCAGCAGATCGGACGCAATCGGCCCCCAGGTGCCGGCCTGATACGGCTTCGGTTTTTCCGGAGATTTGGCCCAGGCATTCTGGATCGAATCGATCCAGGTCCAGGCCTGCTCGATCTCCTCACGGCTCAAAAACAGCGTCGGATTGCCGCGCATCGCTTCCAGCACCAGCTTTTCGTAGCCGCCGAAAATCCGGCTCTTTTTAAATTCTTCGGAAAAGCTCAAGTCGAGCTTGGTTTTTTGAATCTTCAAGTTTTCATCGATGCCGGGCACCTTGTTCAGCATCTCGATTTCGACGCCTTCGTTCGGCTGCAAATGGATGACCAGTTTGTTCGGCGGCAGGCGCAGATAGCTGTCCTTGAAGATGTTGTGCGGCACGCGCTTGAAATACACCACGATCTCGGTGCGCTTGTTGTGCATGCGCTTGCCGGCGCGCAGATAGAACGGCACATCGGCCCAGCGCCAGTTGTCGATATCGACCCGGATCGCGACGAAGCTTTCGGTCGTGCTGTCGACATTCGCGCCTTCTTCTTCGAGGTAGCCGGGCACCGGGCTGCGCTTCACGTAACCGGCGCTATATTGGCCGCGCACGGTTTTTTCATCGACATTCTTGGCCGTGATCGGCCGCAACGCTTTCAGCACCTTGATCTTTTCGTTGTGGATGCTTTCGGCTTCCAGGTTGGCCGGCGGCTCCATTGCGATGAAGGTCAGGATTTGCAGCAGATGGTTCTGCACCATGTCGCGCAGCTGTCCGGTCTTGTCGAAATACTCCCAGCGTCCCTCGATGCCGATGTCTTCGGCGACGGTGATCTGGATATGGTCGATCGTGTTGTGGTCCCAGTTGTTCGTGAAGATCGAATTCGCGAAACGCAAGGCCAGGAGATTCAACACCGTTTCCTTGCCGAGGTAATGATCGATCCGGTAAACCTGGTCTTCGTTGAATACTTTCGCGACTTCGTCGTTGATTTCGATCGAGGACTTCAGGTTATGGCCGATCGGCTTTTCCATCACCATCCGCGCCGCGGGCGTCAGGATGCCGGATTGATCGAGGCCCTGGCAGATGGGCTTGAATAAAAACGGCGCGACCGCGAAATAATTGACCATCACCCGGCTTTGTTGGTCGATCACCTCGTGCAGGCGCTGATACTGCTCCATCTGCGTCAGATCGATCTGGAGATAGGACAGCCGGCTTGAAAAGCGTTTCCAGACGGCTTCGTCCAGTTTTTCATTCAAAAATTGCTTAAGGCTCTGGTGCGCCACATCGATATAGAAAGCGCCTTCGCCGGGATGCCGGTCAACGCCGATGATGCGCGTATCGGGTTCGAGCAAATTGGCGTTTTCGAGGCGGTATAGCGAAATGAGCAGCTTGCGCCGGGTTAAATCGCCGAGGGCGCCATAAATAACCAGATCGCAGGGTTTGAATTTTTTGTCCTTCATTGGAGATGGTTTTACCGAGTCAAGTGGAGATTATTGCCAGGTTTTCAGTCAATCAGGGATTAAACGAGCGGCGGTATTATCGCAGAAAAGCGCCTTTGCCGCCGTACTCATTGCAATGCGGCTGGCTTCGGCGCGGCCATCGCGGCGGTCGCGATGGGCGGGTTTTCCATTCGATTAGGGATGCGCGGGCAGGAAAAATAGACTTTCTATGATTTCGACTCGAAATTCATTGACACGGCAGATAACTGCAACTATAGTATCGATTCACTACTATTGGAAATGGCGATAGTTTTCGTTGTACGGGTCGCGGCGGCGTAATGACCGAAAATAAGAAATATAAACGCTTGTCGCGATAGGAGAGCCGATTCGGGAAGAATCTTGGACTGAGTAACTCCATTATGTAGTGAGCGCCCGAACTGCGTCAATGACGCGTTGCAGCGAGGAGCAGTTCAGGAGCCGCGGCGCCTGAGCCAGTCTTCGATAAACCTGGGTTTATACGCTGCAACCCCGCCGGCGGGATGCCGGTGTAGCGCAAGGAACGCAGAGGTGATTGGGCGTCAAAGGGTTGCCAAACACGGATCACCGGGACGTGATCCGCTCTGCAGCCAAGCCGGCTTGATGGGCGAAGAAACACGCGGCAGGCGGGTTCAAGGCACAATAATTTTGGTTATCTATTCGAGGTGGACACTATGAGCAGTATTAGCGAAGAAGTACAAGTTAAAGACCGGTTTTGGATTTATGTAGGTTGCGCGGTCTTTGTGATCGTGACCGGCATCCTGATGGTCAAGCAAAGCGAAAATGAAAAATATGCTCCGATCAAGCAATTGGCGGACGATGAAATAGTATCCATGAATATTCGCGTGCTGAATTAATTCTCGATACATTGACGTTGTGCTTGCGGAAAACCGCGCCAATTCGGGTCTGCAATGACAGGATGGCTTGGCGCGGTCACGGTGTGCGACGCATTTGGCTGCATGCGCGTTTTATTGATCGGCTTCATGTTCGGTCAAGATGGAGCGCAGTTGAGCTCTTAAACATTCCGAACAGGATAAACTATGAAACGTAATTTTACATGGCTGATCGTTGCCTTGACCGTATTTTCGGGCGGCGCTTCGGCATCCGAGTATATCTTTAGAGACTTGATGGGCAACACCCTGGCTTCACCCGGCTGCGCCGCTGAGTCTGAAGCGATCGCGAAGGCGACCAAACCTTATAATATCAACAACTACAGCAAACGTTTTTGCCAAACCCAGGGCTACGGCTGGTATGTTTCCGAAGTCAAAGACAATGGCAAGGCTGTTTGTAATGAGTGTACAGGCGCCGATGCGGGTAAAAAACAATGCCACGTCGAAGATGTCGTCGTGACCTGCAAGCGTCTGAAACCCGGCACGGCGGGTCTGATTCCGGGCAAGAGCTAAACCGCTGCTTTACCGGTTAATTTTTCCTGCCAACAGCAATCGGCGCGGATTTATTTGCATGATCCCCCCTCATGTAAAATAAATTCGCGCCGGTCCTTCCTGTATCCCTCGAAGCTGTCGACTTGCGTCCGATCCTCCTGGCGGAGGCTTGTGTGGGCGAGTTGATATTTCATCTTCCTGTCACGCATCCGGTTTATGCTGGCAGCATGCCTTGACCTTCGATTTGAGGCGATGTGAGCCAAACTCCCGATCTTAGCCGATTTTATTCAGATTGTCCGGTGTGATCTCCCTTCACGTTGGAGAAAAAGGAGTGAAAAGGTGGGGCTTAAGCCTCGATGTATTCCTTTCCGATTCATGGCATTAGAATGACAAGATGCAGTAGGGGATTTTGACAAAAAAATCAATATCGAATCTCTGTCAATCCGCATTTCTGTGCTACTCTATGCGTCTTTTTTTATCGGGGATAAAAAAGCAATGAAAGCGACTGTCAAATGGGTTGACGGCGTGATGTTTGTCGGCGAATCCGGCAGCGGTCACGCGGTCGTGATGGACGGTCCGCCCGACCACGGTGGACGGAATATGGGCTTGCGTCCGATGGAAATGCTGTTGCTGGGCGTGGGCGGCTGTTCGTCATTTGATGTCGTGCAGATTCTGCAAAAGGGCAAGAATGACATCGTCGATTGCGTGGCCGAACTGACGGCCGAACGCGTCGATGCGGTGCCGGCCGTGTTCAGTAAAATTCACCTGCATTTCATCGTCAAGGGCCGCAATTTGAAGGAAGCGGTGGTCGAGAGAGCCGTCAAATTGTCGGCGGAAAAATATTGCTCCGCATCGATAATGCTGGGTAAGGCAGGGGTGGAAATCACCCATGATTTTGAAGTGATCGAGGTTTAATGAATTGAAAAACAAATTGCAATTACACGGCTTTAACAATCTGACGAAGTCGCTGAGTTTCAATATCTATGATGTTTGTTATGCGCCGGCCGAGCAGCAAAAAGCTTATATCGAGTATATCGATGAAGCCTATAATGCCGACCGCCTGACGCAAATTTTGAAGGATGTGGCCGAGATCATCGGCGCGCAGATCCTGAATATTGCGCATCAGGACTACGAGCCGCAGGGTGCCAGCGTGACGATGCTGATTTCGGAAGGCGACTCGCCGCCTCCGCCGAGCATGAACAGTCAGACGCCGGGTCCCTTGCCCGACACCGTGCTGGCGCACCTCGATAAAAGCCACATCACGGTGCATACCTATCCCGAGAGCCATCCCGACAACGGCATCAGCACGTTCCGGGCGGACATCGACGTGTCGACCTGCGGCCGCATTTCGCCGCTCAAGGCGCTGAATTATCTGATTCACAGCTTCGAGTCGGACATCGTGATCATGGACTACCGGGTGCGCGGCTTTACCCGCGACATTACCGGCAAGAAGCATTATATCGATCACAACATCACCTCGATCCAGAACTATATCGCGAAGGATACGCAGGAACTGTATCAGATGATCGACGTGAACGTATATCAGGAAAACATCTTCCACACCAAGATGATGTTGAAGGAGTTCGAGCTCGAAAATTATCTTTTTGAAAAAGAAAGTAATTTAAACGAGATACAAAAAGTGGAAATCGAAAAGAAGCTGCAAACCGAAGTCACCGAAATATTTTACGGACACAATTACCGCCGCAAAAAGATCAAAGTGGCCGATTAAGCGCTTTTGGGCGTTCTCATGTACTGCGAGGGAACGCCGGCCGCAACGCTTCATCGAGGCGTTGCGCAGTCTTCACGGCAATTGCCGCGCCAGCAACGCCAGCGGGTGCAGCACCTCTAGGGTTTTCCCTCTTTCCCGCAGTCCGGCCGCCAGATGCAACGCGCAGCCGATATTCGATGTGATCAAGGTCCCGGCTTGCGTCGCGATGGCCGCGTCCAGTAGCTGATCAACCAACGTCTTCGCCATCTTCGGGTGTTTCAACACATAACTGCCGGCCGCGCCGCAGCAATGCGTTGTTTGGGGCAGCTCAATCACCTTCAGGTCGGGAATCTGCCGCAATAAAGTCAAAGCGCCTTGTTCCTCGCGCATCGCGTTTTTCAGCGAACACGGCGTATGCAGGCAGACAGTCGCCGCGAGCGGGATGAGCCGATCCGAAAAATCGGCGTTTTCGGCTAAAAACCGGCTCGCATCGACCACTTTTCCCGCCGCCTCGGCATTTTGATAGTCTTTCAACTGCGCGCCGCAGCCGGAGGCGACCGTTACGATCGCGGTCAGATTCGGCATCGCGAAGGCGCGGCAATTCTTTGCCGCCAGTTGAGCCGCCGCATCCACATCGCCGTCATGCTGTGCGAGCGCGCCGCAGCACGTTTGTTCGGCAGGCACGTGAACATCGAATCCGGCCGCGGTCAGGCATTTGATGGCTGCGCGCAGCGTTGCAGAGTCTAGCAGCGTAGCGATGCAGCCGGTGAACAGGCCGACCTCGCCTTTGGCGTTGCCGGAGGCGGCGTAGTGACTTTTAAGCGCTTCTGCGGGGGCGTTGCCGGCGGGCAGCAGCCGATTGAGGGTGCCCAAATTGAGCAAGCGCAGCAGGCCGAGCCGTTTGATCGAAGGGCTTTGGTAAAAGCGAAGTCCCGCCTGTGCCCAGCGCTTAAGCGTGGGATTGACCGCGAGCCGTTTGAGCAGCGCCACGGCCGGCGAAAAAGGCTGCATGACCTGGGTCTGTGCGCGAAAACGGTCGACCAGCCGGCCATAGGGCACTTCGGCCGGACAGGCTTTTTCGCACGCCCTGCATAACAGGCAGTGGTCGATGTGGGCGAGCAATGCCGGGGTCGCGTCGAGATGGCCGCCCGCGTAGCCCTGAATCAGCGCGATACGGCCGCGCGGGGATTCGTTTTCATTGCCGGTCTGCCCATAGGTCGGACAATGCGGCAGACACAGCCCGCATTTGACGCAAAGATCGGCATCCTTTAGCAGTTCATGCATCGTCTTTGCGCGCGAGCGCGTCGACGATGCGTAGATATTCCGAAGGTTTGGGGCGGTACAAAATGAAACCGAGCGCGGCCAGGCCGGTAAAGATATACAGTGTATTGGCGCCGTCGCCGAGCAGGAACAGCGCCACGCCCAACCCGCCGATGTTTTCAACCAGGACCAGCGACACGAGCACGGGCGCGAGATAACGGCGCTTTGCGGGTTTGTCTCCGGGCATCGTCTGACACAGGCGCATTTGAATGTAGCGGATCAGATTCGTCAATGGAAAGAGGATGATCGCGAGCGCATAAAACAGCGTGCGGTAGGTGATCAGGCGCTCTTCGGGCCAATGCAGCCGCCAGGGTTCGCCTTGCAGGATACAAGCCGCGACAACGGCCGCCAAACAGGCCGCCATGATCGCCATGATTGTGCGGTGAAGCATCAGATCCGAGTTGATTTGGGCATTATCGAGTTGCGGCTGCATCCTTATTCCTGAGCATTGATCGTAGGCTTATGATACCAGACCTTCACGCGGACGGCCGGTTGGCGCGGGCGATTTCTGCGCGCTGATTTTTTATCGGCGAGGAAAGTAGATCAAGCCTTGAGAAAGTGATAAAGTTCAGCATTTTTACAGAACGGCTTGCCGGGATTCAGCCACAGGTGGTCGGGCGCCTTCATGACTATAATAACGAAACCACGATGATCTCAATATGAAAAACTCAACACAGAATAAACCTGCCTGGATGGCCGCCTGCGCCGGCCTGGTGCTTGCCTTCACGCTGACGGCCTGCTCGGACGACGAGGACAAACAAGCACCGAGCGCGAGGGAAGCCGAAAATATACAGACGGCCGGCGATGTGCACAATCCGTTTGATCATACCCATGATGTGCCGGTCACCGATGTGCGGAAACACAAATTCGAACACGATTTTGCGGCGCAATGCGTCGATCGGGAATTGAAAAATTCGACCGACAAGGAAGCCGATAAAGCCCGCTGGGAGAGACCCTGCATGTGTATCGCGACCTTCATGATGAAAAGCCTGACCGCCGAGGAAGCCGAAAAATTTCTCGACGAGCATAAAAATACCCAGTCGCTGGTGATCAAATACGAAAATGCGGCATATCATTGCTTGCAGGCGAAGCAACAGCCTAAAGAGCCGCAGCTATTCGGAAGACCCTAAGGTTTTTAGAGACACAATGCTTCCATCGGAGGGGCTTGGGTATTTTTCAGCCCCTCCGATAAAAGGCTGCTCTTACGATTCCGATTCCAGGAAGTCCTCAAGCCCTTGCAGCATAAATGGCTGCGCCGCCGCGAGCGTTTTATCCTCGGGCGTGTTATAGCCCCATAACGCGAAAATCAGTTTGATGCTATCCAGTTCCGCATGTTTTTGTACGTTCAGCAGCGTCGGCAGGCGGTCTTCGGCGAAATAAAGCGTTTGGGCCGGATGGCTTTGTACCAAGCCCTTCAGCACCTCGGGCTTGCTCAGGTTGCGGTCCAGTCCGAAAATCTTCTCGTCTTCCAGTTCAATCGCATGGGCTTGCAGAATCTGTTTGACGAAACGTTCCTGCTTGGTGGTCACGACATACCAGGTGCTATGCTGGCCGAGTCTTTGCAATTTTTCCGCGATGCCGTCAAACAGCGGATTCATCGCTATCCATTCGGCCTGGTCGGCCGCAATCCAGTGGTCGCGAGTTGCGCCGAACAGCTTTTTCAATTCGTCGGTGCTGATCTGCCGCTCTTGCAGCAGGTTTTGGCTTTTGGCCGCGTAGTCGCTGTAAATGCCGGCAACGGTCTCGCCGAGAAATAACAGCCGCATCGCCAATATCGCCTCGAAGCCGGTCTCGATCAGCGGCCGAACCGCCCGGAAATGGTCGATGAGGATAGTCGGAGCCGCCTTCGGCATATCGTTCCAGATTTTACCGGCGGCTTTCCAGCCGGTCATCGCGGTTTCCACCGCGCTGTCGCAGAGTACGCCGTCAAAATCGAGCGCATAGACAATTGAATCGTCGTTCATTATGGTGTCAAAAATCAAAGGGATGAAATGGCCCGTTTGGGCGGGCATGGATAATAATGCGATGTATCGGCGCTAGCCGCCGAGGTGGCGTAGGGTAGCGGCTTGCAAATCGATGGCATAGGCCTTGCCGAAGCCGGCGACATACTGCCCGCTTTCGGGTGTCAGTTCGAGCAGATGAAAATCGGGCAGGGTGCGCAGCAGCGCCACCACATTGCCGAACTTGTCCTCCAGCGCCAGCAGTTGACGGTCATAGGCAGGCTCGCCCGGCGCAATCGTCCGGGCGCGGCAGTTGAACACGATACGGGCCCGCGCAAACAGATTGCGGCAGCCGGCTTCCGGCTCGATGAAGAGGACCGAAGCCTTCGGATTTTGCAGCAGGTTGCGGGTGTGCTTAGCCAATGCGCTGATGAAGATGTAAAAATGCCCCTGTTCGTCACGCACGAAAGGTGCATAGCTGATGTCCGGCTGCGAATCGGCGGAACAGGTCGACAGCAACAGCGTTTGCTGTGCGTCGAGCAATTGCCGGTAAGCGTCGGCGGCATCGTGCGGGTTTTCGTTCATAAGGGCGGCTGCAGGGATGGGCTGTGCAATTTTGCAATCATAACGGATCGGTCGCTGCTTGCCAATTTGATTCACAAGATGCGGCGAAGCCCTCTGCTTTAGCGTTGTTCGGCTCACAGGCTCGCGGTTTTATCCCGGTATTCGCACAGGTCTTCGATCACGCAGATAGGACATTTCGGTTTGCGGGCCGTGCAGGTATAACGGCCATGCAGAATCAGCAAATGATGCGCATCCTTCTTGTGTTTACCGGGCGTCCATTTATCCAGTTTTTGTTCGACTTCGCGCACGTTCTTGCCGGGCGCAAGGCCGGTCCGGTTCGCGACTCTAAAAATATGCGTGTCGACCGCGATCGTCGCGTGGCCGAAGGCGGTGTTCAGGATCACATTGGCGGTTTTGCGCCCGACGCCGGGCAGCGCTTCCAAGGCTTCGCGCGTGGTTGGCACTTCGCCGTGGTGCAGGTCGAGCAACTGGCGGCACAGCGCGATGATGTTGGCGGCCTTGGTGTTGAACAGGCCGATCGTTTTAATGTAGGCCTTCAGTCCGTCCAAGCCGAGCGCCAGAATGGCCTCTGGCGTGTTCGCAACCGGAAACAGTTTTGCTGTGGCCTTATTGACGCCTTTGTCGGTCGCCTGGGCGGACAGGACGACCGCGACCAATAACTCAAACGGCGTACGGTATTGCAGTTCGGTGGTCGGTTCGGGGATCGCCTCGGCCAGGCGGTCAAAAATCGCCAGTCGTTTGCTTGCATTCATCGGTTTCGATTCTTCCGTTCGCGGGTTTTCCGTGTACAAGGAGAGCCCAAAATGCGGCCATTCTACAACATATCCCAGCGCTTTCTCAGCATCTGCGGCATCGTTTTATGGCGCTGGAATGCGGGAATGCAGGAGGCGTACTAACATGTGGAATTTTCTGTCCATCATGAAATGCATTGGATGATGCATCCGCCGAACGTCTTATTGAGGCCATGCAATGCGCAAATGCGACGCAATCGAGAGGGTTCGTTTTTTCTGGGAAATAGGAATCCACACCGACAGTTTGCGCTGTCGATGAACGCGGGACGGCTATTGCGAAGCGCAATGCCATGGCGGAGGAGGTCGGGCAATCGCTGTTCGCGGAGAGCGCCGTGCCCGAGCCATCATCGTTCGATGACAGGACGATATGCGGGCGTAAAAAATCCTGACGGCATCGGCGGATTGGCCGATGCCGCAGGCGGCTAGCGAATTAGCGGCCTCGGCGCACGCACCGAGGCGGGTCAAACCATAATAAAAAACCCGCCTAAGACGCTCTTGGGCGGGTTTGATCTGGTTTAGACCGGTGTTACATTCTCGGCTTGCGGCCCTTTTTGGCCTTGAGTCACTTTCATCGTGACTTTTTGGCCTTCGCGTAACGTTTTCCGGCCAGTGCCGTTAATCGCGCTGTGGTGAACAAAAACATCCTTGCCACCTTCCTGGGCGATGAAGCCAAAGCCCTTTTCATCATTGAACCATTTAACGGTGCCTGTAACCAGATCTGACATAAAATACTCTTCTGAAAAACCGCCAATTGTTTTGGCGCAAAACATCCGGACGGATAAACCCTCCGGCTCACTCTTTAATAGAGTCTTCATAGTAGCATTAAATTTGGGAATTGGGCAGAACTATTTCACTAACGGTATCTACTAGGCCGCTTGAGCGCAGGCCGGCTGCGGCCGTTAGGGCTTGCGGAAGTCGCAGCGCGTGCCTTCCGGCGGCCTCCGGACGGGCGTTTTCCGGCGTATTCGTGCAGCAGCAGGGCGGAAAATATCGACAGTGCGCCGGCCAGCACGTTTGGCGTGATCGGTTCATCGTTGACCGCATGGCCGAGCAGCAGCGCCAGCACCGGCGAAATCAGCGTGATCAGCGCCACGCGCGTCGCCGCAAGCTGGGTCAGCAAATAATAATACAGCACGAAGCCCGCGGTCGTTGCAATCACGCCCAGGTAAACGATCGAAGCGACGCTGGTCGCTGTGAAATGCCTTGGCCATTCGCCGTCGAAAATGCCCCAGGTCAGCAAATAGGCGGGCAATGCGAAGAGCAGGCCACCGGCGACCTGCGTCAATGCCGGCAGCCCCGCGTCAATCCGTTTGATCCATAGCGCGCTGAACGACTGCAAACAGGCGCCCAAGATGACCGCCCCGATGCCGAGCACGGCGTCCCGGCCCAGCGTCAGGGCCGAGCCGAACATGAGCGCAAGGCCGCCGACGCCGAGCAGATAGCTGAGCAATTTGCTGAAATTCAGTTCGCGCTGCCCAAGCCAGAGGCGGGCCAGCAAGGCGGTGAGCAGCGGCGTCAGGCCGAACAACACCGAAATCCAGCCGGACGGAATGAATTGTGCGGCCCAATACACCACGATCATCGCACCGTATATCTGCACCGCGACCGCCAGATAAGTCTGCCTGGCCTTGCGCTGCCAGATCAGGCGCTGTTTCGTGAGCAGCAATACCATGCCGATGCAGACGATGCCGATCACCATGCGCCCGGTCACGCCGAACAGAAAACCGGGGCCTTCGCCGCTCCATTTGATGGCCAACGGGGTCGTGGCCCATAGTAAAACAACACTGAGGTAGGCGATCGCAATACGCATGACGACTGGATATGATGGACTGAATGGGTGGGTATTATGATGAACGGGAAACTTTTACCGGCATTTTACGACTAACCTAGTGTTGAAAGCACCCTGTTTGGACGTTGCTTCATTGCATGATCGACAGACTTTATCACTGACTCAGGAGTTCACCATGAGCGAATCGACGCAACCAGACGATGCCGAAAAAATGGCGTCCTTAAAAACGCTGACCGGAATCGTCTACCTATGCCAGGTGTTGGCGTTCGGTTTTGCCGGCGTGACCTTGCTGATAGGCATCGTGATCAATTTCATGAAGCGGGACGAGGTCAAGGGTACCTGGCTCGAATCGCATTTCGAATGGCAAATCAATACGGTGTGGATTACTTTGGCAGGATTTGCGGTGGCCGGCTTTTTGATGTTTTCCGGCATCGGCTATTTTCTTTTATTGCCTATTCTCTTGCTGCTGATTTACCGGATCGTGATCGGCTGGATGGCATGGACTGCCGAAAAACCGGTCGAGCATCTCTATAAATAGAGTGCGTTTCCGCCGCGGCTCAGCCGGCAGCCGCGTCCAGCAATTGCCGCAATTTTGCCCAATCAAATGCCGCGCCGGGATCGGTCTTGCGTCCCGGCGCTATATCGCTGTGGCCGGTGATACGCTGCTTCGATAGCTTCGGATAGGCCTTCAATAAGGCGGTTATCGCCGCCGCCAACATGCTATATTGCGCTTCGGTATAAGGCATCTCCTCGGCGCCTTCCAGTTCAATCCCGATCGAAAACTCATTGCAGCGTTCGCGTCCCTGATACGACGAGACCCCGGCGTGCCAGGCGCGTTTGTCGAACGGAACGTATTGCGTGACTTCACCGCCGCGTTTGATCAGCAAATGCGCCGAGACCTGCAAGCGATGAATGCTCTCGAAATACGGATGGGCCGCAGGGTCCAGTCGGTTGCAGAATAATTGGTCAATGTAGGCGTAGCCGAACTCTCCCGGCGGCAGGCTGATGCAATGAATCACGATCAGCGAAATATCGTCCGGGTCAGCTCTGTCATCAAAATTAGGTGATTCAATCCGGACCGCTCCGGTCAGCCAGTGCCGATCTATTCGCATGGGAAAGGAAAAGTGTGAAAAAAGTGAGTCGCCTGACGCAGCCATTGCCGATGGGCTCTTCTATTATTTCTCGAAAACCGTGTCGAAGCCAGTCATAAACAATGCCAAATGAACAAAGATGCTGCGATTTTGGCTTTAGAATCCCTAAAGCACGCAAGGAATAGGTCAAACGGTCTGAAAATAGGTTGTTGGCCGGCAAAAATGATGAAAAAATATCCACAATGATTACCGGCCAATTGGCCGGGAACGGGCTGGCTACGGATGACTATAACTTTGTGCGCTGAGCGAAGCAAGCTGAAAAAGTCAGAGGCTAAGCTTTTCGCTCGCCTACCGGAAAATAATTACACGAATTGAGGCTCAACTTGACTACCCGAATTTTTAAGCATTTCCCTATTGCGGCAATGTCCGCGCTGCTCGCCAGTTGCGCCGGCGAGGGGCCAAGACCGTACGAACAATACGGCTACCAAAGGCCGCAAGCGCCGGCCTCGAGGCCCGTCATGCAGCCGCCCGTCGCGCAATATCCGGGGGGGCATAGTCAGGCGTCGCCCTCTCGTGGCTATTCGTCAGGGGGGCTTGCCGGCACTTACGCCAATTACCCCGCCGTGCGCGGCTTTATTCAAGATATGGTGCGCAAGCACGGGTTTTCGGAAAGCTATCTGAACGGGCTGTTTTCCCGCGCCAACCGTCTCGATTCGGTGATCCGTCTGGAAAGCCCGGAACCTTCGCAGGGGCCTTCCAAGCCCGGCAGTTGGACGCGCTATCGGAACAAGTTTCTGACCGCGCAGCATATCGAAAACGGGGCGAACTTCTGGCTCGAGAATGCGGACGTGTTGCGCAAGGCCAGCGCTTCATACGGCGTCGATCAGGAATACATCGTCGCGATCATCGGCGTCGAAACCTATTTCGGCCGCAATTTCGGAAAAACGAATATCTTCGATTCATTGACGACGCTGTCGTTCGACACCCACCGGCGTTCGCAATTTTTCATGTCCGAACTCGAAAGCTTCTTGCTGATGGCGCGCGAGGAAGATTTCGATCCGCGCGAACCGGAAGGCTCCTGGGCCGGCGCGATGGGCTACGGACAATTCATGCCGAGCAGCTTCCGCCGTCTGGCGATCGATTTCAATCACGATGGAAAGCGCAATCTTTGGCATCCGCATGATGCGATCGGCAGCGTCGCGCATTATTTTTCGAAGAGCGGCTGGCATTATAATGGCCAGGTCGCCAGGCCGAGCAACGGCGAGCGAAATGCTGATGGCGTAATCGAATTGAGCGCCTACGAAGGCAACGAATACTGGCGCATCTTTCCCAATTTCAAGGTGATCAAACGCTATAACAACAGCAACAAATATGCGATGGCCGTGCATCAACTGGCGCAGGCGATCAAGCAGCGCGTGGCGAGTTCGGGGGCTTTGATGCGTGCCTCCAGTGCGAGATAATCACCTTAACCTACTTATGCTTGACGCCACTGCCATTAAGTGAAAGATGGCCAGTCCCTTCTCCCCCCGGGAGAAGGAGAAAGCGGCCTTAACTTAATGGTATTGGTGCGTGGCGTGGGAATGCACTAAATTCTAAAAGCTCTCAATGACATCACTAAAAGCGTTAGATATAAAACCCTATCTCGAAGAAGACATCGGCTCCGGCGACATCACCGCCGCGATCATTCCGGAGACCGTCACCGCCGAAGCGGAGGTTTTGACCCGAGAGGCGATGGTGCTGTGCGGACAGGCCTGGTTCGATACGGTCTTCAAGGAACTGGACCCGCGCGTCCGGATCGATTGGCTGTGCGCGGAAGGCGAGGCGGTCGATGCCGGCGTCACCTTATGCCGGCTCGGAGGTCCGGCCCGCGCGCTGCTGACCGGCGAACGCACCGCGCTGAACCTACTGCAAACTTTGTCGGCGACCGCGACCGTTGCGCGGCGCTATGCCGAGGCGGTGGCCGGAACCGGCTGCAAGGTGCTCGATACCCGTAAAACGATCCCGGGGCTCAGGCAGGCGCAAAAATACGCGGTCGCGGTCGGCGGCTGCCATAATCACCGCATCGGCTTGTACGACGGCGTATTGATCAAGGAAAACCATGTCATGACGGCGGGCTCGATCAGCGCGGCGATCCGGATCGCGCGCGAGCTGACCGCGGTGCCGGTCGAAGTCGAGGTCGAAACCCTGGAGCAATTGCAGGAAGCGCTCGCGGCCAAACCCGACCGCATCATGCTGGATAATTTCAGCCTCGACGACCTGCGCAGCGCGGTCAACATCACGGCCGGCCGGGTCGAGCTCGAAGCCTCCGGCAACATCGGCCTGGATAACATTCGCACGATCGCCGAAACCGGCGTCGATTTCATCTCGATCGGCGCGCTGACCAAGCATGTGAAGGCGGTCGATTTGTCGATGCGGATCAAGCTGGCGCACGGATGATCGACAATCCCGACCAGCTTGCAAAACTGATCAGCCACGGCGTCTATGTGATCGGCGTCAGCGACGGCGAGCGTCAAAACGCCTTCACCGCCGCCTGGGTGATGCAGGTCTCCTTCGATCCTTTTCTGTTGGCGGTCAGCATCAATCCCGAGCATTATTCCTATCAATTGCTCAAGGCCGGCGGCATTTGCACGGTCAACGTGCTGGGGCGGGATCAATATGCCGTCGCGGAGCATTTCGGCCGCTCGGTCAAGGACAAGATGGCCGGTTTCGACTGGCGTACCGGAGTAACCGGCGCGCCTGCACTCAGTTGCGGTCTGGCCTATTTCGATTGTCGGGTCAGTCATTATGCCGAGGCCGGCGATCACCAGATCGCGGTCTGCGAGGTGCTGGCCGGCGCTATGCTGCATGCGGGGCAGCCGCTGCTTTACAACCAGACCGGCGACCTGGACGGCAGCAGCGAGTTTTATAAGACATAATACAGCGCGCTGCCGGTTTAAAGTTCGTCCCGTCAGTATTCTTTCGAGTTAGCCGGAGGATTATAATGGCGGACGCAACTCAGTCGAGCCCAGGAGATCGAGTCATGGCCTTACAGAAGGTACACGAAGAAATTGATCTGACCGAGGAAGAGTATCTCAAATCCGAGCTGACTTCCGACATCAAGCACGAATTCATCGACGGCCAGGTTTATGCGATGGCCGGCGCTGGGTATAACCATAACTGCATTGCCGGCAATGTCTTCCGGAAATTCGGCAACCACCTCGAAGGCAATCCCTGTACGCCTTTCATGGCCGACATGAAGGTCCGGCTCGGCAAGGATTACGTGTACCCGGACGTGGTCGTCGATTGCAGCAAGATGAGCGGTGCCGACACCTATTCAGAAAATCCGCTGCTGATCGTCGAAGTCTTGTCCCGGTCGACCCGCAAGACCGATGCAACCATAAAACTGCTGCGCTATATCAACCTGCCGTCCGTGCAGGAATATGTGATGATTGAATCGGACTTCGTGTCGGTGCAAGTGCTGCGCAGGCATAAACATTGGCTGTCCGAATATTATTTCCTGGGCGATTCGGTAACGTTCGAATCGATCGGACTGACGCTGACGGTCGAAGAAATCTATGACCGCGTGGACAATGCCGATATGAATGAATTCCGGCAGGAAATGCAGTCTAAAGAGTAGATGACATTTCCAACGGTTTTCGCATCATGAAATCAGAAGCTATCGAGACCCGCGATGCCTTGCTGATCATCGATATTCAGAACGACTTCCTGCCCGGCGGCAGCCTTGCGGTATCCGGAAGCGAGCAAATCATTCCTGCCATCAATCGCTGCATCGAGAAATTCAACACGCTCGGCCATCCTATCTTTCTGACGCGCGACTGGCATCCGGTCGATCATTGGTCTTTTGCCGGGCAGGGCGGGCCGTGGCCGCCGCATTGCGTCGCGGAGACATTCGGCGCCGAATTTTCGGCGAGTCTGTTGCAACCGAAGACGGTGCAAGTGATTTCCAAAGGCGTGCGGCGTGAAAGCGAGGGGTACTCGGATTTCGAGGTCCCGGATTTACGGGCGAAACTCGAACGCGCCGGCATAAGTCGGCTCTTCGTCGCCGGTTTGGCGTCCGATTATTGCGTCTTGCGCACCGTGCTCGACGCACTGAAACTGGGCTATCAGGTTTTTTTATTGCAGGATGCTGTGCGCGCGGTCAATGTGAAGCCCGATGACGGCGACAGGGCCTTGCAGACGATGCGGCAAAACGGCGCCCAATTGATCAGCTCGGACCAAATTTCATGATCGCAAGCGGCGCGTTGTTGACCGATCTTTACCAGTTGACGATGCTGCAAGGCTATTATCGGCAGCACATGCAGGACACCGCCGTATTCGAATTGTTCGTGCGGAGGCTTCCGGCCAGCCGTGGATTTTTGGTCGCGGCGGGGCTCGAACAGGCGGTCGATTATCTGCGAAATTTGCGATTTACGTCCGCCGAGTTGGGCTGGCTAGAAAGTACGCGATTTTTCAAAACGGATTTCTTGCGGCATCTCGAACAATTTCGTTTTACCGGCGACGTGCATGCGATGCCGGAAGGCACCATGTTTTTTCCGAACGAGCCGATCCTGCGCATCACCGCGCCGATCGCCGAAGCGCAATTCGTCGAAAGCCGGCTGATCAATATCCTGCATTTCCAGACCCTGATCGCCTCGAAAGCGGCGCGTTCGGTGCTGCTCGCGCCGGATAAAAAGCTGGTCGAATTCGGTTTTCGCCGCGCGCATGGTGGCGAGGCCGGGCTGTTGGCGGCCCGGGCCTCCTATCTGGCCGGTTTCAGCGGCACCGCGACGGTCGCCGGCGGCCGGCATTTCGGCATTCCGGTGGTCGGCACGATGGCGCATTCTTTTATCCAGGCGCATCAAAACGAAAGCGAGGCTTTCGAGCATTTCGCTCTCGCCAATCCCGGCAATGTGGTGCTGCTGATCGATACCTACGATACCGAAGCCGGCGCGCAGAAAGTCGTCGAACTCGCGCCGAAACTGGCGGCCCTGGGCATTCCGATCAAGGGCGTGCGGCTCGACAGCGGCGATCTGGCCGCGCATGCGCGCCATGTGCGCGCCATACTCGATGCGGCCGGTCTCGATGAAACGACCATTTTTGCCAGCGGCAATATCGACGAATACAGTCTTGAACAATTGATCCTGGAACGCGCGCCGATCGACGGCTTCGGCATCGGCACCCATCTCGACACCTCCGAGGATGCGCCGTATCTGGACTGCGCCTACAAACTGCAGGAATATGCAGGCATCCCGCGCCGCAAGCGTTCCGAAGGCAAGGCGACCTGGCCCGGAACCAAACAGGTGTATCGGCGCTTCGATGCTGACGGTAAGTTGGCCGGCGATACGATCACGCTGGCCGATGCGTCTTGCGAGGGGAAACCGTTGCTCAAGGCGATTATGCAGGAAGGCAAACTGGTCGAGCCGCTGCCGGCGCTTGAACAGAGCAGGGCGTATGCGAAAGAGCAATTAAGCCGTTTGCCGGACGGTTTGCGGGTATTGAAAAATGCGCCGGTTTATCCGGTGCATTTTTCCCCGGAACTGCGAGAACTGACCGAGCGCATGGATATGGACACCGAACTTCATTAAAGAAAAAAACAGTGTTGACTTTATACGGGCGGGTTAATTGTGGAATAGTTCGCCAATTGTTCGCCGACAGCCCAGCGAATCGATTTTGCCCGTTTCGCACCAATTCCGGCAACCTCCAACAAGGCTTGCTCGTCGGCCGTGAGAACGGCTTCAATGCTGCCGAATGCTTCCAATAGGTTATAAGCGATGTCCGGACCTATTCCGGGGAGCGATTGGAGTATCCGCAGTTGGGTTTTGCGTTTGCCTTTGGGGCGCTTGCCTTTGAGCAGTCGGGGCGGCGTCTGCCGGGCAATTTGGTCGAACTGGCGGGCAGCGTAAAGCATCAGTCTTGCGCTTTCTTCGGCGTCGGCGGAACGCAGTAAGGGAATGCCGAGAAAAAGGGTGAGACTGATAATCGCTCCTTGTAAGGCCTCGCGCCGCATGCCGCTCTCGGACAGATCATGCGGGCGTCCTTCGAGGATGATGGCCTTATGAAGCGGCGATGCGGCGAGGCGATTACCTTGTTCGAATAATCGGCCGTCCTTCAGGGAAACGGCGAAATCGTGTAGCGTTTTTCGCTCGAACAACAGTCTTTCGTTTAGTAGGTAATCGCCCACGGCCAGACGACGCACCGAAACCTCGGTTCCGTTTTGCCTTCTAAACGCTTCGATGACGCCGGATTGGCTTTCGCGGTCATCGGCGATAATTTGAATCGTTGACATGAGGCTAACTCGATGATTTGCTCGGCGCGGCGGATGGCTTGACTTCATCGACCGATATTATAATGGCGTGAAATCCGAACTCGCATCCGAATTCAAACGCGAATACATCGGCGGCCAGACTCATGCTATGGCCGGCGCGGGATATAGCCACAGCTGCAATTAGTGCGATAATGTTATACTTGTATAACATGTATTGATAGAGGATATGCCCATGTTAGCGATACGACTGCCTGAGGACCTGGAAAAACGTCTGGATTCACTCGCAAAACTGACAGGACGGAGCAAATCGTTTTATGCACGGCAAGCCATCGAGCAGCACTTGGACGATATGGAAGACGTTTATCTGGCCGAACAGCGTTTGACTGAAATTCGCGCCGGGCGAACGCAAACCATTCCGCTCGAAGAGGTGCTGAAACAATATGGTTTGGAAGATTGAGTTCGACCCGGCCGCGGAGCGCGAACTGGCGAAATTGGATAGAACGGTTGCCCGCAGAATTTTAAAGTTTCTCACTGAGCGGCTTGCGCAATCGGATAACCCGCGCAGCTTGGGCGCCCCTTTGACGGGATCAAAGCTTGGCGATTTTTGGAAATACCGCATCGGGAAATATCGCGTTATCGCCCATATCGAAGACGACATTATGACTGTGCTGGTTTTGAAAGTAGATATGCGGAGCGATGTGTATAAGCAACAATAAGCCTCATAACATGGCTAGGCCTGCATCGCCTGGGCGCTTACAAACTTCGACGAACAAAGCGAAATTTGCTACAATGCGCGGGTTAATTACCGATTCAACCTGATCTTTCCGCAGCACATCGCCGGCGTGTCTGGGAAGGAATGTAGGAACCAGCAGGGCCGGTCAGCGCAAACAGCGTGGCGGCTTTGCTTAGAATGAAGTGGCCATGTCAAACTACGCGAAAGAAATCATTCCTGTAAATCTTGAAGACGAGATGCGGCAGTCCTATCTCGATTACGCGATGAGCGTGATCGTCGGGCGCGCCTTGCCGGATGTCAGGGACGGCCTGAAGCCGGTGCACCGCCGCGTGCTGTATGCGATGAGCGAGCTCGGCAATGACTGGAACAAGCCTTATAAAAAATCCGCGCGCGTCGTCGGTGACGTGATCGGTAAATACCACCCCCACGGCGACACCGCGGTCTATGACACGATCGTGCGGATGGCGCAGCCGTTTTCGATGCGTTACATGCTGATCGACGGCCAGGGCAACTTCGGCTCGGTCGATGGCGATTCCCCCGCCGCGATGCGTTATACCGAAGTGCGGATGGCGAAGATTTCGCATGAATTGCTCGCCGATCTGGACAAGGAAACGGTCGATTTCATTCCGAACTACGACGAGTCCGAGTCCGAGCCGAGAGTGCTGCCGACCCGAATTCCGACCTTGCTGATCAACGGCTCTTCCGGCATCGCGGTCGGCATGGCGACCAATATTCCGCCGCATAATCTGAACGAAGTGATCGGCGCCTGTCTGGCGTTGATCGATAATCCCGAAACCACGATCCGCGAACTGATAGAGCACCTGCCGGGGCCGGATTTCCCGACCGCCGGCATCATCAACGGCGCCTCCGGCATTTACAGCGCCTATACGACCGGCCGCGGCAAGATTTATCTGCGCGCGCGCTGCCATTTCGAAGACATCGGCGACAGCAGCCGCCAGGCGATCATAGCGACCGAACTGCCGTATCAGGTCAACAAGGCGAATTTGCAGATCAAGATTGCCGAACTGGTCAAGGAAGGCAAGATCGAAGGCATTTCCGCTATTCGCGACGAGTCCGACAAAGACGGCATGCGCCTGGTGATCGAGCTGCGCCGCGGCGAGATGCCCGAAGTCGTGTTGAACAATCTGTACAAGCAGACCCAGTTCCAGACCGTGTTCGGGATCAACATGGTCGCGCTGCTCGACGGCCGTCCGCACTGCCTGAATCTGAAAGAGATTCTGAGCGCGTTCATCGATCACCGCCGCGAGATCGTCACGCGCCGGACCGTCTACAACCTGCGCAAGGCCAGAGAGCGGGCGCATATTTTGGAAGGTCTCGCGATCGCGCTGGCGAACATCGATGAGATGATCGAACTGATCAAGACCTCGGCGAGTCCTGCGGAGGCGAAGGCCGGCTTGTTGGCCAGAACCTGGAATGCCGGGCTGGTCGCATCCCTGCTCGATCGCGCCGATTCCGACCGTTCGCGTCCGGAAGACTTGCCGCCCGAGTTCGGCATCGTAGGCGGCATGTACCGTCTTTCCGAGGCTCAGGCGCAGGCGATTCTGGAACTGCGTCTGCACCGTCTGACCGGACTCGAACAGGACAAGATCGTCGATGAATACCGGGAATTGCTGAGGCTGATCGACGGCTATCTGGAAATCCTGGGCAGCGACATTCGCTTGATGGAAGTCGTGCGTGAAGAGCTGGTCGAGATTCTGAACAATTACAGCGACGAACGCCGCACCGAAATCATTCAGGACCGCCTGGACTTGTCCGAAGAGGATCTGATCACCGAGGAAGACATGGTGGTCACGATGTCGCACGAGGGTTACGTGAAGGCTCAGCCGCTCACCGACTACAAGGCGCAGCGGCGTGGCGGCCGCGGCAAAATGGCGATCGCGACCAAGCAGGAAGATTTTGTCGATAAACTGATCGTCGCCAACAGCCACGATACGATTCTGTGTTTCTCATCGCTCGGCAAGGCCTACTGGCTTAGGGTGTATCAATTGCCGATCGCCAGCCGCACCTCGCGCGGCAAGCCGTTCGTGAATCTGCTGCCGCTGGAGCAGGGCGAAAAGATCAATGCGATGCTGCCGGTTCAGGAGTTCAGCGAAAATAAGTATATTTTCATGGCGACCTCGCTGGGCACGGTCAAGAAGACGCCGTTGAACGAATTCGAACGCCAGCGTACCGGCGGCAAGATCGCGGTTGATTTGCAGGAAGGCGATCGCTTGGTCGGCGTCGCGATCACCGACGGCAGCCAGAATGTTTTAATGTTCAGCAGCGACGGCAAGGCGGTCTGCTTCAACGAAACCGACGTCAGGCCGATGGGCCGCAACGCGGCCGGCGTGCGCGGCATGCGCCTGGCGGCAGAACAAGAGGTCATTTCGTTGATCATCGGCACCGAAGGCACGGTCTTGAACATCACCGAAAACGGCTACGGCAAGCGCACCCGGCTCGAGGAATTCCCCTGCCATAACCGCGGCGGTCAGGGCGTGATCGCTATTCAAACCTCGGAGCGCAACGGCGCCGTGGTGGGTGCGGTGCTGGTCAACGATCTGGATGAAATCATGCTGATCACCGACGGCGGCATTTTGGTGCGCACTCCGGTCGAAGGCATCTCGGTCGTCGGCCGCAACACGCAGGGCGTCACGATCATTCGTCTGGATAAAAAGGAAAAGGTGATCGGCGTCGATCGGATCGAAGGCCTGGCCGGCGAAGAGGACGATGAAGATGTCGATGTCGATGAAGTCGTCGGCGAACAAGGCAGCAACGAACAAGAGACTGCATCGGATCAGGATGCGGACGATACAGACAGCGAATTGGAATCAGGAGAAGAGTGATCATGTCACGAGTTTTTAATTTTAGCGCCGGCCCCTCGGCATTCCCCGAAGAAGTGTTGGTCCAGGCGCGCGATGAAATGATCGAATGGCGGGACAGCGGCATGTCGGTGATGGAAATGAGCCATCGCGGCAAGTTTTTCTCGATCATCGCCGAAGAGCTGGAACAGGATTTGCGCGAATTGATGGCGATTCCGGAAAATTATAAGGTGCTGTTCCTGCAAGGCGGAGCGACCGCGCAGTTCTCGATGATTCCGCAAAACATTCTGCAAGGCAAGACCAAGGCCTGCTATGTAAACACCGGCGCCTGGTCCGAAAAGGCGATCAAGGATGCGGGCAATTATTGCGAGGTCGTGCTCAGCGCGAATTCCGAAGCGTCCAAGTTTACGACGATTCCGGACGTAGCCGGCTGGGCTATCGATCAGGACGCGGCGTATCTGCACTATACCTCGAACGAAACGATCCACGGCGTCGAATTCCAGTCTATCCCGGACAGCCAAGGGCTGACCCTGGTGTCCGACATGTCGTCGAACATCCTGTCGCGTTCGGTCGATGTAAGCCAATTCGGCATCATCTATGCCGGTACGCAAAAGAACATGGGACCCGCCGGTGTGACGGTCGTGATCGTGCGCGACGATCTGATCGGCCATGCACCGAAAACGACGCCGCAGGTATTCAATTATGCGGATCAGGCCAAGAACGGTTCGATGCTGAATACGCCGGCGACCTACAACTGGTATCTGGTCGGCCTGGTGCTGAAATGGTTGAAGGCGCAGGGCGGCGTGGCCGCGATCGAACAGCGCAATATCGCGAAAAGCGCGCTGTTGTATGATCTGATCGACAAATCATCCCTATATAACAACCCTGTCGATGTGCCTTACCGCTCGCGGATGAACGTGCCGTTCATCCTGAAAGATCAGGCGCTCGACAAGCCTTTCCTGGCGGCGGCGGAAGCGAACGGACTGTTCGAGCTGAAAGGCCACCGTTCGGTCGGCGGCATGCGCGCGAGCATCTACAACGCGATGCCTGAGGCCGGCGTGAAGGCCTTGCGCGAGTTCATGGCCGAGTTCGAAAGAACGCACTAAGCTCAGGTCGAAGCCGGAGGGAGCCCCTATGTCGTCTGTCAGACCTCTTGCGGAAATCAGAACCGAAATCGATGCGATCGATGCGGAAATTCTGCAACTGATCAATCGGCGTGCACAATGCGCGGAGGAGGTTGCGAAGACCAAGATCGCCGAAGGCGAGCAGGGCACGTTTTACCGGCCCGACCGTGAAGCGTTGGTGTTGAGGCGGATTCAAGATTTGAATCAGGGACCGCTGCCGGATCATACCGCGATGCGCTTCTTCCGCGAGTTGATGTCGGCTTGTCTCGCGCTCGAAAAGCCGCTCGAAGTGGCTTTTTTGGGCCCTGAAGGCACTTTTTCCCAGCAGGCGGTGTTCAAGCATTTCGGCTCCTCGGTGAATACGATACCGGTCGCGGCGATCGGCGATGTGTTCAACGCGGTCGAGCTGGGCAAGTGCCATTTCGGCGTGGTGCCGGTCGAAAACTCGACCGAAGGTGTGATCAATCATACGCTGGACCGCTTTCTGATTTCGCCGTTGAAAATCTGCGGCGAGGTCGAAGTGCGCGTGCATCAAAACTTGATGGGGCATGCCGAGTCGCTGGCCGGGATTACCGAGATTTTTTCGCATCAGCAGTCGCTGGCGCAGTGCCGGCTTTGGCTCGATAAGCATCTGCCTCAGGCGAAGGTGACCGCGGTCAGCAGCAATGCGGAGGCCGCGCGTCTGGCGTCGAGCAATAAACACACCGCCGCGATCGCAGGACTGGCGGCGGCCGAGGTTTATCAGTTGCCGGTGCTCGAAAATAATATCGAGGACCAAGAGAACAATACGACCCGCTTCATCGTGATCGGCAAGCAGGATTCCGCTTCGACCGGCAAGGATAAAACTTCATTGGTATTTTCGACCGGCAACCAGCCGGGTGCGCTGTATCGGGCGCTGGAGTCGTTTGCGAAATTCGGCATCGGCATGGTCAATATCGAATCGCGGCCGTCTCGTCAGGGCTTATGGGAATATGTGTTTTTCATCGACATCGACGGCCATAGCGAAGACCCGAAGGTCGCGGAAGCCTTGGCCCTGTTGAAAGCCAATGTGAACATGCTCAAATTGCTCGGCTCCTATCCGAAGGCCGTGCTTTGATTTTTTCGGCTTAGTGCCGCGACCAGACAACGAGACCTTATGACCACAGCGCTATCCATTTCCCAACTTGCCGTTGCCGGCGTCCAACAACTGGTTCCTTATGTGCCCGGCAAACCGATCGAAGAATTGCAGCGCGAGTTAGGGCTTGAGCGCGTGGTTAAGCTCGCATCGAATGAGAATCCGTTGGGGCCGAGCACGAAAGCGTTGGCCGCGATGCGAAAGACATTGTCGGAATTGGCGTTATATCCGGACGGCAGCGGTTTCAGTTTGAAAAATGCCTTGGCGAAGAAGTTCAACGTCGAGCCTGCGCAAATCACGCTCGGCAACGGCTCGAACGAAATTCTGGAACTGGTCGCGCGGGCATTTTTGGCGCCCGGCCTGAATGCGGTTTTTTCCCGGCATGCCTTCGCGGTCTATCCGATCGTGACCCAGGCCGTCGGCGCCAAGTCGGTCGTCGCGCCGGCGGTGAATTACGGACACGATTTGCAGGCGATCCGGGCGCGGGTGAATGCCGAGACCCGCGTGGTGTTCATCGCGAATCCGAACAATCCGACCGGCACGCTGCTGCCGCAGTCGCAACTGGAAGAATTCATCAAATCGCTGCCGGCAAGTTGCATCTGCGTACTCGATGAGGCCTATTACGAATTCGTGCACCGCAAGGGCGAGCAGGATGCGATCGACTGGCTCGGTCAATGCCCGAACCTGGTGGTCGCGCGCACCTTCTCGAAGGCTTACGGCCTGGCCGGACTGCGCATCGGTTACTGTTTATCGAGCCCTGAAATGGCCGATATTCTGAACCGGGTCCGGCAGCCGTTCAATAACAACTCGCTGGCCCTGGCCGCCGCCGAAGCCGCGCTCGACGACAGCGAGCATCTGCAAAATACGATCAAAAACAATACGCTCGGCATGAAGCAGCTGACCGAAGGTTTCAAGAACCTCGGCCTCGGCTGGATTCCGTCGGCCGGCAATTTCGTTTCGGTCGATCTGAGCGAGCCCGCAGCGCCGGTCTATGCGGCCTTGCTCCGCAAGGGCGTGATTGTCCGACCGGTCGCAAATTACGAAATGCCGAATCACCTTCGGATCAGCATCGGCACCCAGGAAGAAAACAACCTGTTCTTGCAGGCGCTGACCGAGTGCTTGAATAATGCCTAAATTTCATGTTTAACCGCCTCTGCATCATCGGCGTCGGCCTGATCGGCGGTTCGATCGCGCGCGCGGCGCGCAGCTGCGGCCTGGCCGCCAGCATCGTCGGTTACGGCCGCGAACAGGAGCGGCAGAACCTCGAAACCGCGAAACGCCTGGGTGTGATCGACGAGTACTTTCTCGATATCGAGTTGGCTCTCGAAGGCACGGATGCAGTCGTGGTCGCGGTGCCGGTCGGCGCGGTCGAATCGGTGTTTGCTCTGCTGAAACCGTATTGGTCGAATGCTTGCGTCTACAGCGATGTCGGCAGCACCAAGAGCAATGTGATCGCGGCCGCCGAGCGTGTGTTCGGCCGCGTTCCGGGCAATCTGGTGCCCGCGCATCCGATCGCGGGCGCCGAAAACAGCGGCGTCGAAGCCGCGCTGCCGGACTTGTTTCTGCGCCGGCGCCTGATCATCACCCCGCTCGATCATACCGAACCTGCCGCACTGAACAAAATTCAAATTTTTTGGGAGCGCATCGGCTCGCTGGTGTCGGTGATGAGCGCGGAGCATCACGACGCGGTATTGGCCGCGACCAGCCATTTGCCGCATCTGCTCGCGTTCGCACTGGTCGACATGCTCGGGCGGCAAGACGAACAGTGCGAAATCTTCAAATACGCGGCCGGCGGTTTTCGCGATTTTACCCGCATCGCCTCGAGCGACCCGACCATGTGGCGGGACATCTGCACGGCGAACAAAGACCAGTTGATCCCGCTGCTGCATCAGCTGAAGACCGAATTGGACAAGATTGAACAACTGCTGGCGGACAACGACGGCCGGCGCCTTTTTGAAACCTTCTCGTATGCCAAAAATGCACGGCAACGCTTTTTAGACCAGTTAGAAAATTAATATGAGCAAATCCATTACTTTCAAAGTCAATCCGGGCGGCAGTTTACAGGGCGAGGCGCGGGTGCCGGGGGATAAATCGGTTTCACACCGATCGATCATGCTGGGCTCCCTGGCCGAGGGCGTCACCCATGTGAAGGGCTTTCTCGAAGCGGAAGATGCGCTGGCGACCCTGCAGGCGTTTCGCGACATGGGCGTCAAGATCGAAGGCCCGGTCAACGGCGAGCTGACGATTTACGGCGTCGGCAAGCATGGTTTAAAAGCGCCGGAAAAAGAATTGTATCTCGGCAATTCCGGCACCTCGATGCGTTTGCTCAGCGGTCTTTTGTCAGGGCAGGCGTTCGATTCGGTGTTGACCGGCGACAAGTCGCTGTCGGGCCGGCCGATGAAGCGGGTCACCGAGCCGTTGAAAGCGATGGGCGCGGAGATCAAAACCACCGAAAAAGGCACGGCGCCGTTATATATCACCGGCAAGGCCGGGCAAATGCAGGGCATCGATTACACGATGCCGATGGCGAGCGCGCAGGTTAAATCCTGCCTGCTGCTGGCCGGCATGTACGCGCAAGGAGACACTTCGGTGACCGAGCCGGCGCCGACGCGCGATCACACCGAACGGATGTTGTCAGGCTTCAACTATCCGGTCAAAAAAGAAGGCAACAAGGTCACGATCAATGCGAACGGCAAGCTGACCGCCTGCGAAATCGACGTGCCGAGCGATATTTCCTCGGCCGCGTTTTTCCTGGTCGGCGCGTCGATTGCGCCGGGTTCCGATCTGCTTTTGAAGCATGTCGGCATCAATCCGACCCGTACCGGCGTGATCGACATCTTGAAATTGATGGGCGCGAAGATCGAAGTTTTGAACGAACGTGTCGTTGGCGGGGAACCTGTCGCCGATTTGCATGTCCAATATAGTCAATTAAAAGGCATCGATATTCCGGAAGCACTGGTGCCTCTGGCGATCGATGAATTTCCGGTGCTGTTTGTCGCGGCGGCCTCTGCGGAAGGGCGAACCCGCCTGACCGGCGCGGAAGAGCTTCGGGTCAAGGAATCGGACCGGATTCAGGTGATGGCCGACGGCCTCAAGATTTTGGGCGTCGATGCCGAGCCGACTCCGGACGGCATGGTAATTCAAGGCGGGAACCCGATCGGCGGCGGCACGGTCGAATCGCACGGCGATCACCGGATTGCGATGGCGTTTTCGATCGCTGGCCTGCGCGCGAACGCTCCGATCACGATCCTGGACTGCCTGAACGTGAATACCTCGTTTCCTGAATTCAAGGACCTGGTTAAACGGCTCGGTCTCGACATCAGCGTCCTGGAGGCATGATGATTCCGGTGCTGACGATCGACGGGCCGAGCGGCGCCGGCAAAGGCACGGTCAGCCGGCTGGCGGCGAAAAGGCTCGGCTGGCATTATCTGGACAGCGGCTCGATTTACCGCGCGCTGGGGCTGGCTGTGACCCAACAAGGTGTGGATCTTGCCGATGCAGCCGCGGTCGCCGGCGTGGCGAAAGCGATGCAATTGGAATTTGAGTGCGACGAGGAGTTAGCCGTTAGACTGGGCGGCATTGATGTGACCGCCGAGATTCCATTGGAAAGCACAGGCAGTATCGCATCGACCGTTGCCGCGATTCCCGACGTTCGCCGGGTGCTGCTGCAAAAGCAGCGCGATTTCAAGCAGTTGCCAGGCTTGGTCGCGGATGGTCGGGACATGGGCACGGTCGTATTTCCGGAAGCCTCTTTCAAGGTGTTTTTGACCGCGAGCGCCTCCGAAAGGGGGTTGCGGCGCTATAAACAGTTGAAAGAAAAAGGAATTGATGCTAACCTAGAACAAATAACCAACGAGATAGAAGAGCGCGATCGCCGCGACAGGGAACGGGCAACGGCCCCTCTCGCGATGGCGAGCGATGCGCTTTATCTCGATTCTTCCGATATGACGATTGACTCAGTCGTCGAGGAAATCCTGAATTTAGTCCGCAAGGGTTAAAAGAACGGCCGCAATCCTGAGATTAGCGGTTTTTTTCAACTTTGACATTAATTATGCCGGCCGTGTTTTTGGGTTGGCGGGATACAAACAAAATGAGCGAAAGCTTTGCTGCGTTACTTGAAGAAAGTTTAAACAAGACCAAAATGTCGCCGGGCGACATGCTGATCGGTACCGTTGTTGATATTGAAAATGACATGATCATTGTCAGCACGCATGCCAAATCGGAAGGCGTGATTCCGAAGTGGCAATTTTTGAACAACGATGGCGAACTGGAAGTCCAGATCGGCGACGAAGTCGAAGTCGCGCTGGATCTGTTCGAAGACGGCTTGGGAGCTACTCTTCTGTCGCGCGACAAAGCGAAGAGAAATAAGGCTTGGGCCGAACTCGAAAACGCCTTCGAAAAAAGCGAGACCGTTGTGGGCCGCATCAACGGCAAAGTCCGTGGTGGTTTCACCGTGGCGGTTGGCGCGTTGCGTGCCTTCTTGCCGGGTTCTTTGGTCGACGTGCGTCCTATCCGCGATACCGCGTTCCTGGAAAATCGCGACCTCGAGTTCAAGGTCATTAAGATCGACCAAAAACGCAATAACGTCGTTCTGTCTCGCCGCGCTGTCGTCGAAAAGGAATACAGCGTCGAAAGAGAAGAATTGCTGAAGACGCTCGAAGAAGGCGCAGTCGTGACCGGTATCGTGAAGAACCTGACCGACTACGGCGCGTTCATCGACCTCGGTGGCATCGACGGCTTGCTGCACATCACCGATATGGCATGGCGCCGTGTCCGTCATCCTTCCGAATGCGTCGAGATCGGCCAGGAAGTCAAGGTCAAGGTTCTGAAATACGACAAAGACAAGAACCGCGTCTCTCTGGGCATGAAGCAAATGGGTGAAGACCCATGGCAAAACATCGGCCGCCGTTATCCTGCCGGCCATCGCGTATTCGGTAAGGTCAACAACCTGACCGATTACGGCTGCTTCGTCGAGATCGAAGAAGGCGTCGAAGGCTTGGTACACGTCTCCGAAATGGACTGGACCAACAAGAACGTCAATCCTTCCAAGATCGTTCAATTGGGCGACGAAGTCGAAGTGATGATCCTCGAAATCGACGAAGAACGCCGCCGTATTTCTCTGGGTATGAAGCAATGCAAAATCAACCCATGGGATGAATTTGCGGCAACTCATAACAAAGGCGACAAGATTTCGGGCAAGATCAAATCGATCACCGATTTTGGTATCTTCATCGGTCTGGATGGCGGCATCGACGGTCTGGTACATATGTCCGACATTTCTTGGGCCGACGACGGCGAAACCGCGGTACGCGACTACAAGAAAGGCGACGAGATCGAAACGGTCATCTTGGCTGTCGATCCAGAGCGTGAACGTATCTCTTTGGGCATCAAGCAACTGGAGCAAGACCCGTTCCAAAACTTCCTGGCGACCCATGAAAAAGGTAGCCTGGTCAGAGGCGTGATTAAGGAAGTCGATGCGAAAGGTGCGGTCGTGACGCTGGCCGACTATGTCGAAGGCTATATCCGTGCTTCCGAAATTCAACGCGACCGCGTCGAAGATGCGCGCACGCTGTTGAAAGAAGGCGAAACGATCGAAGCCAAATTCATCGGTGTGGACAAGAAGAGCAAGTCAATTTCTTTGTCGATCAAAGCGAAGGATCAGGACGAAGAGTCAACCGCCCTTAAGGATTACACACAACAATCGGCTACGCCGACGTTGGGTGACCTGTTCAAGCAAATTGAAAAATAAACACCATCGATCCGGGACGCGCCGTCTGGCGCGTCCCATTCATGTTATTAATTTTTCGCAGGATTGAATGTGACAAAATCCGAGTTAATCGAAGCATTGGCCAGACAGCAGCCGCATCTGGCAATCAAGGATGTCGAACTGGCGGTCAAATGCATCATCGAAAAAATGAACCACGCCCTGTCAACCGGTGACCGGATCGAAATCAGAGGCTTTGGCAGTTTTTCACTGCATATGCGTCCGCCGCGCATGGGGCGTAACCCTAAAACCGGCGAATCGGTTGCTCTGTCTAAGAAATATGTTCCGCATTTCAAACCCGGCAAGGAATTGCGGGATCGTGTGGACAGCTCTGCCGGCGAATTTGAAATTTCCGGCTAACCGTCAGCGGTTTACCAAAATCCCTACCGTTTTTTCAATTCAATCAGACTGTTTCGACGAAGCATCGGCTTTTACAGTCGAATGTGAGTGGTAAGGTAAGCAACGACAGTCTTTGAAGCCTATTGATTCCGGGATGTCTGGAATCATACGTACTTGGGTGCTGGGGTAAGGAGCGAGCGATTCGCTCCTTCTCTCTAGGGGCTATCGAGAGAAGTTTTAAAAGCGGTGTATTTTGCTGGAATCGGGAAACTCAGCCGGCTTCCAGCTATTCAATCGAAGACGCAGGATGCGACAGACTGGGTCGGCGCATCCTGCAAGCTAGCGTTGTTTTCGCTTAATGATCGCAGCTGGCGCCGTGAATATGGCCATGCTCCAGCTCTTCGCGCGTAGCCTCTCTGACATCGACGATTTCGACATCGAAGGTCAACGGCATGCCCGCCAGCGGATGGTTGCCGTCGATCGTGATATCATCGCCGTCGATATCCACGATCGCGACGATGCCGGGGCCCGCGCTGACATCGGCATGAAACTGCATGCCGACTTCGAGTTGGTCGACGCCTTCAAACATCGAACGCGGAATCACCTGCACCCGTTCAGGCATGAATTCGCCGTAAGCGTCTTCGGCAGGAACCCGCACGGTGAATTGTTCGCCGACCTCTTTGCCGGCCAATGCTTGTTCGAGTCCGGAAATGATGTTGCCTTTGCCGTGCAGATAGACCAGAGCGTCGCTACCGATGGAGCTATCGATCACTTCGCCTTCGTCATTGGTCAGCGTATAGTGGATCGAAACCGCCATATTGTTAGCTACTTGCATGTTGTAACCCTATAAAAATAAAAACTTCTATCATATCGGTTTAATCCGCATTTGTCAGAAAAATATTGCGATATATCAGTAAGAAAGGTTTCGTTTTAGGATTTACTTCCGCGTCTGTGTGCGCCACAAATTGACGATGTCTTCCACGTCGAGATCGACTTTGCCTTCGCGCCAGCCGGTGAAGTAATCGACGTCGTTACTCTTCGGTTCCGGGTTGGGCCGGTAAATCTGCACCCGCGTCGGCAGCGGCGCGGCTTCCCCTACGACCAGCGCCTCGCCGCGGCCGAGCGAAGTTAGAATATCGGTCAGGTCGCCTTCCGCTTCCGGCACCAGGCCGCGGATATAAGCCTGGTCGTCCGGGTTAGTGGTGCGCAGGCAAATGAACGAGCTGCACTGGGCCAGCATCGTTTCGGACAGTTCGGTCGGACGCTGGCTGACCACGCCGATCGACACGCCGTATTTCCGCCCTTCCTTGGCGATCCGCTCCATCATTTTCTTGGTGCCTTCAAACTGGCCGCCTTTTTCGCGCGGAATGTAGGCATGCGCTTCTTCGCAGATCAGCGTGATCGGGAATTCGCGCCGGTGCGGATTCCAGTAGTTGAATTCATAGGCGAGGCGGCCGACCTGTGCGGACACCGCCGGCCTGACGTCGGTCGGCACCGAGCTTAAATCGACGACCGTGATATTGCCTTTTTTTTCGCCCAGGCCGACAAACTCGCGCAGCAACTCGGCCATGCTTTCGGAGTTGTTCCGGCGTTTGGGTTTCAGCAGAAAGTCATAGCGCACATCGTTGAAGCGGCTCTGCATCCGGATCAGGAATTCGTCGAACTGGCCGAACAACGCGCCCTGGGTCTTGCCAAAATCCTTTCTTTCCTCGTTCGCGGCCTTGAACTGCATATACATTTCGGCCAGCGAGAAATAGATCGGCGTATCGATCGACACGGCCTGTAGCCCGATCTTCTTGGCCTCCTTGCGTTTGAGCTGCTGCAGGATTTCGCGCATGTATGACATCTGGATCGTCGCGCCGCTGTCGCTGCGGTCGATGAACAGGTCGACCAGTTCGGCATAGGTCATCATCCAGTACGGCATCTCCATTTCCATCGCGTCGATGTAATTGACCATGTCGTCCGGAAATGCCGATTGCACTACGCCGTCTGCGTCCTTCCAGCAATATTCGCCGTGCAGATCGAGCATGATCAGATGGGTTCTCGGCATTGCCCGGATCGTATTCTGGATCAGGCTGGTCACAGTCCAGGACTTGCCGGAGCCGGACTGGCCGAGAATCGCGAAATGGCGGCCGAACAGCGCGCGCGGATCTAAACTCAGATGATAATCCTTGTGCGTCGACAACTGGCCGATGTAAAACTGATATTCGCGGAATTTCGAAAAAATCGCGTTGATTTCGTCGAGTCCGACCGCATAAACCTTCGCGCCGGGCGTCGGATAATGGCGCACGCCGCGCACGAACTGGCCGTTGTCCTGAATCTCGCCGACCGGGATTAGCGAAATGAAACGGTCCGACTGGCGCGCGCCGTCGCCGTTATAGCGGTCTTTTTCCCAAATTTTGAACACCAGCGCCAGTACGCCGATAGTGGCCTGGCGGATCACCACATACGAGCCGATATGGCCGGCCAGAATTTCTTCGTTGCCGATTTTAATGATCGGCAACTCGCTGGCGTGTTCCTCGGCGATGCGGGCGTCCATGCCGTCGCCGCGGACTTCGGATAAATAGCCGATATGGATTGGGGCTTGCTGTTCAGACATTGCTTGACTCATCTTGATGGAAAATCTCCATTAAGACTAGTCCAGTTTGGGAGGAGTTGAAGCAGGGGTTGGCGCAATGAAAGTGATCAGTCCGTAGTCTCGATCGGAATCACTTTGTGTTGCAACCTTCTATACAAAATTGTACATTGAACAGAGATATACCCTGAAATATGACCATGCCACAGAGACAATCCAAAGAAGCCGTTTCCATCAATATCCGCGCCAAGGCTAAGCAACGCGATCTGATCGATCAAGCAGCCAGTCGTCTAGGTCGGAGCCGGTCTGATTTTATGCTTGAAGCCGCCTGCCGTGAAGCGGAAGAGGTCTTGTTAGAGCAAGCTTTTTTCTCGGTCGATACGGACACCTTTGCCAAATTTCAGGCGCTTCTCGACCAACCTCTGCCACCGACCGATAAATTACGCCGGCTGCTGAAGACAAAAGCACCTTGGGATAAATGACTGGATTAAATCTCAAGCCGCCCTCGCCGCTTACGGCCGATCACCAGTCAACCAATTTCGACAGTAGTGGCGAGCCTTCCCTAAACGCGTGGCTTAAAAAGCGAGCATTAAAAAAACAGGCAACTGGCGCTTCACGCTGTTTCGTGGTGTGTTCCGGCACGGACGTCATCGGCTACTACAGTTTATCTGCAGGCGCCATATGCCACGAAGCCGCGCCAAAGGCGATGCGGCGAAACATGCCTGACCCGTTGCCGATCCTTCTGTTGGGCAGGCTCGCCGTCGACAAGCGTTACCACAATACAATAGGGGCATCGGTCAGGCATTGCTGCGCGATGCGATGCTGCGGGCAGTCAACGTCTCCGGCGATGCCGGAGTGTTCGCCATGCTGGTTCACGCCCTAATGACCCAGCCAAACAGTTTTATCTGCCGCGCGGTTTCGTGGAGTCCTCTTTACAGGCGACAACGCTGATGATGACAATTGAAACCATCCGGTTAATTTTGGCAGAGCCTGATTGATAATCAACCCGTAGAGCGGATCTGCCATAGATTTGGGGATTGATGGCTTGCTTGAGCGAAAGTGCTGCATTTTTGACCTGCGCCTGGGAGATCAGAAAGTAGCCTCGATGGAGCCCACCTTTTCACCCGCCTGAGTTTGATCGTTCAAAATATTTTCCATCTTCAGCTTCGGGGTGGCATTTGTCATTAAGTAGCTTACAGCTATGAAAAAAAACATGTCTGAAATTCGTTATGCGATAGAAGCGCGTGCTTACGATATCATGGGGTTAGCCGCGCATGATTTCTGGGTCTTAAGGGATGAAAATGGGAATGTTTTAGGTCAATTGCATGGATTGGCAACGAATTCTGAAAACAAAATAAAACCGATCGGTACTTTTGGCGATAAGCTGAAGTTTTATCACTTTGGGCCGCGCGCCCGCTTATTCGACTCAAACCCGGCATACGATTTGAACTTCATCAGGGACGATCAAAAATTCAAGCGGATGTTTTCCGGAAACCCGGAGGTGATATTAGCCCGATGGGATAATGCCGTAAAAGCTCTTCCGTATCTGAATAGTCTCGAAGTGCCTTACACGCCTTTTGCCATTCTGGGTTTGGCCAACATCAACAGTAACACAGCCTATACCTTGTTAGGCAAGCTCATGGGCATACCCTTGCATAATTTCTCAGGTTACTGGCAGCCGGGATGGGGAAACACCCGTAAAATTCTAACGGCTTCGCAGTTGGCATCCATGCGATACCCGCTAGACTTCTCTGATACCGATTTTGCTTAATGGCCAATAGGCTCAATCTAAAACTGGTTTTTGAATCGATCAGTTCAAGCCAAAGTTTTATACTTTATCAACCCACTCATAAAGCTCGATCGACGCCGGATCGCATTTGCAGCAACCGCCGCCGCAGGCAGTGCCCGAGGGCAGTTTGCGCAGGTTCCCCTTGCTGATCCACTTGCCGAGCATGCCGCGCAGGGCGTCGGCATCGACGTTGAAATGATTGGCCAGATCGATCAGCGCGACGCGGCGCTGTTCCCTGATGTAATTGCGCAGGTCAGACAGGATCAATGGCGGCTCCCTTGTCGATGGTCGGGCCGGATTGTTTGCCGTACCACCACAAGCCGGCGATCACGCCGGCAAACACGACGGTCAGGCCGATGATCCAGGCCAGCGAATCGGCCGGGTGTCCGGCGAACGTCATCGCCTGATAAAAAATCGTTGCGGTCATGTAAGCGAGGCCGGTGGTCCAGAGCAGCACGAACACGGTCCAGCCGCGATTGGTTTCGCGGTAGATCGCGGCGGTCGCGGCGACGCAGGGGGCATACAGCAAGATGAACAGCAGGTAGGCGAAGGCGCCGGCCTCGCCGTCAAAGCTGTGCTGCATCGCGGCATAGGCGCCGGTTTCGACTTCGAGTTCGCTGCTAGCCACCTCGACGTTCAGGCCCAAAGGATCGAGCAGTTTATTCGCAATGCCGGCCAGGTTTTCGGGAATGGTCGAAAGCGCACCCAGTAAGGCACCTTTCAGGTCGAATGCTTCATCTTCTGCAGGCGGGGCAGCCGCGGCTCCCATCTGACTATACAAGGCATTCAGGGTGCCGACGACCGCTTCTTTCGCGAGCACGCCGGTGAAAATGCCGACCGTCGCCGGCCAGTTGTCGCTCTTGATGCCCATTGGTTCAAATGCCGGCGTCAGGCCGCGGCCGATTTCGCTGAGCACCGATTTATCGCTGTTTTCGCGGCCGAAGCTGCCGTCGGTGCCCAAGGCATTCAGAAAATTCAGCACCAGCACCATCGGCACGATCACCTTGCCGGCATTGAACAGGAACGACTGGAGTCGGTCCCAGGTGCGGATCAGCATGCCGCGCAGGGTAGGGAGGTGATAGACCGGCAATTCCATGATGAACGGCGAGGCTTCGCCCTTGAACAGCGTATGGCGCATGATCAGGCCGGTCAGCACCGCGACGCCGATGCCTAAGAGGTACAGGCCGAAGACCAGGTTCTGGCCGTTGACCGGAAAGAACGCGGCCGCGAACAACGCATAAACCGGCAGCCGCGCGCCGCAGGACATGAAGGGATTCATCAGGTTGGTCAGAATCCTATCGCGCGGGTTTTCGAGCGTCCGCGTCGCCATGATCGCGGGCACATTGCAGCCGAAGCCGACGATCATCGGCACGAACGATTTGCCGGGCAGGCCGATCATGCGCATGAAGCGGTCCATCACGAAGGCGGCGCGCGCCATGTAGCCCGAGTCTTCGAGCGCGGACAAGAACAGGAACAAAAAGCCGACGATCGGGATGAAGGTCGCGACGACCTGAATGCCGCCGCCGATGCCCTGGGTGAGCAATACGGTCAGCCAGTCGGGCAGGCCCCAACCGGTCAGCGCCACGCCCAGACCGTCGACGAGCAACGCGGCGGCGGCCTGATCGAAGAAATCGACGAAGGCGCTGCCGATGTTGATCGTGAACATGAACATCGCGTACATGACCAAGAGAAACACCGGAATGCCCAGGAAGCGGTTCAAGACGATGCTGTCGATCTTTTCGGATAGATGCCGGCTGACTTCGTTCTCTTTGAAGATTGCACCCTGGGTCAGTTGATTCACGAAGCCGTAGCGCGCATCGGCGGCCAGGATGTCGATCTCGTCATCGGTTTTCTGTTCGATTCGGCGTTGCAAGGTGTTGACGGTTGCGGTCAGCGTGGGGCCTGCGATCTTTTGGGCCAGTGTATCGTCTTCGAGAAGGCGGACGCAGAGCCAGCGCAAGTCGCAGCGATGCAGCCGCGCGGTCTCCCGCAAGAGGGGGGCGAGATCGGCTATCGCTAACTCCAATGCGGGCGCATAGGCGATGTTCAAATTGGGCGTCGGCTTCGCGGCCGCCGCCTGATTGACCGCTTTTTTGAGCGCGTCGATACCCTGCTTGGTCGAGGCGACGATCGGTACGACAGGGCAACCCAGGCGTTCGGCGAGGTAGGCCATATCGATCTTGATGCCGCGCTGTTTGACCGCGTCCATCATGTTCAGCACCAAGATCATCGGCGTGCGCATCTCGATCAACTGCGAGGTCAGATACAGATGGCGCTCGATACTCGAGGCATCGACGATGTTCACGATCAGATCGGCTTCCCTGGCCGCGACGAAATCGCGGGCGACTTTTTCGTCGAGTGAAACCTGATCGTCGGAGGCTTCGAGCGAATAAGTGCCGGGCAAATCGACCAGTTCGATGGTCTTGCCTTCAAAGGCATATTCGCCTGTTTTTTTTTCGACGGTCACGCCGGGCCAGTTGCCGACGTGCTGCTTGGCGCCGGTCAGCGCATTGAACAGGGTGGTCTTGCCGCAATTCGGATTGCCGACCACGCCGACCGTGAAATCGGCGGCCATCAAATCTTCTCGATTTGGAGTACCGCAGCTTCGTCTTTACGCAAGGTCAGGGAAAAACCGCGCAGGCGGATTTCAACCGGATCGCCCATCGGCGCGAAGCGGGTGACGCTGAATTGGGTGCCGGGGGTCAGGCCCATCGCCAACAGGCGCTTGCGGTAGGCTTTGCCCGTTTTGTCGAAGCCGACGATTTTCGCCAAATCGCCAACGGCAAGTTTTTTCAAGTCAATCAACATAAATCGGCCTTCAAAGTAAACTGGGTACTGAATTGACTAAGTTATCAATAATCATTCTCATTCATGCTGAATATAACATAAAATCGGCGTTTGTAAAACTGGCGCGACAATTTGTCAGCATGAAACCGGGATGCGGGAATTAGGGCGCAATAATGCGTCCTGAATGAGTATAATAATGTAAAAAACGAATCACAACGGAGACCCCTAGTCCATGGCCAATAAAGTCACCATGACCCAATTCCTGATCGAACAGCAGCGTGAATATCCCGGCACGTCAGGAACGTTTACGCTGCTGCTGAACGATATCGTGACCGCCTGCAAGCAGATCTCGCACAAGGTCAACCGAGGCAACCTGATCGGCGTGCTCGGCAGCGCCGAATCCGAAAACGTGCAGGGTGAGGTGCAGAAAAAGCTCGACATCATCACCAACGAGATCATGGTGGGGGCGCTGGACTGGACCGGACACTTGGCCGGCATGGTTTCCGAAGAAGTCGACGAGCCGATCAAAATTCCGGCGCAATATCCGAAGGGTAAATACCTGGTGCTGTTCGATCCTCTGGACGGCTCGTCGAATATCGACATCAACCTGACCGTCGGCACAATCTTTTCGATCCTGCGCTGCCGCGAAGGCGTCGACCCCGAGCCTGAGGATTTTCTGCGCAAGGGCGCGGAACAGGTCTGCGCGGGCTTCGTATTGTACGGCCCTTCGACGATGATGGTGCTGACCACCGGCCACGGCGTGAACGGCTTTACCCTGGATCAGGACATCGGCGAATTCATTCTGACCCATCGCAACATGACGATCCCTGAAGACACCAGCGAATTCGCGATCAACATGTCCAACCAGCGTTTCTGGGAAGAACCGGTCAGACGCTATATCGACGAATGCGTGCAGGGCAAGGACGGTCCCCGTGAAAAAAACTTCAATATGCGCTGGATCGCTTCCTTGGTCGCGGAGGTCTACCGTATCCTGACCCGCGGCGGCATCTTCATGTACCCCTACGATACCCGCGACCCCAAGAAGCCTTGCAAACTGCGCCTGATGTACGAGGCCAACCCGGTCGCCTTCATCGTCGAACAGGCCGGCGGCGCCTGCACGACCGGCCGCGAACGCATGCTCGACGTGAAGCCGCAAGGCCTGCATCAGCGCGTGCCGGTGATATTGGGCTCGAAAAACGAGGTGGATCGAATCGTCCAATATCATTTGGAAAGTTGAGTTAGACAACATTGCCCCGTTAGTAGAATTCCGTTTCGAGGAAATCATGAGCATCGATTGGCACACGACTTACGCCGCAGTCTGGCGGCAGCACAAGGGCTATTTGCGTCCGGTCGCGCGCCTGGACGCGATCCGGCTCGGGGATTTGGTTGGCATCGACAAACAGAAAGCGCAATTGAGCGAGAATACCGAGCGCTTCCTGTCCGGAAAGCCGGCCAATAATGCCTTGCTTTGGGGGGCGAGAGGCACCGGCAAGTCGTCGCTGATCAAGGCGCTCTTGAACGAATATCGGGAGGCGGGTCTTCGCATCATTGAAGTGGATAAACAGGATCTGGTTTATCTGCCGGAGATCGTCGATGAAATCCGCGAGCAGCCGCAGCGCTTCGTTATTTATTGCGACGATCTGTCGTTCGAAACGCAGGACAGTCGCTACAAGTCGCTGAAAAGCGTGCTCGAAGGCTCGATCGAGCTGCCGCCGGAGAATGTGCTGGTTTATGCGACGTCGAATCGCCGGCATTTGCTGCCGGAGCGAATGCGCGACAACCTCGATACCCGTTTGGTGGATGACGAGGTGCATTATTCCGATACGGTCGAGGAACAGATTTCGCTTTCGGACCGTTTCGGGCTATGGCTGGCGTTTTATCCGCATTCGACTCAGAACTACCTGGCTATCGTGGACAGCTATTTCCCGGCTTACGACGGCGACCGTGAGGTTTTGCACCAAAAGGCGATGGATTTCGCGCAACAACGCGCCGCGAAAAGCGGCAGGACGGCCAAGCAATTTTTCAATGTATTTGCAGAATTGGGCGAAGACGAAAAGGAGTAAACGCTTCTTTTGGCCCGGCGAGTCAATTGCCCTATTATTTAGTAGCGATACAAAACTATCGCCATTAAAATAATAAACAAGAAGAAAAGTTTTCTCCGATGCCTGTCAATTTTTTCCGTATAACTTGCGTAGCGCCTGTTTCGCCTGTTCGAGAGTTTGCCGCTGTTCCGTGGCCAGATTGTTGCCGGCGCGGTTGATATAAAAAACCAGCATCGACATCGCCGAGCGGAACGGCTCGGCCTTGCGGCGGAAACTGGCTTCGGCCGAATCCCGCAGCGACTCGGCGATGCGCTGCGGATCTTTCCAGGTGAAGACGCCTTTTTCGAGGCTCAGCGCATTGCTTTCGCGGGTGACCTTGGCGGACCATTTGTTCGGCGCGGACGAATCGGAATTGTCTGTCATGTTGGCTCCAGTGTTGGCTAATCGATAGCTTCGGCAGTTCAGGTTTGGAACCGGGCGTGCGTCTGCCGATTGGACTTGCCAGCGTTGGCTCAAATTCATCCTGTTTGTTTTCAGCGGGGCAGGGAAGCTGTCCGTATCGGCCTATGCCATTCTGCTGACAGGGTGGATTTCTTTCTCGGCATTCGCGGCCGGAAAGCCTTTGCCGAAGCCGGCATGATGAGCACGATCAAGGTCGAATGAGGGGCAATCGGATTTGACTCGGACCTGTTCGTTGCCGGCAACGGCATTTGACGAAATGTCCAGGATTTGGCGTCTGGATTCTGAAAAAGCGAGTGCGGACGTTTATTTTTGTAAACGGGGTGAAAAGGAGTAATATGGAAAACGCTAGATAGTGATCGTTAGGGCGAGTTTTTCAAATCCAGCCAGCAAATGGAGAGAGTGACTTTTGGGGTCATTATTGGAATGCATGGGCTTTCCGATGATTTGATAGTGAAATCAGAGTGACGAGCAGGGGGAATTTTAGAGCCGCCGCTACGGTTTTCAACGCAACCAAATCCGGGACGCAACACCGGCTAAGAAGACAACTGATTTTGCTTTGCTCGAGGAGTTATTTATGGCTTTTATCATTACCGAAGAACACTTGGCCGCCATTGCGGGGAAACCCACGCCTCTGATGGCCGATCTGGCGGCTTGGATCAATAAGATCTGCCCTGATTACGAGATTGATACGCCGAACGAATACGCGCACTTTTTGGCCCAGGCCTGCCACGAAACCGACCATTTTCGAACGCTTGAAGAGTATGCGTCGGGCAATGCCTATGAGGGACGCAAGGATTTGGGCAATACGCACGCAGGCGATGGTCCCAGATTCAAGGGCCGGGGCATCTTTCAAACCACCGGGCGCGCGAATTATTTAGAATTGGGTCTCAAGAAAGGGCAGGATGATTTGTTCATTAATTCCCCCGAATTACTCGAACAGCCGGAATATGCGGTCTGGAGCGCCTGCGAATATTGGACTTCCCGGCATTTGAACGACCCGGCCAATCAAGCCGATAGGGATATTTTGAAGAAAAAATATAAAAAGCAGGTCCATGACGTTTCTCCGGTCGAATTCATCAGTATTACGATTAATGGCGGGTTAAACGGCATCGATGAGCGGAAGAAATTTTATGCGCTGGCGAAGAGTGTTTTGATATGAATCCACGATCACGTTTTGCGGGGAATCATTTTGCCGGATTAAGCGCAATACCCCGTCTCAGATAACGCAAGGTACGCCCGGATGCGGAGGAGCAAATCACACCGCCGCGCTTAAGTCGGTTTTCGGCGTCCATTTGGCTGCATCGCTGACCGCAAACGGCGGTGCGAACGGAACGGAAGTGGAGTAGTTTCGAGAGGACGGCCCAAGGCGCCGTTTGTACGGTGTTTTGGGCCGGGTGAAGAAAAGTTATTTGCCCAGCAGGGCGGTCACTTCTTCTCTGTTGATCACTTCTTTTTCCTGCAGCAAGTTGGCCAGCTTTTCGAGCATCGGCCGGTTCACGGTCAGGATTTCACGCGCCCGGCTTTCGCCTTCCTCGACCAGCATCTTGATTTCGGCATCGATCAGGCTCGCTGTGATGTCGCTGTAGTTGCGGTATTCGGAGATTTCGGTTTCCAAGAACTGCAACTGCTGGCGCTTGCCGTAAACCAAGGGGCCGAGTTTTTTGCTCATGCCGAGGCTGCAGACCATGTTACGCGCGATTTCGGTCGCTTTTTCGAGGTCGTTTTGCGCGCCGGTCGAAATACTGCCCAAAATCGTTTCCTCGGCGATACGGCCGCCGAGCAGGATCGCAATCTGGTCCTTCAGTTCGTCTTCGGTCGATAGGAATTTCTCCTCGACCGGCAGCTGCAGGGTAAAGCCCAAGGCCGACACGCCGCGCGGAATGATCGAAATCTTATGCACCGGCTGGCCGGTCGGCACGATTTCGGCGACCAAGGCGTGTCCGGCTTCGTGGTAGGCGACGCGGCGCTTTTCCTCGGTATTCAACACGCGGTTTTTCTTTTCGGGGCCCGCCAGAATGCGGTCGATCGCGGCTTCGAAGTCCTGCATTTCGACCTGCTTATGGCCGCTGCGGGTCGCCATAATCGCGGCTTCGTTCGCGATATTGGCGAGGTCCGCGCCGACCAAGCCGGGTGTACGCTTGGCGACCACCGAAATATCGATGTCTTTCGCAAGCGGCATCTTCCGAGTGTGCAGCTTCAGGATTTCGATCCGGTCCAGCAAGTCGGGCTTGTCGACGACGATCTGGCGGTCGAAACGGCCCGAGCGCAGCAGTGCCTTGTCGAGGATTTCGGGGCGGTTGGTTGCCGCCATCACGACTACGCCGACCGAAGTATCGAAGCCGTCCAACTCGGTCAACAGTTGGTTCAACGTCTGTTCGCGTTCGTCATGTCCGCCCATCACGGCCGGTCCGCCGCGCGAGCGGCCGATCGCATCAAGTTCGTCGATAAAGATGATGCAGGGTGCCTTGTTGCGCGCCTGCTCGAACAACTCGCGCACGCGCGCCGCACCGACGCCGACGAACAGTTCGATAAATTCGGAAGCGCTGATATTAAAGAATGGCACCCCTGCCTCGCCGGAAACCGCGCGCGCGAGCAAGGTTTTGCCGGTACCGGGCTGGCCGACCAGCAGCACGCCTTTCGGCATGCGTCCGCCGAGCTTCTGAATCTTTTCCGGATTTTTCAGGAAGTCGATCGATTCGCCGAGCTCCTGCTTGGCGCTGTCAGCCCCGGCCACATCCTTGAAGGTGATTTTCGGCTGCGTATCCTGATGGATGCGGGCTTTGTTGCCGATATTCAGAAACGACTGCGGACCGGCAGCGGTCGTGCGGCGGAGCAGCCATGACCAGATGAACATGAAGATGAAGATCGGAATGATCCAGTTGAAAATCAGGTTGGACAGCCAATTGTCGCCGCTTCTGACCACGAAATCGACCTTGTTCTTCGCCAGCATTTCGGCCAGATCGGTTTGCCAGAGCGGCACGGTCATGAACGGTTTGCCTGTGCTTTCCCCGCTTTCGGGCTTGGTCACGCCGCTGATGTAATGCTCGGAGACGACCACTTTGTCGACCTTGCCTTCCTGCACCAGCGTCAGAAACTGACTGAACGGCATTTCGCCCTGGCGGATTTCCTGCAGGTTGTTAAACGCGAGCAGAAGCAGAATGAAGGCGAGTGTAAAAATGATGATTTTTTTTTGCTTCGGGTCAATGTCCGGCGGTTTATGAAGATCGACCGGCGGCTTCTTGTTGGAAAATAAACTCAGTATGCTCGCCAAGAAACTTTTTAATACGTGCAAAAATTGGTTTAGCAGGGTAGTCAATAATTTCACTATAGCATTTTCGGGCTTTTCCATGAGGTTTTCCTGGGGTGGGTTATTTTATCCAGATAGAGCGGCGCCAGTCTTTTATCAATCGGCATCGATGATCGAACAATAGACAGTCATGATGTTGCGTTTTATTTTAATTTTTCGATTTGAAAAACCGAAACAGGAGCTTTCATTTTCCCGCCAAAATGGCCTCGACTTCCTCGTAGCAAATCGTATTTTTTCCGGACGCGAGTATATAGTCCGCAAGTTTGGAGATGGCTCGCCAATTATGGTAATTATTGATGAAATGGAATGCGGTCTGATGTAATTGATGCAGTTTGCGGTCGCGCTCTCGGTGATCGGCGGAATAACTGCGCAAATAGTCCTCAATCAGCGCCAGGTCGAAAGTGCCGCCGTAATTTCCGAGTGCGGGCGGGTCGATCAGTCGGTGCGTAAAGACCTCGCCATCGGTTTCGGCGACATATTTGGCTTCGGCTAAAGGCCCGGCGAACAGATTGATCACATCGGCTTCAAAGGCATTCAGCAAGTCTTCCTGCGTTTGAATCCAATCATGGCCGGTTTCTCTCGGCAGGTGTTGCAGATCGTCCAGAGTCGGCGGCAGCCCATGCAGCAGGAGGCCGCCCTCTACGCAGGCGATATAATTTTCATAAGCGGCGTGGAAGTCCGCGGCGGCATCCGCGTTAGCTTCATTGAATCGGAGGTTGAATAAATGCGGAGGTATTTCGCGTGCCCGGTTGATCAAATAAATTGCGGCGGCGTGGCCGGCTTCATGAAAGGCTATGCAGCGTGTGCGTTTTTCCGGCGTGTAGGCGCCGGCATTGTTGATATGGAGATTACGTTTCATGGTGTGCCCCGTTGCGTTGTTCAGATGGATTGAATAATGTTTTGTAATTAGGATGAGTCGTTATCCGCTAACCAATAGCGGCATTGGTTGCTTATTTCTTGTTCGGCCTCAAGCCAGTCATCCAGTTCATGTCCACTTGCAAAATCTCTCCGTTCCGCTTTAAAGTAGGCCCTTTCCTCGACCATCTCTCTGAATTTGTCCGGAGTCATTTCTCCGCTCGCGTCACAACTCAGGTCGTTAACTTGCGTATTCATCGGAGTCTCCTGAAGTTTCAATGATCAGCTTTTTATGCTATCAACGAAAGTGGATGCCCGACAATTCGTACAAATACCTATATCGCTTTTGAGGTTTTTTCGAATAAACCGCGCCTTGATTTCAAGCAACCAGGATCATGGGCTTATTTCTTATATCATAGTCTAGTTAAAATAATATTTTTGATGTGTCTAGCAATAAGGCTTCATCGATACAATGCCGAGCGAATGGCGCCGCGCATGACGGCTAACGCGCAATCGGGCGCGAAATAAAAAAATGATGGATCTGTTTCGCTAAAACGGGTCGGTTTTGGTAATCTATTGAAAAGTGCGTAAAATTTGCAGACATCTTTTTTGCTAATCATTAACTCGAATTTCGTTCATGAACCCCGAAAGCTGCCAATCAGGCGCCGATGAGCCTTGCGAAACGATCATGGATGATTTTTTGCCGAGTAGCGCCGAGCTGTTCAATCAACTCTCAACTGCGCAAAAAAACTTGCAGGCGTCTGAGGACAAAATTAGGATGCTGGAGCAAAAATTGATCGAGCAGACCAAGGAGTTGACCGAAAGTAACCTCGCGCTGCAGCAGAATATCGACGCGCTCAAGCAATCGAAGCAGCGCTTGCGGGAGCGGGAGGCCCGGCTCAACTCGATTTTCAACGCCGCGGCCGAAGGCATCGTCACGATAGACCGGCACGGGATTGTGGTGACCGCGAATGCGGCGGTCAACGTGATACTCGGCTACACCGAGGAGGAATTGGTCGGGCGCAACGTCAATATGCTGATGCCGTTTGGTCATGCCGTGCAGCACGATCAGTACTTAAAAAATCATATCGAGACCGGTATTTCTAAAATCATTGGCATCGGCCGCGAAGTCGAGGGCTTGCACAAGAACGGCTCGACCGTGCCGCTGGATTTGTCTGTGGCCGAGTTTATGATCGACAGCGAGGTTTTTTTTACCGGTATTCTGCGCGACATCCGGCAACGGAAGCGGCAGGAACGGGAAAACCGCCAGCATCTGGAAGAACTCGCGCACGTGACCCGCTTGGGCTTGATGGGGGAAATGGCGTCGGGTATCGCGCATGAGGTCAATCAGCCACTGACCGCGATCGTCGCCTATACTGAGGTGAGCTTAAGCCTGTTGACGACGCCGACTCCCGATACGGTGAAGCTGGCCGGCATTCTCGCCAAAACGCATCAACAGGCGCTGCGCGCGGGGCAGATCATCCATCGTATGCGCGATTTTGTCCGCACGAAAACCACCACGCGGAAAGCGGCCAGCATCAATCAGCTGATCAAGGATTGCATCGGTATGTGCGGGACCGAGGTCAAACTGCAAAATATCACCCTCGATTTGGAACTGGCGGAGGATTTGCCATTGGTCTATATCAATGAAGTGCAGATAGAGCAGGTGCTGTTGAATTTGCTCAGAAACGCGATCGAAGCGATGCAGGATATGCCGCAGGATCATCCGAGCCGCCTGGTGATACGCACGCAGTTGGACGATCACCACGGTGTCGAAATCAGGGTCAAGGATAACGGGCCGGGTATTTCCAATGCCGATCGCCCGAAGATCATGACGCCTTTTTACACGACCAAAAAAAACGGCATGGGCATGGGGCTGTCGATCAGTCGTTCCCTGGTCGAGGCGCATCAAGGTGCATTACGTTTCAACAGCCAGCCCGGAAAAGGCTGCACCTTTTATGTTACCTTGCCGTCGAAGGAGCAGACCAATGAGTTATGAGCAAAGCAACGCGATCGTGTATCTGGTGGACGATGAATTTGCGATCCGTGATGCCTTGACGCTGTTGATCGAAACTGCCGGCTTCAATATTCAAAGTTTTGAATCCGCGCACGAATTTTTGGACCGTTACGATCACAGCCGGCCGGGCTGTCTGCTGCTGGATGTGCGCATGCCGTCTATGAGCGGTCTTGAACTGCAAGAGGAACTCAGCAAACGCGACATCAATATTCCGATCATTTTCATCAGCGGCCATGCCGAAGTGGCCGATTCCGCGAAAGCCTTCCGGGCCGGCGCCATCGATTTTCTGGAGAAACCTTTCGAAAACAGCGTCTTGCTCGAACGTCTCGAGGAAGGCATCAGCAAGGACATTTATGCCCGCACCGAACGGGCCGTGAGGAGTGACATTCAACACCGCCTGGCGCAGTTGACGCCGCGCGAGATGGAGGTCCTGCAACTGATCATCAGCAGCCATTCGAATAAAGAGTCGGCGAAGATATTGAAGGTCAGCAACCGCACCGTCGATGCGCACCGGGCGCGCATCATGGAAAAACTGCAAGCCGAAAGTCTTGCGGACTTGATGAAGATCGCGATGCATTGTGATTTGTTGTGATCGCGATCTGCTGTGGAGTTTGCCCCCCCGCCAAGCCCTAAATATCCACCGTCTTGTTTAAATCAAACCCCGGCACCGTTCTCAGGCCGGTATAGCCGCGCGGATTGCAAAGAATCCGGGTCCCGGCGATCCGGTAATCGACCAGGCAATGCGTATGGCCGTGGAACCACGCGGCAATTTCGTGTTGATGCATCAACGCTTTCAGATCATTGCAGTAGGCCAGTTTCTTGACCGCGCTCGGCGCTTCGTTCCAACTCCATTCCGACGGCGCATGATGCGTCACCACGACCGTTTTTCCCGAAAACGGCTGCGCCAGTTCGCTTTCCAGCCATGCTTTCGAACGCCGGTAGAACTCGGTATACTGGTCTGCATTCAGCGCCTTGCCGTCGAAGCGGATTCTTTTGAAATCGTTCAGCGACTCGCTGAGGGAATCGGTTTTTTCCTGGCCTTCGGCATAGAGATCGGCCCACAGCGTGCAGCCCAAGAAGCGCACCTGCCCGAAAATGAAACGCCGGTTTTCGAGAAACTGCACATGCGAGCCCTGGCATTGCTCGCGAATTAACAGCAAGGCTTCGCGATATTCATGCGTATAAAACTCATGATTGCCGGCCACATAGATGACCGGTTTGCCTAAGGATTTCAGCCAGGCGACGCCCTGATCGCAAATGCCGATGTCGCCGGCCGCGATGATCAGGTCGGCATCGTTGTCCGGGGCTTCCAGCTTGCCGAATTCCAAATGGATGTCAGAAAAATAATTGATCCGCACGATTTCACTCTGCCCTTGACACGCTCAAGGCGTATAATATAGAACACTTTTTAAATTAGCCATTCCTTATTGAAAGTTTAATCTATGTCCATCAGTCTTAGAAAAATCACGCATCAGGTTTCGGTCGGCGACGTCAAAGTGGGCGGCGGCGCACCGATCGTTGTGCAATCGATGACCAACACCGATACGGCCGATGTTACCTCCACAGTCAACCAGATCATCGAATTGGCCGAGGCGGGTTCCGAAATTGTCCGGGTGACCGTCAATACCGAAGAAGCGGCGAAGGCGGTGGCGGAGATTCGCAATCAGTTGGACAAGAAGGGGTATACGGTGCCGATTGTCGGCGATTTTCATTTCAACGGCCACCGGCTGCTCGAAAAGTACCCTGATTGCGCGGCCGCGCTCGACAAATACCGGATCAATCCCGGCAACGTCGGCCGCGGTAAAAGCCGCGATCCGCAGTTTCAACAAATGGTCGAATTCGCCTGCCAGTACAACAAACCGGTCCGCATCGGTGTGAACGGAGGCAGTCTGGACCCGGCGGTGCTGGCCCGGTTGCTCGACGAGAACCGTGAACTGGCGAATCCCGAGCCCTTGGCAGCGGTGACCCGCAAGGCGATCGTGATGTCCGCGCTCGAAAGCGCCGCCAAAGCCGAGGAAATCGGTCTCGGTAAGGATAAGATTATCCTGTCCTGCAAAATCAGCAACGTACAGGATCTGATCAGCATCTACCAGGATTTGTCGAGCCGCTGCGACTATGCGCTGCATTTGGGGTTGACCGAAGCGGGCATGGGCTCGAAAGGCATCGTCGCCTCGTCCGCGGCGCTGTCGGTGCTGATGCAGCAGGGCATCGGCGACACGATCCGTATTTCCTTAACGCCGGAGCCCGGTGCGTCCAGAACACAGGAAGTGATCGTCGGGCAGGAAATCTTGCAAACGATGGGTTTCCGCTCGTTCACGCCGATGGTGATTTCCTGTCCCGGCTGCGGCCGCACCACCAGCGATTATTTCCAGAAGCTGGCGCTCGAAATCCAGACCTATCTGCGCGACCAGATGCCGATCTGGCGCACCCAATATCCGGGCGTCGAGGCAATGGAAGTCGCGGTGATGGGCTGCGTGGTCAACGGCCCCGGCGAAAGCAAAAATGCGAACATCGGCATCAGCCTGCCGGGCACCGGCGAATCCCCGGTCGCGCCGGTCTATGAAGACGGCGAAAAAACGGTCACGCTGAAAGGCGACCACATCGCCGAGGAATTCCAGGCGCTCGTTGAACGTTATATCGAATCGCACTACGGCGAAAAGGCCGGCGCGTAGTTTGTCGCCCTCGTTCCGATGCGCTGAGCGTCGGAACGAGGGCAACGCACTTGCCGATGTCCTTCGGCCATCTCTCCGGCGGCGTTTCCACTTCCGCTAAGCCTATCTTTTATGTCCAAGCTGACGACCTTGTTTTCCGACTGGAAGTTTTGGAAAAAATGGAATCTTCACGCGAAGCATCCGTTTTCCAATCTACAGGATTACACCGGCAAGATCCTCAATCCGACCGTTGACGCGGAAGCCGAACAGGCAATCAATCACATCCACGTCAGCGTGCCGCCCCCGGTATTCTGGCTGCTGGGCAAGACCCAAAGCGGCAAAAGCGCGATCATCCGGACGCTGACCCATGCCACCGCCGCGGAAGTCGGCAACGGCTTCAAACCCTGCACCAAGACCGCGATGTTTTTCGATTATCCGGATGCGGAGACTGCGTTTCTGCGTTTCCTGGATACGCGCGGCCTGTCGGAAACCGGCTATGACGCCGGCGCCGACATGGCCTGGAGCGAACAGCAAGCGCATCTGCTGATTGTGGTCGTGAAGGCGATGGATCAGCAACTGGAGGCGTTGCTGGCGGCGGTCAAACAGATTCGCAAGGCGCACCCGAACTGGCCGTTGATCGTCGCGCAAACCACCCTGCATGAAGGCTATCCGACCCGGACGATGGAGCATGTGATGCCGTATCCTTTCGCCAATGGGCAGATTGGTCACACGGTGCCGGCCGACCTGCGTTGTTCGCTGCTGAAACAGCGCGAGGTTTTCGCCGGCCTGAACGCCCGTTTCGTGCCGATCGATTTTACCCTGGCCGAGGACGCTTACGAGCCGGCCGATTACGGCATCGACGAACTCTGGAATGCGATCGAAACCGCATTGCCGCTCGGCCTGCGCGAAATGCTCGATGTCAGCCGGATCAACGATGTGTATTCGAAGGCGGCGCATTCGCATATCGTCAGTTACGCGATATTGGCAGGCTGTGCAGCCGCGATTCCGCTGCCGGTCGCGAGCTTGAGCACCGTCGTCATCTTGCAGGGCAAGATGTTTCATAGCATTGCCAGCGTCTACGGCCTGCCGTTGACCCGGCAAAGCGTCGGCGAAATCGTCAGCGCGATCGGCCTGGGTGTACTCTCGGGCATGGGCGGCCGCGAATTATTGAAGCTGGTGCCTTATTACGGGCAAACGCTGGCGGCCGGCATGGCAGGCTTGTACACCGCGGCGGTCAGCTATGGGCTCGGCAAGACCCTGTGCTTTTATTTTGCCGAGACTCGGCAGGGCAAGGCCTTAAGCGCCGAGGCGCTGAATGCGATGTTCAAGCAGGAATTCATGCGCGGCGGCGAATTGCTGCAGGGCGCTGTCAAACGCAAGCAGACACCGGCGCCATGAAAAAGTCGGCGCTGTTGATAGTCCTGCTCGTCCTGGTGTTGTTGCCCTGGCTGGCGCTGTTGCTTCTCGGCGGCATCTGGTTATGGCAGCAGCATTATTTATTGGTCGTCGCGCCCATTTTATTGTCGTTCTACGGCATCGCCTGGATTCTGAGCCAAAAACTGCAACAGGACGAGCCGCTGCCGCTGAACTTGCCGCGCGTCGATCCCGACGACCGCTGGTCGCCGGCGGCCAGGGAGATTTGGGACAAGATCGACGCCTTGGCGGGGGAACTGAATCCCGCCGACTACCTGTTGACCGATCCGGCGCGGCTTGCCGCCCTGGCCAAGCGGGTGATCATCGAAGTCGCGGCGCATTTCAAGCCCGAAGCCGGCCGCGCGGAGCTCGATGTGCCGCTGCGCAACATCCTGTTCATCGTCGAGCAGGTGTGCCGGGATATGCGGGAGCTTCTGGATGATAAAGTCCCGTTCAGCCATCTGATCACGATTCAGGACGGTTTGCAGCTCTGGCGATGGAAGGAGACGTTCAGGCAGGCCAATTATCTGCGCCGCACGCTCGCGATGGCGGCATCGCCTTTTACTGCGATCCCGGCCGAACTCGGCCATTTTTTTACCGGCAAAATTACCTCTTATCCGAAAGGCTTGCTGGAGCGCTGGCTGCTTCAGACGCTGGTCAAAAAGATCGGCTATTATGCGATCGCGCTCTACAGCGGCCATCTTCTGCCGCCATCCCTTGCTGCGAGCGAGCCGGAACCGGAAACAAATGCCCTCGCCAAACGCCCCTTGCGCGTGTTGATCGCCGGCCAGGCCAAGGCCGGCAAATCCAGTCTGATCAATGGGCTGCTCGGCGAATTCAGGGCCACGGTCGATGTGCTGCCGGTCGACGATCAATTGCGGCTTTACAAGCTTCAGCATCCGGGCATGGATGAGGTGTTGCTTTATGACAGTCCGGGTTACAGCGAGAACGACTTCTGGTTTCAAAAAAGCGGCTTGCAACTCGGCGATTTCGATCTGGTGATCGTGGTCTGCTCGGCGCTGCAAGCCGGCCGCAAAGCCGACGGCCGCTTTCTTAGCGAATTGCAGCGCTGGTTCGGCGCCCATCTCGAACGGCGTATGCCGCCGGTGTTGGCGGTCGTCAGCCATATCGATCAATTGCGCCCATTCCGTGAATGGAATCCGCCGTATGACATCGACAATCCGGACAGCGGCAAAGCCCAAAACATCCGCGCTGCGATCGACACTGTCGCAGAGGCTTTGCAACTCGCGCGCACCGATTGCGTGCCGGCCTGCCTGTCAAGCCCTTCGGCCTGCTACAACATCGAAGCGGTCCTGGCGGGCATGGTCAGCAAATTGCCGGACAGTCTACGGGCGCAATACCTCCGCACCTTATCCGAGGGCCGGCGCAAGGAAAAAATCCTGTTATTACTGGGACAGTTCGGGATACGGAGCGGCCAGAAGTGAGTCTACCCAATTTAAGCCAATTATTTCGATGAACAGACACCCTCATTTTCTTTCGCCGAGCAAGCTCGTTTGCGTTTTCTGTGTCGTTGCTGCGCTGAGCGCGCAGGCGCAAGAAGCCGATTATGGCGATGATTTATACGGTCAGATCGAGTCGCTGCAAGACCAGATGCATATCCAGATCGTCGGCCTGGATAACATCGGCGACGAGCCGAAGGTGCGCGCTCGCGGCAGCCTGGAGCAACAACTCGAGAAAGCGTTGGCATCCTACAATCACGTGATCAGCCGGGACCTCAAAGGCAAGATCGAAAAAGTCGTAATTATCGATAGAAAGCAAAAAACCGACAGCGGTCGGATCGTGTTGCCGACCCGCTCCGAAGGCGGGCACCTGCTGGTATCGCTCTCGGTCACGGGCAGCGGCGCCTATTGGGAAAACGTCGAAATGATCATCGATACCGGCGCGGATCTGATCGTGATGCCGGCGTCGATGATCGCGAAGCTCGGGATTGCCGAGGACTCGCTGACCCCGCGGACCATGCAGACCGCGAACGGCAGCGTCGACGCCAAGATCGGCAAATTGCAGGGCGTCAGGATAGAAGCGGAAACGCTCGAAAACGTCGACGCCGCTTTCGTCGACGATGCGCTGCTGAACCATAAAAGCCTGCTCGGGATGAGCGCGCTGGGACGCTATAAACTGGTCATCGATAACGAATCCAGCGTGGTGACGCTGATAAAAAAATAGCCGAAGTGATTCTCGGCAGACGAACGGAGCCTAGAGGCGACTGGACGCTTTTGACGGCATGTCGATCAGGCTTGATGGGTAGGAAGCCGGTGCCGCAACGTGTTACGATAAAGGCTTCCTAAGCGAAGAAGTCTTGCAGGTTTTATGTCTTACCGTTTACCGCTCGTCCCGCTGAATACGGATGTTTTTCCAGACGGCTATGCCGCCGCCAGGCGGCGCTGGCTGTCTCTGGTATCCGGGCTACCCTGCCATACCAACCATCGGTCTTTTTCCTGTTCGGGCGCAGGTCCCGAGGGCGAGCCGTTGTTTACCGACAGCGTCTGGATCGGTCCCGAGGATGCGGAAAGCGTCGTCGTGCTGATCGGCGGCACGCACGGGATCGAAGGTTATGCGGGCAGCGCGATTCAAATCGAGCATTTGTTGATGCTGGCCGAAGGCCATATCCAGTTGCCGGAAGGCGCCGCATTGTTGATCATTCATGCGCTGACGCCGTGGGGCTATGCCTGGCGGCGGCGCTGCGATGCGGACGGGGTCGACCTGAACCGCAATTTCGTCGATTTTTCGGCGCCCTTGCCCCGGAATGACGGCTATACGGAGCTCCGCGACGCGCTGTTCCTGGATGACGCTGAGCAAAGGCAGAGGCTGTTGGCCGATTTTGAACGCCGGCATGGGCGGATTGCGTTCGAGAAAGCGGTCAGCGCCGGCCAATACCATGATCCAAAGGGGGCCTGTTACGGCGGCAGCCAGCCCAGTCATGGGAGGCGGGTGATTGAACAACTGATCGAAAGCTATGCGCTTTGCCAGCGCGATCTGGCGGTGATCGACCTGCATACCGGTCTCGGCGCCTACGGCTACGGCGAGGTCATCTGCGATCACGAACCGGACAGCGCGGGCACGCAGGCGGCGCTCAGCCTCTATGGCGATTCGGTGACGCTGCCGCTGCTCGGTACTTCCAGTTCGGTGCCGAAAACCGGCTTGCTCGACTATGCCTGGCACAAGATCATGAACGAGCGCAGTTGCTACATCACGCTCGAATTCGGCAGCTACAGCACCGACCGGCTGTTCGAGGTGCTGCGGCGCGATCATCAACTCTGGGCCGAGCCCGCATCGATCGAACTTCGACGCCAGCACAGCCTCGCGATGTTGCAGCATTTTTGTCCGGCGGACCGGGCCTGGCGGGAAATGGTGCTGTTCCGGGGCCGGCAGGTGATCGCTCAGGCATTGGCGGGATTATGAACAGCGAAGACATCCTGATTCGGCCGGTCCGTCCGAACGATCTCGAAGGCCTCGTCAAGCTCGAAAACGTCTGCTTCGATACCGACCGCTTAAGCCGGCGCAGTTTCAAACACTGGATCACGACCGAGCATCGGGCCCTCCTGGTCGCCGAATTCGACGGCCGCATCGCCGGCTATATCCTGATCATCTATCATCCGGGCACCCGGTTGGCGCGGATTTATTCGCTGGCGGTCGAGCCGCGGCTCAGAGGTTACGGCATCGCCAAAAACCTGATGGCGGCCGGCGAACAGGCCGCGCACGACAGCGGGCGGTTGTATCTCAGGCTCGAGGTCAGCGTCGATAATACGCCCGCGATCGGGCTTTATGAGGCCTTGGGTTTTCAAAAATTCGGCTTGTACCGCGATTATTACCAGGATCATAAGGATGCGATCCGCTTCCAGAAACTGATTCGCCACTACCAGGACACCTTGCAGCACCGGACCGTGCATTGGCTCAAACAAACGACGCCTTTCACCTGCGGCCCCGCTTCGCTGATGATGGCGATGCACGGGCTGAACGACGCCTACCAGCCTTCGCGCGAGGAAGAGATCAATCTGTGGCGGGAGGCGACCACGATCTTCATGACCTCCGGCCACGGCGGCTGCCATCCGGTCGGCCTGGCGCTGGCGGCGAAGCGGCGCGGCTTCCGGGTCGAGGTCTGGATCAATCAAAGCGAGACCCTCTTCATCGACGGCGTGCGCAGCGAGGACAAAAAACAGATCGTCGAACTGGTCGATAATGCGTTCAAGCGCGAGGCCGAGGCGCAGGCAATTGCGGTGCATTACACCAACATCACCCAGGACGACCTGATCGGCACCTTCAAGGCCGGCGCGATTCCGTTGATCCTGATCAGCACCTATCAACTGGACCGGAAGAAAGCGCCGCACTGGGTCGTGATGAGCGGCTTCGACGATGCCTGCCTGTACATGCACGACCCCGACCCGGAGGAAGATCACAAGAGCGAGCTGGATTGCCAGTTCGTGCCGATCGCGCGCGCCGATTTCGACCGCATGTCCTGTTTCGGCAAGAACCGTCTGCGCACCGCGGTGATTCTCTGGCCGGACTGACGCCGGCGACATGACGAGGAAAATGCGATGAAAACACTATTGATCACCGGCAGCACTTCGGGCATCGGCATGGCCGTGTGCAAAGCCTTGGCCGAACGCGGCGCGGAGCTGGTTTTGCACTACCATGCGAATCAAGAAAAAGCCGACGCGCTTGCCGACTGGCTGGACACGAAAGGCTGCGTGCACAGCTTCTATCAAGCCGATTTGACCCGGCCCGAAAACGCGAAGGCCTTCGTCGATCATGCGCTCGCCCGCTTCGGCCGGATCGACGGCTTGATCAATGTGGTCGGCCCCTACGTTTACAAAAACATTCTGGAAGTCACGCCAGAGGACTGGCTGGCCGACATCGACCTGAACCTGAATTGCTGTTTTCATACCAGTTATTACGCGTTGGAGGCCTTGCGCAACAGCCAGGGCCAGATCGTCAATTTCGCCTTTGCCGGCGTCGAAAACATCAAGCCCTGGCCGATGTCCGCAGGCTACTCGGCCGCGAAGACGGGCGTCGCCGCCTTGACCAAAAGCCTGGCGGTCGCCTTGGCCCCGGACAAGGTGCGGGTCAATGCGATCTGCCCCGGCCTGACCGAGGATGAAGACATCAACGCCGAGGAAAGGCAGGCGATGGCCGCGCAGATTCCGTATGGTCGTCCGGTGCAGCCCGATGAAATCGGCAACACGGTGGCCTGGCTGCTTTACGACAGCCCGGAAATGATGACCGGTTCGTTGCTTACGTTGGCGGGCGGTTGGGAGTATTGATTTCGCAATAAGCCAGAAAGCATTGTTGATGGCTGGCCTTCTGAGTGGCCGTTGATAAAACAAAATGCGGTAAAGTTTGTCTCTATGATGACGAACGATATGAGCTTCATAACACACCCTTGATTGATCAGGAGGAAATGATGATGAACGAAGATTTCATTATGAGTGCCCGCGCGGTCAGAAACGGCAATTTCAACTCGGAGCCGGGCAAGAGCCATTATCTATTAGTGCCGCAGGAATCGGCCGTGCCTTTGCCGGAACATAAGAGAGGCGTAGCGGAATGGATCAAGGCGTTACGCCAGGCCGCCGTTTGGGGCGATGACTCGCGCGATCCCGGCAAAGAACGCGGCGACATCCTGGTTTTTATCCACGGTTACAATAACGATCAGGCCGTTGTGATGAAAAGGCATCGACAGTTAAAGGCGGATCTGCACGCGGCGGGTTATAAGGGGGTGGTGATGTCCTTCGATTGGCCGAGCGCGGCCAGTGCGCTGAGCTACCTGGAAGACCGGCATGATGCGAAGAGGACCGCCATGCAACTGGTCACGGATGGGATTCGGCTGCTGGCCAGAGAGCAAGGGCCGGGGTGCGCGATCAATATCCATTTACTGGGACATTCCACCGGCGCCTACGTGATACGCGAAGCCTTTGATGATGCGGATGACATGCATATGGCCCAGGCGAGTTGGATGGTCAGCCAGATCGCCTTCATCGGCGGGGATATTTCGTCTGCCTCGCTTGCGGAAGGCAATGCTTCGACCGAGGCGATTTATCGCCATTGTACCCGCTTTACCAATTATTCGAATGGCGCCGACTCGGTCCTAAAGTTATCCAATGCGAAAAGGGTGGGCATATCGCCGCGGGCAGGCCGCGTCGGACTGCCGGAAAACATTCCGGTCAAGGCGGTCAACGTCGATTGCACCGATTATTTTACGTTACTGAATGCGGATGTCGCGCTGCAGGGCTTCGATCAACAAGCGCGAATCGGCAGTTTCGATCACTCCTGGCATATCGGAAACCGGGTGTTTACCCGCGATTTGTTCGAGTTGCTCAAAGGGGATCTGGATCGGCACCTGTTTCCGACCCGCGAGGTGGTAGCGGGTTCGATCAGGCTGAAACGGCCGGCTTAGCGGACGCTGGTGTGGTGGGGCATTTGCCTCATGCCCGCGCCGCTGTGTGGCAATGAGGCAAAGCAGGATTATTTTTCAGTTTGCGGAAAATTGTAATCGCCTGTCGGACGGGTAAAGGTGAATTTGTAAGGGTTCACAATGATGAAGTCGGCAAACGTCTTGAAGGTGTCGTGAGGCGGCTGGAGCGAGGTGATCGCGGTGGCGGGGCTCAATGCGACATAAAGGGCGCTGCCCAATATGGTCGCCACGAAACCGGCCGGACGCAAGGCGACATCATACAAGATGTCCACGCCGTTGGGTTTATGGACGGTGGGCGCGGGGTGTCGGCAAAAACGGGCGCCGACACAGCCAATGTCAATGCGATGACGGCGGTTTTAATCAGTTTCATATCATATCTCCCAAGATTAGAATTAACGTTCAACCAAATGAGTTTCCGCCGGACCAACAAGAAATGCCGTGGAAAAATCCTAAAACTACGATGCCTAACAGCAAATGCCAGATATATCACAATTGGCGGAAAGAGTTGCCTGTTAGAGTTTAATTTTCATGTAGATGGCAACATTTCTTATTGTATGCTTAATAATATTGGTCTAAGTTGTTGAAAGTGCTTGTAGTGAGTCGTGAGCCCGTCAAACAGCCGGACCCTGCGCGGAATTAAGTCATTCAGCGTTTTCCTCGTCCCGCTATTTTCACGGCTTAGTCACCGAGTTCAAGCACCAGGGGGCCGCCCAAGACGATCTGTTGTGCTACCGTGCCGTACTGCGCCCCTGGCTGTGGTTTTTGACCCGCACCAGCAACTGCCGGATTTTCCAGGACATGAGCGTCCCGGACATCATCAAACAAGTCTTCTGCCAATTTAAGGCCTCCATTGATGAGTGCCTCGATAAGGTCGGCTCAACCTTCAGCGAGCAGGTCAAAACACTGCTGAACCCTAAATTTCAGCTATTCGAAAATTCCGCAAACTTGACCGCGTAAAGTATATTTGCGGACGCTGCTGATTCACGGCGGGCGCTCGGTTTCGCGGGTGGCACACAAGCACGAGGACAAGCATCATCTCTGGATCAGCGACATCAAGCGTCGACGCGGCGAAAATATTTCCAATGTCGCGGTGGCCAACAAGAATGCCCGCATTGCTGACCAAGAAAGAAAATTATCGGGCGGCAGCATGAGGGCCGTATTACTCTTCAAAAGGGGAGGCTCTTCCTGCCGAGCCAAACAGTGAAACGGGTAAACATCAGCAACGAATTGCGGAGATAACATTCAAGTGATGGCATAAAAGGTAACACCTGCATTCCAAGAGCCTGCTAGGGTCTCGGGCTCATTTGAAGTCGTAGACCTGATGAGGCGGGGATGCGCGAATTCCATCAGGGCCGGAAGTCATTGAGCACTTCATCATAAGCCCGGATATATGGGCGCATTATTTCTTTATGTCACATGTGAATTTTTTCTTGCAATACGGGGCGGACCATATATGACCCCATTATTTCTATTTCTAGACGTCCATCACGACTTCGCCACCATAGGCACAATGGCTTTGTGGATGATAATGTTCGACCCGATCGACTTCGGAGGCATTCAGCAATGTCCGCTCATGCTTGCCATGACCGGCTTGCGCCCCTTTTTCTTAGCAAATTTTGTAGATTGAGTAACAGCCATTCGAGATTGCCATCCTTTCCAGCTCTTGAGCAAACTTAAAAGCGTCCTCGGAAAGTTTTTGTTGCACTAACCACGTACCGAATACTGACGGAATCCAATATTTCGGTGTTAGATCGAGATCGAATAACAACCGAGTGCCACCATCTACTGAAAGCAGGCGCCAACGGCCGTTTCCCTGTCGGAAATCACCCTGGTTCGGTACTATGTTTATAGAAATGTCCCCGTCGGGTCGAAACTGGACATCCTGGATCCAGTCGAAATGCTGGCAGATGGCCAGAATGCAAAATTCCGATCTGACTCCCATTCTAATTTCCCCATCATCAAGGCGTTTCACGAGTTCAACCTGTTTGAAAATCGAGTTGAAGCTAGTAAAGTTTTTATAATCCATGAGAAGAGAGTGGACTTTCGAAACGGGGGCTTGAACAACGGTTTCGATGTGCATCATGTATCGACCGTTCTGTTTTGTCACCGAACTGTGCAGCACGTCAGCACTATGAGCTGCCAATGGAAGGAACAAAAGTCCTACAATTGACATACATACCCTGGCCATTTTTTTTGTGATAGGGTTGATTCTATACATAATCCTACTCCTTGTAATATGAGTTTTCCGCAACCCTAAGGTACATGGCGACTAATGTCTCAGCGTGGATTACGGGAAATGATTATTGTACATTTGTAATATATATATGTCAAAAGTTCAATTATTTAACCTAGGCCCGTAATTTGTATGCACACTGATCGAGTCACTTCAGGAGGAAGGAACGGTTTATGATGCGTGCGGTCGTTCGGAAGCAGGAGTTGACTGGCTCCACAGGGTCGGTTCCTGCCTGCCAATGTCGATTCAAGCGAGGATATTTTTTGAAACCGTCAGATCAAATTCAGAGTTTTTGCATAGTAAGGTCACTTGAAATTTCGCCGAAAGGCAGAAACGACCCAATAGCGAGCGCTCGTTTTTGGCGGACATTGACATGCATGTCCTTGCTATATATGTAATCGTTTAGCCCCTTCGCCACAAAAAGTAGCCATTTAAGCCAAAAGATGTAAATCTATAGGGCATGACGGACAGCGCAACCCATCCGTGCACCGATTCCAGTCAACCCAAGAAAAAAGCCGGGCGGCGCGTGGGCAGCAAAGGCTATAGCCGCAACCTGACGCTGGCAGTAACCCGGATCGTTCCCCATCGTCCCGTTCGCTGCAGCCTGTGTGGTCAAGCGTTTGAAGACATGGTCTATCAGATCTCGATCGCACTGTATGAGCTGGAGCTTGAAGTCGGTCGTGCGGAAACATTGGGTTTTAGTGCACAAAACCATGTTTGGTTCGCGGACGCCACAAGGCAGTCGCGTCATTGCATTGCTGGCGAGCGTGATTTAGCGTATCGCTGAAGAGCCTCTGCAAGCATTGTTTTTGCTTCGGCTAACGGATGGGCTAGGCTTGGAGTTGAAAAGAGACTGCAAGGGTTTACCTTGAGCTGTCAGTTCGCTATTGTATTGCTTGACCCAAGCCGTAGCTTCTTTCTTGCTGGAGAAAGTTTTGGGTACTGCGTGGCAACCTTTGTGTCTGATTTGGACATGTCAGGAGCTTGAAGGAAGTTTGCGTATCGATGCCATTGTCGTGTCTCACTTGTGAATACACGCTAGTTTCTGGCTTCAGAAGACTCGGTTAAAAACCTAAGTCCTTGAATTGGACGGTGCTCGGCTTTGCGCCTTGCGTCCGCCAGACCTGTGACCGGGAAGGTGCCAAGCGATAAGGTTTTACGCTTGCCGTCGATGCTGTAATCAAATCGCCACCATTTCGCGCCGGTGGTCTTAACGAGCAAATAAAGACCGTTGCCGTCATTCAGCCGCTTGTCTTTATCGCCGGGCTTAGCATTGGTGATTGTCGCAGGTTTCAGTAATTCTTTCGCCATGTGCAGTAACCTCGGTGCAGTAACTATTTAGAGAATCTGAAAATTACTGTAAATCTTACTGCTGTTTTTGTCGAATGTTACCGTACTTTGTTGGACTTCGACGGACATAAAAAAACCCGCTAAGCCAGTAAACGTGCGGGTTTTGGAATCTTGTTGAGCGTCTTTCGAACTATAAGTATGGTGCCTCGGGCCGGAGTCGAACCGGCACGGTGTTGCCACCGAGGGATTTTAAGTCCCTTGCGTCTACCAATTTCGCCACCGAGGCATCGGTGCGCTGATAAGCAGCGTATTATATAGTAATCGCAAAAATAAACTAGGGCCGGGCGGGATTTTTTCAAGACAGCGTTTGTCACTGTGAAATCACGTTGATGCCTCGGTTTTTGTTGGGATAGCGGCTAACGGGCCACTGCCATTAAGTTAAGCCGTTCGTGCGGAGCCTGTCGAAGCATGAATGGCATTAACTTAATGCGGTTCGGATTTCTCCGTTCATGGTTCGACAAGCTCACCACGAACGGAGAAATCCTTAAATTAATGCAAGGGGCTAACGGGCCAGGTCAAGTGGATAGAACGCCGCGCGTTCCTCATTTGCCAATGCGACGCGCCTTGCCAATCGCCGCGTTTGGGATTAATGTCCGGGTCATGGATTGATATAGTCCGATCCGTTTTTTCAAGTATCCATTGCCATAGCAAAAAGCCATGCCTATCACATTTTCGCGTCGATCGATTGCGCTGTTGTTGCTTTTGACGCTGGCGGCCAACATCGCCCAGGGCGCTGACACGATCCGCATCGGCGATTTTTCATCCGGATCGCTAAAGGCCTGGGAAACGCAAGCGTTCAAGGGGCAGACGCGCTATCGCCTGGTAGAACAGGAGGGCGCCAAAGTGTTGAAGGCCGACAGCGCGGCGAGCGCCTCGGGGCTGTTCAGGAAACAGCGCATCGATCTGACTAAAACGCCGTTTCTGAACTGGCGCTGGCGGATCGAAAACCGGCTCGGCCAGCTGAATGAGCAGTCGAAGCCTGGGGATGATTATGCGGCGCGGGTGTATGTGGTGATCGACGGCGGGCTGGCGTTCTGGCGCAAGAAGGCGCTCAATTATGTCTGGGCAAGCACCTCGCCGAAGGGTAAAATCTGGCCGAATGCGTTTGCGGGCGAGAACGTGATGATGATCGCGCTGCGCTCATCCGGTGACGGCACGGCGGCCTGGCATCATGAAAAACGCAACATTCTCGATGACCTCCGCAAACAGTTCGGCGAAGCCATCGATCATATCGACGCGGTCGCGATCATGACCGATACCGACAATGCCGGAGGCCGGGCGACCGCCTATTACGGCGACATTTTTTTCAGCGCGAAGTAAACCATGCACGCGACCTTACCGCTCCTCGAACAGACCGACTTTCCACCGATTTTCCGGGACGAACTGGCGGTGTTGCAGGTCAATCTCGGCTATTTGTGCAACCTCAGTTGCATGCACTGCCATGTGAACGCGGGGCCGAAACGGACCGAACTGATGGACAAGGACACGGTCGATCTGGTGCTGGCGTTTATCGAAAAGGAAGCGATCAAAATACTCGATCTGACCGGGGGCGCGCCGGAGATGAATCCCCATTTCCGCGAACTGGTGACGGAAGCTAGGCGGTTGGGCGTGAAGGTGATCGACCGCTGCAATCTGACGATTCTGGAAGAGCCCGGCTACGAGGACCTGGCCGGCTTTCTCGCGGCCCAGCAGGTCGAAATCACCGCCTCCTTGCCGTGTTATCTCGAAGACAATGTCGACCGGCAGCGCGGCAAGGGCGCGTTTCAGCAGAGCATAGCGGCACTGCAAAAATTGAACACATGGGGTTACGGGCGGGGAAACGGCGATCTGCGCCTGCATCTGGTCTTCAATCCGCAAGGGGCGACCCTGCCGCCCGCGCAAGAGCCGCTCGAAAAAGCCTACAAGGCACATCTTAGGGAACATTACGGCATCACCTTCAATCAACTCTTCGCGATGACCAATCTGCCGATCCAGCGCTTCGGCAGCATGCTGGTCAGCAAGGGCATGTTCAATCAGTACCTGCAATTGCTGAAAGACAATCACTGTGCCGAGAATCTCCGGTATGTGATGTGCCTGAATACCTTGAGCATCGACTGGCAGGGATTTGTGTATGACTGCGATTTCAACCAGATGCTGCAATTGCCGCTGGGGGCTTTTGCCGGCCAACAAAAAATTCATTTGCAGCAGCTGTTTGGACGCGCCCTGACCGGCGCGCCGATCAGCGTGCGCCAGCATTGTTACGGCTGCACGGCCGGGCAAGGCAGCAGTTGCGGCGGCGCGTTAATCTGATAAACGATAGGAAGGAGAGAAAATGACCGTAGAAGCGAGTGTGTTGGCGCGTTATTCCGAAGGCGCGGCGGTAAGGCAGGAAGCTTTGTGCTGTCCTGTCGACTATGACCGGGAATTGCTGGCGATCCTGCCGCAGGAAATTATCGACAAGGATTACGGCTGCGGCGATCCGTCCCGCTATGTACAGCCAGGCGATACCGTGCTCGATCTGGGCTCAGGTTCAGGCAAAATCTGTTACATGGCCGCGCAACTGGTCGGCGACGAAGGCAAGGTAATCGGCGTCGATATGAACGACGACATGCTCGCGCTGGCGCGGAAATACCAGCCGGAAATGGCCGAAAAAATCGGCTCGAACCGGGTTGAATTCGTGAAGGGGCAGATTCAGGATTTGGCGCTCGATCTGGCCGCGATGGATGCGCAGCTGGCGCAGCATCCGGTCAAGAGTTCGCACGATCTGATCGCGCTGCGCGCCTGGCAGGACAGGCTGCGGCAACAGTCGCCGCTGATCGCCGACAACTCGGTCGACCTGGTCATTTCGAACTGCGTGCTGAATCTGGTGCATGACAGCGACAAGGCGCAATTGATCCGCGAGATTTTCCGCGTCGTAAAACCGGGCGGGCGGGTCGCGATTTCGGACATCGTCTCGGACGAGACGGTGCCCGAGCATCTGAAACAGGACCCCGAGCTGTGGAGCGGCTGCATCTCGGGCGCGTTGCAGGAATACGATTTCTTGCAGGCTTTCATCGATGCCGGCTTCATCGCGGTCGGCTATGACAAGTGGGAAAACAGCCCCTGGCAGGTCGTCGAAGGGTTAGAATTCCGTTCGGTCACGATCACCGCAATCAAGCCGCTGAATGAGCCCTGTCTCGACAAAGGCCATGCGGTGATTTACCGCGGCCCTTTTTCGAAGGTCTATGACGATGAAGGCCATGTATTTTACCGGGGCCAGCGCATGGCGGTCTGCGAGCGCAGCTGCAAGGTCCTGACCGGGCCGGCTTACGGCGACAATTTCATCGGCATCGCGCCGCTGCATGACAATCCTGGCGTGCCCTGGTGCGCGCCGTCCGGCACCGTGCGTCCGGTCAGCGAAACGAAAGGGGCCTTGCATCATCAGGATCAATGCGCGGGCGGCGGGGGATGCTGTTAGGCAAGCGGGGAAAGGGGAGCGATGACGATAAATTGTGGAATCGCTCCCTTGGATTCGCTCCGGCCGGAGCGGTTGCTAGGGTTTTCTTTCCTTCAGCAGGTCGCGGATTTCGGTCAGCAACAGTTCTTCCTTTGTCGGTTCGGGAGCCGGCGCTGGAGCTTCGACTTGTTTCTTCTTCAGCTGGTTGATCAATTTGATCACCAGAAAAATCGCAAAGGCTATGATCGTAAAATCGACGACGGCTTGCAGGAAGCTGCCGTATTTCAACATCACCGCCGGCGCATCGCCCGATGCCTCCTTGATTGTGATCGCGAGGTTGGTAAAGTCGACGCCGCCGACCAGGACGCCGATCGGCGGCATGACCACATCGGCGACTAGCGACGACACGATCTTGCCGAAAGCCGCGCCGATGACGATGCCGACCGACATGTCGACCGCGTTGCCTTTGATTGCAAATTCTTTGAATTCTTGTAATACACTCATGAGGACTCTCCTGTTTAGCGAAACGTGATTTACCGCGTCCTCTAAGACGCTTCGTTAGGCTAAAAATTCAACCGGGCCGGGGTAATTCTAATATAATTCGCCGTTATGAATCATGAACATTTCATGTGGCGAGCGATCAAATGAGCGGGTATCGGCGGCGTTCTCGAAGCCGAATGCACTGCCTGATTCGCGGCGGCACAAAAAGGGCGTTTTGCGGGCAGTTCCGTATAGCGAGGCCTTGATCGATGTGTGTTTAAGCGCGGTCTTGTCATCAAACTGTCATTAACTCGGGATTACAATCCGGGCTTTTATTTTTCTTTCCTATCATGACCAAACTCACTATTCTCGTGGTTGAAGATGAAGACTCGATCCGCGCGATGCTGCTCTTAGTGCTCGAGCAAGCCGGTTTTATCGCGCATGCGGCGAGCGACGCCAAGGCCGCGCAAGCGATTCTCGATCAGACGCCAGTGGATCTGATCCTGCTGGACTGGATGCTGCCCGGCATCAGCGGCGCGGAATGGGCGCGGCGTTTGCGTAAAGAAAGCGCTTATCAGGAGTTGCCGGTCATTTTATTGACCGCGAGAGGGGAAGAGGAAGACAAAGTGCGCGGTTTCGATGTCGGTGTCGACGATTACATGACCAAGCCGTTTTCTCCGAAGGAATTGATCGCCAGAATTCGCGCGGTGCTGCGCCGAAGCGGCAAGCTACAAGGCGGTGGGCAAATCGTGCTCGGCGACATGGCGCTCGATGCGGAACAGCACCGCCTAAGCATCGGCGAACGCCAGCTTGAAGTCAGTCCGACCGAATTCCGCCTGATGCAGTTTTTCATGACCCATCCGGACAAAGTCTATACGCGCACGCAATTGCTCGATCAGGTCTGGGGGCGCAGTGTGTATATCGAAGAGCGCACGGTCGATGTGCATATCCGCCGGCTCAGAAAGATTCTCTCCGAGTATGGCCGCGAGGAGCTTTTGCAAACGGTGCGCGGCTTCGGTTATCGATTCTCGTTGGTACAATAGACCTTAGAATTTATGGGAGTTTGGAAAAGGGAAATTACAATTGTATTGCTATCGCTATTCGCGATAGTCATTGTCGGCTTTCTGACAGGCGCTCTGCTGCCTTTACTGCTGGCGGCAACCTTGATCTTTCTGTTGCGGCAGCTTCAGCAAATCAGCCGCTTCGAACGCTGGATCAGCCGGGGGGGTAAAGTCGATTATCCTAATACCAAAGGGATCTGGGAAGATATTTACTACCATGTTTATCGGCTCAGAAAGGCCGAAAAACGCCGTAAAAAGAAGCTCCGGAAACTGCTCGAACAGTTTCGGGATTTCACCGGGGCCTTGCCCGATGCCGCGGTCATTTTGGGCGAGGACGATGTGATCGAGTGGGCCAACAAGGCGGCGCTGAAAGTATTGGGCTTGCAGCCGGCGGACAAGGGTCAACGCATTCCGAATCTGATCCGCTATCCCGAGTTTATCCGCTATCTCAAATTGCAGAATTATCAGGACGCGATCATTTTGCCTTCGCCGGTGAACAATCAGATTACCTTGGCGGTCAGGATCGTCAATTACGGTTCAGGCCTTAGGCTGTTGCTGGCGCAGGATGTCACGCAAGTGAAGAAGATGGAAAGGATGCGCAAGGATTTTGTCGCGAACGTTTCGCACGAACTCAGAACACCGTTGACGGTGCTGAAGGGCTATCTTGAAACCTTGCAGGATATGGACGACGGCGGTTCCGCCTTATTGACCGGTTCGCTGGAACAGATGCGCGGGCAGACCGAGCGCATGCAGCATCTGGTCGATGACTTGTTGATGCTGACCCGGCTCGAGACACAGCAAAGGCGCACGATTTGCGTCGATGTGCCGGCATTGCTGAAGCAAATTTGCAATGAGCGCGGCGTGGTCGAAAATTCGGCGAGGCGCATCGAATTGTCTCTGGCATCGGACGCCAATATTCATGGCGACGAGCAGGAACTCCGCAGCGCGTTTACCAACCTGGTCGGCAACGCGCTGAAATATTCACCGGCCGATTCGGTGGTGAAGGTGCGCTGGTTTGAGGACGGCGATACGGTCGTGCTCGAGGTCGAGGACCGCGGTTTCGGCATCGCGCCGGAGGATATTCCGCGCGTCACCGAGCGTTTTTACCGCGCAGAATCCAATCACGCCCGGAAAACTCCCGGCACCGGCCTCGGCCTTGCAATCGTGAAGCACGTGCTGATGCGCCATGACGCCCGCCTGCATATCATCAGCGAACTCGGCAGGGGGAGCTGTTTCAGCTGTCATTTCCCGTTGCATCGCCTGTGCGATTGATCGGTAAGTTGCTTAATTTCGCTTATAATGAGTTGCCGGCCCATCCTGCCTTGACCGAAAAAACCGATCGGACAATTAGGTAACGGCGTTCAATAATAACAACTTTATAAAGTAACGGCCGCGGCGAAAAGTCGCTGTTAACGAGGAGGCGCGATAATGAACCCACTGGTAAAACAAGTTTTAAATTATTTTTTGATCGGCGTGTTGGCGGTGATCCCGATCGTGATTACATTGCAGATCATGATCTTCGTGAAAGACCGCGTGTCCGATCTGATCGGCACCGTTTATGCCGTCTCGGACAATTATTTTTACACGTTGTTGGTGTTCGGCGTCAGTACCGCGATTCTGGTCTGGATCGGGCGTAAACTCGTCAAGGACGGACGCTACTGGGTCATCGCGACCTTCGACCGCGTTATCGATAAAATTCCTTTTCTGAATACCATTTACCGGGTCCTTAAAAAAGTCAGCAATATGATTTCCGGCCATGACAAGACGGTTGCGAAAGAGGTCGTTTATGTCGAGTATCCGAAGGAAGGCGTCTGGATGGCGGCCTATGTGACCAACCGCTTCGACGATAAATATGTGTTGTTCATACCGACTTCGCCGAATCCGACCTCCGGTTATACCGCGATCGTGGACAAGTCGAAAGTCATCAAATCGGCGATGAATATCGAGGAAGCGAGCAGCCTGATCATCAGCGTCGGCGTCGACTTCAACAAAATATCCGAGACTACCGGCTTGCCTAAGTAGGCGGCTCATTTACCTGGCGCCTATGAAGAATTCAATTAAAGGGTTATTGCTGTTCGGATGTGGATTGCTTTCCGCCTGTGGTCAAGAAACATCCGCTCCTGAAGCCAAACAAACGGTACTACAACCGCAAATGGATGCGCTGGCCAAGGCTAAGGCAGTGGATCAAGCGGTGCAGGATGCCGCCATGCAGCGCCAGCAAGCTTTGGAAGCGGCGGAGCAAAAATGAATACGGCATTTTCCATGCCCAAAATCCTCGCCTTTTCCGGCAGCGCCCGGAAAAACTCCTTCAACCAGCGCTTGGTCAAAATCGCGGCGCAAGGCGCTGAACAGGCCGGCGCCGAGGTGACGGTGATTAATCTGGCCGATTTTCCGATGCCGATCTTCAATCAGGACGACGAGGCAGAGCACGGCATTCCCGATGCCGCGCGCGCATTCAAAAACTTGCTGATCGAGCATGACGGCTTTTTGATCGCCTCGCCCGAATACAACAGCGCCTTCAGTCCTTTGCTGAAAAACGCGATCGATTGGGCGTCCCGGCGCGAAGGCGATGAAGCGCCGCTCTTGGCTTACCGCGGCAAGGTTGCGGCGATCATGGCCGCATCGCCGGGCGCGTTGGGAGGGCTGAGGGGCTTGGTTTTTTTAAGGTTGCTGCTCAGCAATATCGGCGTGACCGTGCTGCCCGAGCAGCAGGCGATCGTGCAAGCCGACAAAGCGCTGCATCCTGACGGCTACCTGAACGATGCGCAGTTGCAAGCTGCCGTGCTCAATTTGGGGGCGAGGCTGGCCGACGCGACGCGAAAATTGCAGGGTTAATTTTCTACGCCGCTCAAAAGCTCAGCGTTGTCGCGGCTTCTTTGGCGATCGTTTGATGAATGGCCGTGGTGGGATGGATGCCGTCCCAAAATAGATAGGTATCCGGTTTTTTGCAGGCGAACGGCGGAATTTTAGGGGTGACGCAGGCGTGTTGGGTATCGCTGATGCCGTAGGATTTCGGGTGAGCCAGGATATCGTGGAGCAGGTCAAAGATATTCAAGATACGGGCATTCATGCCGGCAGGAATCAGCGTATAGGCGACTTCATTGGCTAAAGCACCATTAAATTGCGCCGATAAGTAAGTTGCCAAGGCGGCTATGCCCTTGTATTCGGGTATGGCATCTAATGCCTTGACTGCCGGTGTTTGCCCGATGTCCGGAACATTGACCAGCAAAATGTTCTGCGCGTTATGATGCGTATGTAGATATTCCACTGTAGCCGAAATGTTATCCACGATGCGTTCAATTGCGGGTCTTATTAACTGCACATCGAATAAGGCTAGCAGCAGTGCGTCACGCACATCGTTGCCCCCGATTTCCAAGATAAACAAGGTCTGGTCGGTTGTTTGGAGTCCGTCTTTGCTGAAGGCGTCGATCTGATCCGGCAGATTGAACCGGCACGGATAGGCTTCGGTTCGCGCGCCGCCGACGGCATAATTGCTGGCGACATGGCGTCCCGGTTTCAACGCCGGATGGGTATCTTTGGACATTTTGAGTGTGCCCGCGAGGTATTCAACCCAAGTGTCGCCGTTGGTAAAATGATGTCCGCCTTTGGCGTAGGGCGCTTCCGGGATTGTCAATTCATCCAGTTGATCATAGGGGGGAACGCTTAATGATCGGGCTCCGCAGGGCTCATGGGTTTCTGGATCGACCAACGAAGTCAGCAAGAAAAAGCCGTTGCCGGGATCGGTCAAACTGGCGCCGAAAGTCACGATTCTGTCGTAAGACGTTTGCGCCGTTGCCAGGGCGGGAGTTGTCAGCGCGAGCCACAAGCCAGCCAGTGCCAGTTTATTTCCGAATAATTTGCCTGTGTTCATCGTATTGTCTCTTGTTTGAATGGAAATCCGCCCGGCCATGCCGTTTTAGCGGGAGCAGGACTGTGATTAAATCGGGCGATTTCTTAGCAGACGCAGAAAGCGCGGTCGTTCTAGCTGTCATCATGCTTATTTAAGCAAATCTAAACAATTGGTAGTTTTACTAATTGACGAACTTTTTCTGCATTATTTTGTCTCGCTGGCGCATGCAGGCCTTAAAATAAGGCAACAGTGAGTCCCTCTTTCCCTGGACTTTACGAATTTTGACATAACCGACACCCATGCCGACTTTCGACCCCGCCTACGGCTATGCCCTGGACCAATTGCGGAGTATCACGCCGCCGCTGCCGCCGGATGACTTTGTTCCCTTCTGGCAGGCGCGCTATCAGCGGGCGCTGGCATTGGACCCGCGCCAGCGCATCACGTACTGCGCGTGGTCGCATCCCGATTTCGAGTGTTACGATCTGAATTACCGCTCGACCGATGCCTTCGAGATCGGGGGCTGGGCGCTGATTCCTAAGCATGCGCCGGTGACGCGCGGGGTGATCGTCGGCCACGGTTATGGCGGACGCGAGGGCCCCGATTTTCATCTGCCGATACCGAATGCGGTTTATTTGTTTCCGTGTTTTCGCGGCCTGTCCCGCAGCCGGCGCTGGCCGATTTCGGATAACCCGGCCTATCACGTCCTGCACGACATCGACAATAAAGACCGCTACATCCTGGGCGGCTGCGTGGAAGACCTCTGGGTCGCGGTGTCTGCCTTGCTGGCCATGTTTCCCGCCGTAGCCGGCCATGTCGGCTATCTCGGCATCAGCTTTGGCGGCGGCATCGGCGCGCTGGCGCTGCCCTGGGACAGACGCATTCAGCGCGCCCATCTGAATGTGCCGAGTTTCGGCGATCACCCGCGGCGCCTGAAACTGCCGACCTGGGGCAGCGCGGCGGCGCTGCAAAACTACCAGCGCGAGCACGGTCATATTCTCGACACGTTGCGCTATTATGATGCAGCCATCGCGGCGCGGTACATCGAGGCGCCCGTGCATGTGGCGGCGGCGCTGGCCGATCCGGTGGTGACTCCGCCCGGCCAGTTCAGCATTTACAACGCACTGCCCCGGGAAAAACGATTGTTTGTCTTTGACATGGGGCATGCGGACTATCCCCGCAAGGCGGAGCAGGAAAACGCATTAATAGAGGAATTACGGGAGTTTTTCGACTGCTTATGAATCGGGAATATCATTGTTGGCACAGCCCTGATCTGGGACGCGACATGGAACTGTTGGTGTTCGGCCATGACGGGGCGAAAGTCCTGATGTTTCCGACCCGCGACGGGCGTTTTTACGAATACGAAGATATCGGCATCGTCGAGGTGCTGGCCGACAAAATCGACGCCGGCCTCCTGCAATTGTATTGCGTGGACAGCATCGTCAACGAGAGTTTTTATTGCAATTGGTGTCATCCGTCCGGGCGCATTCAGCGTCACATCCAGTACGAGAACTACATCCTGAACGATATCTTGCCGTTCATGGCGAGTCAGAATCCGAACCCCTGCACGATCGCCTACGGTTGCAGCCTGGGCGCATACAAAGCCGCTACCATCGCCTTCCGCCATCCCGATCGATTTCAAAAATTGTGCGCATTTTCAGGCCGATATGATTTGACGTTGTCGGTCGAACACTTTCACAACCTGTTCGACGGCTACTACGACGACAATATCTATTTCCATACGCCGACGCATTTTCTGCCCCAGCTCGACTGCGAAATGCGCCTGCAACACTTGCGGCAGATGGACATGGTGTTCGTGATCGGCAAGGAAGACCCGTTTCTCGACAATAACCGTCATCTCAGCCAGATATGTTGGTCCAAAGGCGTGCCGCATGCGTTGCACGAATGGAACGGGCGCGCGCATCGAGGCCGATATTGGCGGCAGATGACAAGGCTCTATGTGTGATGCCGGAGCTAAATGCAATGGCAGCGGTAACAATCGGCCTCATGTGTTGTCCCAAATGAAAAAAGGGCGGCGTTTCAATTGCGCTTGATTTGACTGACACATCGAGGAGATTCCGAACATGACAAACCCAATCGCTGCGCCGATTTTTCCCCGCTTTCCGAGCATCAAATGCGCGGTCAGAGGGTTATGGCTTTTGTTCATGCTGAGCGGCTGCCAAACCGTCTCGACGCCGGAGCAAGTCACCCAGGCATTCTGGGAGGCGATGGCGGATGGCGATCTCGAAACCGCCAGAAGCCATACGCTTAGGGATGGCCTGCATCTGGTGGCCCGGCAGCAAAATCTCGAAGATGCGTCTTTGGAGACCGGCAAGGTCTTGATCGAAGGCGGCAATGCGCGGGTCGCCACCGTGTTGACGCTGCAAAAGCCCGAAAACAACAGGGTCCTGACTTTCGATACCGTGCTGTCGAAGGAAGATAATCGCTGGAAGGTGGATTATCAGCAAACGCTGAACAACCTGTTAAACCAGCCCTTCGGCGAAATCTTTAAAAGCCTCGGTAAAATTGGCGAAGCGATCAACAAGGAACTCGAACAACAGATCCCGCTGTTTGAAAGGCAATTCAAGTCTTTCAGTGATGAATTGCTGCGGCAGATGGAAGAGTTCCGCCGGCAATTGGAAAAGTCGATCCCGCCTGAAAACCAGCCGCCGCATTCGGGTACGATTTGACGGGGGAATTGATCCGGAATCGGGATCAGGCCAGCGCAATCTGCCGAAGCGTTTACCTTTCCGCCCGCCGACATTGACATTCAAACTAATTCGCCATACGCTAACGAAAATAATCGTTCTATCGAAAGCGTCGGAATATTCCAGGCTGAATTTGGCGGAGAAAACCCAATGAGTGAAAAAGAAACCGGTGATCCTATGCAAGAACCATCCGGTCCTTCCTTATTGCCGGAAGCAACAAACGAGCCTACAGGTGGGATGGCAAGCGAGGATATAGAGAAAATCCGGCGCGCGAGGGACACTGTCGGGCGCATGCTGCGCTATGCGGTCGCCAATCCCACGATTACAGTTCCTGATGAATTGATCGCTAATGGCGTCGATATTTTGCGCATGAAGTCCGACACCTGTCAGCACAGCGATGAAGTTAAGTTGTGGCAAACTTATTCGCAACTGGCGAAACTGATTCATCCGGCCTCCGACATCAGCATTCAAATTGTCGACGGCATCAAGGACGCGGTGATGGCGCCGCAAGCGAAACACGATGGCTCGGCGGGCTCCAAGCTGCTGCACTGGTTCGGTTTGAATTCCGGCATGAACAAGCTCGTTTCCCGGTGCTATAAGGATTTAACGCAGATTACTCTGTACCTGCTGGCGTTCGTCGGCCTTTATGTGGTCGTGCAATGTTATAGCGTACTGGTGGCCGACACTTTGGCGAGCTCTTCAAGATTGGTCGTCGGCATCGAAAACCAGCAGTCCGCCGAGCGTCTGGTCAACGATAAGACTCCGGTCGAGCAGAAAGCGCAAGTGGAGAGCGCTTCCTACATGCTGGGAACGCAGTTGAACGCCTCCTCGCAAGCGCTGGTCGATTTAACCAAGCCGCTTAAAAATATCCCGTTTTTCAGACTCAGTGATTCGACCGTCGATGCATTGAACGGTTGCGCCCAAAATAAAGATTTTCACATTACCATCAAGGAAAGCCGCAATTTTCTGTTCGGCTGCCTGGCGCTGGAGCGCGAATACGCGCTCTCGGCGCATACGGTGATGTCGCGCTATGTGCTGCCGCTATTGCTCGGCTTCATCGGCGCCACCGCCTATGTGACACGCCATACGCTGTACCGCTTATCCTCGAACAGCTATGTGCCTTCCCCGCGCGGCATGTTGACCATGCGTCTGTGTTTGGGCGGTTTGCTGGGGTCTATCAGCGGTATTTTTATCACCTCCGACGTCAAAGAAGCGGAAGGCTTCAATATCAGCCTGACATTGACCGCACTGGTGATGGGCTATAGCGTCGAAGTCGCTTTTTCGCTTTTCGACAGCGCGATCGAACGCGTCAAAGCGTGGACTCGGGGACTGCGCCAAAGCGAAGCGCAGGGAGCCGAAGCCGTTGAGCAGCCAAAACAATGAGGCTTTGACTGCCCCGGAAACCCGAGTTTCAGGCCTGAATCGTCGACGGCGTTTTATTCCGTTAAGCACCATAGCGAAGCCTAGCGCACACGGCCGATTGCGCGCCGCCACGGCTGTTCCCAGGCCTCAGGCGCTTGCCGCCGGCTGCAAAAAATCAGCACAGACCCTTCAAATCACGTCTTGTCTTTCGGTGCACGGGATAGAGTTTCCTTACTTTAATTAAGGTAGTATTAAGCAACAGGGGGTATGCTTAAGAAACTATTAAAAAATAAGAGTGCAATTTTCCTTCTTTGGCCGAACACGGCAGTTCGCTACGCTTAAACACATCAAGTGTTGTGAATAAAATCACAATACACGTCAGACTCAATTACCCTTTCGCTGAACCTTTCAGCCGCCATTCCTTCGAATCGGAATTGGTCATTTTGGAGAAAAACTATGCGATCGACAAATCAAACAGCTTATGCGGCTGTCCCTTTTGTGATCTTCGGCATTATCTTACTCACCGCCTTTTTCTTAAAGTACTTCGAGCCCATGCTGCCCGAGGTCCTACGCAATTGGGCCGACCACATTTCAATTGCATTGATCGTTGCCGTGGTCATCGGGCTGACTTACGAGTACACCTCGCATCTATTTCGCGAAGAAATTCTGAAAAACCTTCTGCATGAGAGCCAGGATCAGGTTTATGAAGCGCTGAAAGCCTACAACGTGCTCACGCCGGATGAGGTTTTCCGTTTATTAAAGGAAATCGCCAGCCAGATCAATCAGACGCCTACGCTGTTTTATCCGGCGCGGCCGGAAAGCAACGAATATACGTTTACCGAAAGCATGGATTTTTTCGACACGCTGGTCAAAATGCGGCCCAAAGAAATCGTCAAAATCCTCAGTACCTGGATAGAGCCCAAGAGCCATAAGAATCTGAAGTACCTGGCCAGCGATTTTATCGGGAAATATCAGCTGACTGAAATCGCCGAGGAGCTTCGCCGCCAGGCGGAGCCGATTTTACACTTGGGCCTGCTGACCGAAGAGGATAGGGGATGGGTCTTAAACTACATCTGGGCCTATTCCCGTTGCGAGAAACCCATGTACAAATTTTTGGGGGATATGATGCGCACCACTTCAGACCCTGCCGTTGAAAAGTGGATTCTTTTCCTGCCGTTACAAATGCCGTCCCTTGAGTATGCGAATATGATCAACGACTATCTGGAACGGGACGCGCCAATTGATGAGGATAATTTGCTGCTGGTGATTCAATCGATTGCCTATTTGCATCGCGCGCAAGTGCTCGACGGGGTGGCGCTGCTGAAGAAATTTCCAAACCGCTTTGGACCTCATCACCAGGAAAACGTTGAACGTATTTGGCGAAACTACACGCTTGCGCCTGATGAGTTGAAAGGCATTTTTTTGCAGCCATGATTCTTAGCATTCCCGGCGCGGCTAGCGCCAGTTATAGGCAATGCCCACATTACCCGCAAATTCACCGCCCGTATGCGGCGCCGGCATGTTTACGCCTAAATAGGTTTGCCAGTTTGCGGCAGGGTAATAAAAAAGATTGACGATATTGCCTGAAATGTTGGATGTGCCCGAGAAATAATCGGCCTGCAAATGCAGCACTTTGGGCAGCATGCGAATTTCAAAACCGGCCATCGCCCCGTAAGGCTGGTGAATCGTCGCCAGCGCATCATTCACGTAGAAAGCGCCCAGATGAAAATTCAGCCGTTCGCCCGGAGTAAACTGATTGTCGAGAAAGCTAAAATGATGCCATCTGTGCGCAGGGGCATGGGTCAGCACCCTGCCGTTTTGTGCGCCTACTGCCAGCGACCAGGCGTCGTTGATGGTGAAAGTCTTGGACAGTATCAAGTAGCCGTCATTTTGAAAGGTTTGGGCGCCGTCGCCCGCGACCGGAACATTGAGAAGCTGCATACCGAAGACCCAGCCGTCACGCGTGGCATAATCGATCACGATATTGGCATAGGCCGCGCCACGATAGATATTGAACTCCTGAGTCAACGTCAAGCCGCCCGACTCTTCAGTGGCCGGATTGACTTTGATTCGTTTGGGGGCTTTTTCGTGCACCTTTCCCTTCGGAAAGGCTACAAGTGGACACCCAACCCACAGCAGACTCAACAGATAAATGATCAGCCTTGCGCTTTTCATTATGAGCGGCCTCATCTGCTTGAGGCGATCAATCGGGAGTGGCGTTCAGATAACTTAACAGTTGGCCGGATGCCCTCAGCGCATCCAGTTCCGCTTCCGTTTCGGCTTGTATCAGATCGACTTCGGTCAAGCGCATTTCGGTTCGGGACCGGTAGGAATCCAGCAGTTCTAAAATGGTTCCCTTGCCGAAACGGTAAGCGGACTCGCCCATCGATTTAAGGCTGTTCAGCTTGGACAGCACATCTTTTTCGAATTTGACTCGAGTTTCCTGCCTGCGCACGAGCAGATTGACCGCGCGATCAATCGCCACGCGGGTACGGGAAGTCGCAAAGTCATGTTCCAGCATGGCCGCATGTTTCGCGGCTTCGGCCTTTGCCATCCCACCTTGGTTGCGGTCGAATATCGGCACTTCGACCGAAACGCCGCCGAACGTCGTGTTACTGTAGGGACTGTCGGTATAAACCGTACCCACCTGAACAGAAACGGCCGGCCAGCGTTCGCGGCGCGCTTTTTCCAAACCGGCATCGGCGGCGGATTCGCTGCGCTGCGCCGCTACAATGTCGGGATTCGAAACTTCCGCTTCAGACAGCAGTTTTTGCGCATCGGCCGGCACACCTAAAACCGCCAATTTTCCTACCGCTGCCGGCTTCCAGTCAGGCATGCCTAAGAGCAGGCCCAAATCTCCCACGGTTTCGGCCAGATCGTTGCGCGCGGTTTCGAGCTTTGTCTCTATGCCGCTGGCTTCGACACCGATACGCAGCTCATCGAAAGAGCTGGCATTACCTGCATCCTTGCGGCCGGTAACGATCGCCGCCAAATGCTGCATGTCGCGCGCGGTTTCTTCAAAAATGGCGACGCGTTCCTGTTCTGCCAAAAGTTTTACGAATAACCGTCGCGTTTCATGAACCAACGCCGCATATTCGGCCTCGACATCCGCTTCGGCTGCGGTGACGCCCTTTTCCGCGGCTTCGATACGGGCGCCGCGTTGGCCCGCAATCAACAGCGGTACTTCCAAGGTGACCTGTTCCTGAGCATTGCCATCGAACATGTGATTCGCGCCCCCCCCAACAAAATCATATCGGCCGTAACTGATGGTCGGATTAGGCAGAACGCCGGCGGCGACCACTTCGGCCCTGGCCGTTTCGATGCGTTGCAGTATGACCGCAAAGCGAGGACTTTTTTCGCGCACGATTTTGAGCAAGTCGCCGATCGTCACCGAGACCGGCACGGTTTCGGTAGATGCCAGCGCCGGCTCGGCGAGCAAGCTTAACAGTAATAAACCCAATGCCGCCAAGGATGCTGGCGAGCGCCGACGTAGTGTGGAGGGGGCTAGCAATGTCATAATGCCTCCTGAATTTCGTCGGCTTCCTCAGGGGTAATCAGCCGCTTCGGAGTGATATAGGAATAGATGACCGGCAACACGAACATCGCCACGAAAAAGGTGGTCAACATCCCGCCGACGATCACGATCGCGAAAGGCTGTTGGGTCTCGCTGCCGATGCCGGTCGATACCGCCATCGGTAACAGGCCCAGCAGCGCCAACAATGAAGCCATCAGGACCGGACGCAAGCGATCGGTCGCGCCGTTCAATATCGCATCGCGTAAGTCTTGGCCGTTGCGCCGGTTTTGTTCGGTGGCGCTCAACACCAGCAGCCCCATCAACGACACCTGGCCCAGCAGCGCGATAAAGCCTATTGTCGCGCTGACCGACAAGGCGATGCCGGACATCAGTAATACGAAGACACCCCCGGTCATCGCAAAAGGCACGGACAGCAGAATGGCGATCGCGCTGCGGGCCGATTGCAGCGCGCTATACAGCAAACCCAGCACGATCAGCACCGCGATCGGAATGATCACCGCAAGCCGCCCCATCGCGCGTTGCTGGTTCTCGAATTCGCCGCCCCAAACCAAAAAATGGCCTTCGGGAACTTTGACTTTTGCCTCTATTAGCGCCATCGCTTCGTGAACCACGGTGCCGAGGTCACGTCCTTCAACATTGAATTTGAGCGCCAGAAAGCGGCGGTTGGCTTCGCGTTCGATTGAAGTCCGGCCGCGTTCGATATGTAAGTCGGCGACCTCTCGCACCGGAATACGCGCGCCGGCCGGTGTCGGCAGCATCAGATTGCCGATCTGTTCCATATTCGCGCGCTCGCCGGCCGGAAGAATCACGCGCACCGGCACCGGCCGTTCTCCTTGCCAGACATCGGTCACCACCTTGCCTGCGAGACTGGTCTCGAGCGCATCCTGGGCCGCATCGATGGTGATGCCCTGGCGAGCCAGCCCGGGGCGGTCGAGACGGATTTGCAGTTGCGGCACTTGGGATTCCCGGTACAGATCCAGATCGATGACGCCGGGCTCGTTCTTCAGCACCGCTTTGGCGGCTTCCAAGGTTGTACGCATCTTTTCCAGATCGTCGCCATATATTTTTAAAACGACCTTGCCGCGCACGCCGCTGACCGCCTCTTCCACGTTGTCCTTGATCGGCTGGGAAAAATTGAAGCGCACCCCCGGAATCGCGGTCAGCGATTCCCGCATTGCATCCACCAGGCGATCCTTGTGCCAGCCTTTCGGCCATTGGTCGCGGGGTTTCAGATGGACGAAGGTTTCGCTCATATTGACCCCTTCATTATCGGTGCCGTCCTCGGAACGTCCCTGCTGGCTCAGAATGCCCTTCACCTCGGGGAATGCCAGCAGCTTTTCGCGCATGTCGAGCAAAATCTCTTGCCCCTTGGCGAGCGCGATACTGGCCGGCATTTCGACAAAAACATGAACGTCGCCTTCGTCCAGTTCCGGCAGGAATTCGGTGCCCAGCTGTCCCGACGCCACTGCGCCGCTGACCAATAAAACCGCGGCGGCAGCCAATGTCATCGGGCGGCGGTCTATCGCTTTGGCTAACAATTGGCGATAGCCGTTGCGGATGCGCACCAAAAACCGCGGCTCCTCGATCATCGCATGTTTCGGATGGATCAGGGCGGCGCAAAGGGCCGGAACCAAGGTCAAGGCAAAAATCAGCCCGCCGACCAAGGCAAAGCTGTAGGTGAGCGCCAAGGGCCGGAAAATACGGCCTTCAACCCTTTCCAGAGTGAACACCGGGATCAACGCCGCGATAATAATCAGCATCGCGAAAAAAGTCGGCTTTGCGACATCAAACGCCGCCTCGACGATCAATTTGACCATGTCGCGATGGGTACGGGGCCGCTGGTGCGTCGCCTGATGGATCACATGCTCCACCAGGACCACCGCGCCATCGAGAATAATGCCGAAATCGATCGCGCCCATCGAGATCAAATTGGCGGGAAGTCCGAGCTGATAGAGTCCGGCGAAGGCCACCAACAGCGACAAGGGAATCACCACGGCGACGATCAGGGAGCCGCGCACACTGCGTAAAAACAGCCAGACGACGCCGACGACCAGCAGGAAGCCGTGCAGCAGATTGTCGTAAACGGTATGCAGGGTGTTGTGGACCAGTTCGGTTCTATCCAGGAACGGCTCGATTTTCATGCCTTGCGGCAAGATTCGTTGATTCAGTTCGTTGACTTTTTTGTGCACGGCCTCTAAGACCAGCGAAGGGTTTTCTCCGCGGCGCAGCAGCACAATGCCCTCGACCGCTTCTTTCTGATCGTTCAGTCCCACCGTGCCTTGCCGCGGCGTATAGGACTGCACGAGCCTCGCGACATCGCCGACGGTGACCGGCGTGCCGCCTGCGCTTTTCAGCACGATGTTGCGAATCTCTTCCGGCTTGCTGAGAAAGCCCACGCCGCGCACCACGATCTGCTGATCGCCGTGGCGCAGATAACCGGCCCCGACATTGCGGTTCGATTGGGTAATGGCCTGGTTGACGTCTTCCAGCGTCAAATCGAAAGATTCCAGGCGGATCGGATCGATTTCGACATAAAACTCCTTGTAAAACCCGCCGAAGGTCAGCACGTCGGCGATGCCCGGCACCTGCTTCAAGATGCGGGAGATGTTCCATTCCATTTCCGAACGCAGGTCATACAGCGAATGGCGGTCGCTGACCACCATGAATTTGTAGATTTCTCCGAGCGGCGTGTAATCGGGCGCCAGCACCGGCGTCACCCCGTCCGGCAGTTCCGCGCCGGAAATCCGCTGCGAAATTACCGTGCGCGAATGGAAACTGTCCGCGTCGTCGTCGAAAGTAATCGTGATCAACGACAAGCCGAATAAACTCTGGCTGCGCATTTGCAGCATTTGCGGGGTGCCGTTCAGCACGCGCTCCAGCGGTACGGTGACTTGCCGCTCGACCTCTTCGGGCGCGTAGCCGGGCATCAGCGAAATCACGGTCACCTGGGTATTGGTCACATCGGGATAGGCTTCGATCGGCGTTTGGATATACGCATGCACGCCAAACAAGGCGATCACCACGGTTATCGCAATGGCCGCCATTCGCCGATGCACGCAAAGTTCTATCAATAACTTCAGCATTCGGCGTCCTTACAGCAGCATCGCGGCTTCGCCGTCGATCAACAGCGCCCCGCCTACGACGACGCGCTCGCCGCCCGACAGCCCTTTCAAGACCGGTATCAAGCCTTCCCGCGCTTGGCCCACTTGGACGACGCGCGGCTCGAAAACTCCGGTCGATTTCTCGACATAGACGAGGGTCGTTTTACCATCACGAATCAAGATCGATGAAGCCGGTAAAAAAATATGGCCGGGGCCGGCGGTTTCGATCGAGGCGCGCGCATACATACCGGGCCGCAGAGCGACCTTTGTATCCTTGTCAGGCTCGATGAAGACGGCGGCACGTCTAAGATCGCTTTGGATGGCGGCGCTTTCCGCGACGACATGACCGTGGATTGGATCAGGCAATGACGCCAGTTCAATAACGGCTTTGGCGCCTTTTTCGACCAGTGCTAAATCCCGCTCGAAGACATCCGCGACAATCCAGGCGGCGGTCGGCTCGCCCAGATCAAACAATGGCGTGTCGTTGCCGACAGCGGCGCCGACCGAAACGTAAGCTTTTAAAACCATGCTGTCAAAAGGCGCCCTGACGGTCACTTCGTCGGCGGCGCCACTGCCGAGCAAATGCAGAAAATCCCGGCTGCGGTCAAGTTCGGTGCGGGCCTGCTTTAATTGCGTTTCCGCTTCGACCCTTTCGATTTCGAGTCCTACCCCCGTCCGCTGCATTTCAAGCTGGCGCCGGTAGCGGTCTTCGGCCCGGGCAAGCTCGGCTTCCGCGCGTGCATAGTCCGAGCGCATCTGCGTGGCTTGTACGCTCGATAACGTCGCCAACGGGGCGCCTGCCTTGATTCTATCGCCGACTTGGACATAAATCTTGGTGATCCGTCCTTCCACCACGGTTCCGGTCGTCGAGATCGCCTTGGCCCGAAAGTCCACGCGGGCGGGGGCTGAGATGACGCCGCCCAGGGATTCGGCTTTGACTTCCTGCACCTTGATATAAGGCAGCGACTCGGGACGAAGCGTGATTGCTTTGTTTGCTGAGGAATCTGAGGATTGTTGCTGGGGTTTGCCGGGCAAATCCTTAGCGGTTACAGGCGATTTGTCGGGTTCGGATTCGCCTCCATCTCCACCGCATGCCGTTACCAGGAGTAGTATAAAAAAACAGGGAAAACTCGCCAGCTTCTTGAAATAAGCGTCCCGAGAAAAATGAGTTTTCATATCCAAATCGAACGGGTCCATTGAGTGCTAACAAACCGATTTTTTTAAAAAATCGGATTCGGATGAGTCATGCGACAAAATTACAAAGATAACATTGGGAAGTGACAGAAGTGCTTAATCGGTGCCGAATCCTATTATTAAGGAAAGCAGGGGCGGTTGAAATCAACCGGTTAACCGGTTGATTTCATCTGTCGACTAAGTTTCTTGGCAGGACAATACCTTGATATGCTTTGATTTTTGTTCTAACTCTCGATACCTTCAAGCAATAAACGTTCCATGCCGCGATCGAGCGGCATTGCCAGTTTTAATAGACCGCGACAAGCTTGCCGTCCTTAGTTTAAGAAAAGAACGCTTTGATGAGCTATCTACAGAGTCTTATAAACTTGAAAGTTGGTATCGATTAGCTATTATATCGGCATCGAGTGAATTAACTCAACAATATCTCGGGTGTTTTATATTTTTTACAACAATACCAATTGACTACGGATTTTTTTGGACTGGCTATATCACCCCGTTATCCACCACCGGCATCACCCAGTACCTAATCCCCGCGCCGGAAAATTCCTCCCGGAGCCGCGCCAATAACGCGGTCAACACCGCTTCCTCGACATACATCTGGAAGCGCAGCCGTTTTTGCCGGCCGGAGACCTGTTCGGCGAGCGAGAGGCCTTCGTTGCGGTGGTCGTGCGCGAAGACCGGAAAGCTGCTGAAGCCGTGTTCGGATTCGAAGGTTAAAAGACAATCGACGATCACTTCTTCGAGGCTGGTCGGCACGTTCAGGGTGACGAGAAATTCTTTGCTGCTCATGCTTGCTCCGGGGCGCGGCCGAACAGTTTGAACAGGATCGGCAGCAGGAAGAGGGTTAAAAAGGTCGACGAGACCAGGCCGCCGATCACCACGATCGCGAGCGGGCGCTGGATTTCGGAGCCGGGTCCGGTCGCGAACAAGAGCGGGATCAGGCCGAACGCGGCGATGCTGGCGGTCATCAACACCGGCCGTAAACGCCTTGCCGATCCGATCACGACGACCTTGGCGAGGTCCATGCCGGTGGCCAGCAACTGGTTGAAATAGCTGACCATCACGACCCCGTTCAACACCGCGATGCCGAGCAGTGCGATGAAGCCGACCGAAGCGGGCACCGACAGGTATTCGCCGGACAGCCAAAGACCGAAGACGCCGCCGATCATCGCGAGCGGAATGTTCGACAATACCAGCACGGCTTGGCGCACCGAGCCGAAGGTCGAAAACAGGAGCAAGAAGATCAATCCCAGGGACACCGGCACTACGACCGACAGGGTTGCGGCCGCGCGTTGCTGGTTTTCGAACTGGCCGCCGAACTCGACCGTGTAGCCGGTCGGCAGTTTGACCTGTTCCTTGACCTTTTGCCGGGCTTCTTCGACGAAGCTGACCAAGTCGCGGCCCTGCACGTTGCTGCGCACGACCGTAAAGCGCTGGCCGCGTTCGCGGCCGATCGCGACCACGCCTTCGACTTTTTCGAGTTTGGCGATGCCGGTGATCGGCACATGGCCGCCGCCGGGCAGTGCGATTTGCAGGTTGTCGAAACTGGCGGTGTTGCTGTCGCCGCGCAGCAACAATGGCGTGCGCTTGATGCCTTCCTGCACGATGCCGAGCTTCAGGCCTTCGATCTGCGAGCGCAGCAGCGTTTCGACGGTGTCGCTGTCGAGGCCCAGACGGCCCGCGCGCGCCTTGTCGATGGTCACTTGCAGAAACTGCATGCCGCTGTTTTGTTTGACGAACACATCGGAGGAGCCGTCGATATGGCGCAGGATGTCGCCGATTTGTTCGGCCTTGTCGCCGAGTACTGTTAGGTCGCTGCCGAACAGTTTGACCGCGACGTCGCCGCGCGTTCCGGTCAGCATCTCGGAAACGCGCATTTCGATCGGTTGGGTAAAGCCGAAGGCGATGCCGGGCGTTTCTGCCATCACCCCGCGGATCTTTTCGAGCAGTTCGTCCTTGCTTTGCATCCGCCATTCTTCCTTCGGCTTCAGCACCAGGAAGGTGTCGGTCTCGTTCAGGCCCATCGGGTCCAGGCCGAGCTCGTCCGAGCCGACGCGCGAGACGATCGTGTCGATCTCGGGAACCTGTTTGAGCAGGTTTTTCTGCACCTGCCCGTCCAGCGCGACCGATTGTTCGAGCGAAATCGACGGCAGTTTTTCGAGCTGCACGATGATGTCGCCTTCATCCATCGTCGGCATGAAGGTGCTACCGATCTGGGTAAAGACGATCGCAGTTACCGCCATTAAAGCGCCTGCACCTGCGAACAGCTTCTTGTAATTCACGAGACACCATGCCAGCATCGGCTGATACAGTTTCAACAAGTGCCGCGGCAGCCACGGCTCTTCGTGCGAAACCTCTTTGAGCAGGAAGGACGAGACGACCGGAATCACGCTGAGCGACAATACCAACGAACCGCTCAGTGCGAAGACGATGGTCAGCGCGACCGGCGTGAACAGCTTGCCTTCGAGTCCTTGCAAGGTCAGCAGCGGCAGGAATACGATGATGATGATCAATATTCCTGAAGTCACCGGCGCTGCGACCTCGCGCGCGGCGCGGTAGATCACATGCAGGCGCGGCAAACGCTGGGCTTTTTCGGTATGGGCGAGGTGGGTGATGATGTTTTCGACCACAACGACCGCCGCATCGACCAGCATGCCGATCGCGATCGCGAGGCCACCAAGGCTCATCAGGTTCGCCGACATGCCGATTTGATTCATCAATATGAAGGTGAACAGCGCCGCCATCGGCAAGGCAAGCGCCACGGTGACCGCCGCCCTGAGGTTGCCCAAAAACGCGATCAACAGCACGACAACCAGCACGATCGCTTCGAACAGCGCATGCAGCACCGTATCGACCGCCTTGTCGACCAGATTGCCGCGATTATAAAACACCTTTACTTCGACGCCGGGCGGGAAGCCGGGGCGGATCTCGGCCAGTTTGTCCTCGAGACCTGCGATTGTCTGCCGCGCGTTAGCTCCGCGCAGACTCAATACCAATCCGGAGACCGATTCACCCTTGCCGTTTTTACTGACCGCGCCGTAGCGGGTCATTGAGCCGATTCTGACCTCGGCGACATCGCCGACCGTCACCGGAATGCCGTTAAGGTTATCGATCACGATGCCGTTCAGGTCGGAGAGCGTCTTGATGCGGCCTTCGGCGCGCACGATCAAGGCTTCTTCACCGTCTGTCATCCTCCCTGCGCCGTCGTTGCGGTTGTTCGCTTCGATCGCCTGGGTCAACCGGTCGATCGAGATGCCGCGCGCGGTCATCCGGGTATTGTCCGGAATCACTTCGAAGCTTCTGACCAGGCCGCCGAGGGAATTCACGTCCGCGACGCCGGGTACGGTGCGCAGCGCTGGTCTAATCACCCAGTCGAGCAGGTCGCGCCGTTCCATCAGGCTAAGGTCGCCGCCTTCGATCGAGAACATGTACATTTCACCGAGCGGCGTGGTCATCGGCGCGATACCGCCTTCGACGCCGGAAGGCAGAGAACCCCACATGCCGTTCAGGCGTTCGGCGATCTGCTGCCGAGCCCAGTAGATGTCGGTGCCTTCGGTAAAATCAACCGTGATGTCGGTCAGCGCGTATTTGGCGATCGAGCGCAGCATCACCTGATGCGGTATGCCGAGCAGTTCGATTTCGATCGGTGCAGTGATACGCGCCTCGACTTCCTCGGGCGTCATGCCGGGCGCCTTCACGATCACCTTAACCTGCGTCGGTGACACTTCCGGAAACGCGTCGATCGGAATATGCGTGAAGGCATGATAGCCCGCGCCTGCCAGCAGCAGCACCGACAATAGAATCAGGATGCGCTGACTCAGCGCAAATTGAATCAGCTTAGCCATTATTCGCCGCTCCCGAGGCCAAGCCAGTTCGCCTTCAGCGCGACCGCGCCTTTGACCGCGATGTCCTCGTCGCCGCTTAACTCGCCTCCGATCACCGATTCTTCATTCTGTTTGCCGATAATCGCAATCGGCGTGACCCGAAAGCCATCCGGGGTACGGATAAACAGATACGATTTGCCTTCGTTTTGCGCGATTGCCGCATTCGGTACTTTGAAGGCCGGTGTCGCGGTGGCCTGCATGATCTGAATATTAATCCGCTGTCCGGGGCGGATGGAGGGGTGTTTGCCGTCGATAATCGCTCTGGCTAGAACGGTCTGGTTTTCCAGATTCACGTTTTGACTCAGCTGGCTGATTTTGGCGCTGATTTTCTCGGCGAAAGGGTCAGTATTCTCCGGCACTACCTTGTCGCCGATTTTGATCTGGGCGGCGCGTTCCTGAGGAATATTGATTTCAAGCCAAAGCTCGCTCAGATCGGCGATCCGGTACAGCGGCGCCAGCATGTCGACCCGCGATCCGGCAACACCCATCCGCTCCAGCACGGAGCCGGAAATAGGGGAGCGTACTTGCAGTTTGCTGTTGAGCCGGTGCGTGCTTTTCAAACGGTTGATTTCCGCCGCACTCATGCCGGCGATTTCGAGCAACTGCCGGTGTTCATTGGCTTCGGAAGCGAAGGCGTTGTATTGACTATGGGTTTCCTGCCAGCGGCGCTCGGCGATCACACCTTCTTCAAACAATTTTTTATCGCGCTGATTGGACAGCGACCCCAACTGCAATTCGTTTTCGGCCTTCAAATACAGCCGCTGCATCGAGAGCAAATCGGGGCTGTTCAATTCCGCCAATACATCGCCTTTGCGGACAAGATCTCCGATCGAGGCGTTCAATTGGGTAATCAAACCCGATTGCGAGGCGCTGACCAGATATTCGTGTGCGGGCGGCACCACGACTTTGGCCGGCGCGGTCAGCATAGGAATTTGCGCGACGGGCTCGAGTTTACCCAGCGTCACGCCTAAATTATTGAAGCGGTCAGCCGATATGGTGACGCGCATTTCAGTATTGGCGGCGACCGCCAGAGAGAGGTCGGGATGCAACATGGCAAAAGGCGCAAGGCAAGCGCTTAGTAAAACCATCGTCTGACGTTTAATCATTATCTTTCTCATGGCATCACTCCGACCGCCTGATTATAAAAAGCAATATCGCGTTGTAAGATGACCGAACGCTCCTTCGCGTTCAGGATGGCCTGCAGGGTTCTGGCTTTGATTTTTAGCAAATCCATCAAATCGATTTCGCCTGTCGAAAAACTGAGCTCCATCATCTGCATATGTTCTTCGGCGACCTTTTTCATTTCTTCGGCGATTTTCAATTCCTCCTTGTTGACTTCGAGGTTGTGCTCAGCCTCGTGATGCGCCAGTTCGAGATCTCGATAGAGTTGTTGATATTCAGATTGTAATTTGGCCGCTTCCACCTGGATGGCAGCGATATGCGGCTGGATGTGGGCATTGCCTCCGAAAGGTACAGTTACGCCGATATTGAAGCTCTCGGTATTGTTACTGCGCGGATCATTTTGACTCGGACGATCGCTGTTTACGCCAACCGTCAGGTCGGTTTGTCCGGAACCAATCAGTTTCAACGATTCAATTTCGGCTCTTTTGCGTTCGAGTTGGCTGTGCAGCGAGGCCAGGGCAGGGTGATTTTTCTGGATTTCGTCGAGATCGATCAGTTTTTCTTTGAACTCGGCGGGCGCTTTGGTGGTTTGCGTGATGCTCGCATAGCGTTTCCGCGCATGCATCATCTCGGCTTCGGCCAGCGTCAGCGCCGCGCGTTTTTGCAGCAATTCGGTTTGCGCAAGCAACTCGTCGGCGCGCGGCAGGTCGCCCAATTCGACTCGGCGCTGAATTTTCGCGAAGAGCTGCTCGTAATTGCTGACCTCGGCCTGAGCCTGATCATAACGGACTTTTTGCAAAGCCATATCCCAGAGCGCGGACCTGACCAATCCGGCCACGCGCAACCGAGTCGCTTGCGATTGCGAGGTGGCGCTCGCTTGCGCTCTGTCGGCCAGGCTGTGTTCCGCATCGCGCTGGCCAAAGTTCCATAACGGCACCTGCACGGTCGCGTCGACATAATGCAGTGTGCCGCTGGTCGCTTCCTGAAAACGCAGGCCGGCTCGGGAGGCGCCGGATGTCCAGCTCTTGCTGCGTTCCAGGATCGTTGCCGCTTCCGCTTCCTGTGCGGAGAGCCAGGCGGCGTCGGGAAATTTTTCCAGCGTCAGGTCGATCACCTTGGCCAGATTCAACGAAGCATCGACTTCGATCGGATCATGATGGTCGACGATCGGTTTGGCATCCGGATGTAACGCCGGCGGCCGGTCGATGTCTTCCGCCGGCGCGGCAAAAGACAGCAGCGAAGCGCAAAGCGTCACGATGACGCGGCGGCTGCGGTGAAAATTAGGTGCAGTCATAACAATAATGCTCAATGCGGCGGCAGCGCCGCTCTGGATGACACAGGCAATTCGATGAGAGAACGCGCTAAAAAAAGCAAGATTCGCTGAAAAGCCTGACGGTTATAGCTTCCTCTTCAGGAAGACATCAGAACTTTAAATGACCGGAGGCGCGCGCGGAGATAGCGACGAAGAGCGCGGCCGCGACAGCAACAAAGGAGGATGGGGGAATTCTGCTAGAGGATGGGATTCGGCATCGGTGTCGAAAATCCAGGCCAGAAGCGGCAGGCATTCGCCGCCGGAAGGCTTTTCGACCGAGTGGGCGCGTTTTTCACGCATGCCGTCATCGATCGCAACGATGCAGTCTTTCGCTGCCGCGTAACTTGCCTCGGGTTGGCTGGCGATGCTGCCGCCGGAAGCGCTGCTGTAGGCTTCAAGACCCGGAATATGCAGGCCGAAATGCGTGTCGCGCTGTCCCGCATGCGCATGCAACAACGGCGCAAAAAATTGCAGGATGACCAGCAAAAGCGGCAAAAGTGAGCGAATCGATAACGACATGGCGGTGAAAGTGGATATCCGTCCGCTTATTATACGCTCTAAGCTTAATCCAATATGAAATTTAAATGACTTAGGCCGGGGGCTGGGAATTGAAATAGACGTTGTGAAAACGCGGCGAACCATCGGGACGAATGCGTCCAAGGGCAGCGTTTTTCGGTTCGGATCAAACGCCGGATTATCGTATTTCTCGCAAAAGGTGGACGATGTCGGTCATTGGATCGCGGCCCGCGCGATCACCGCGCTGTGCAAACGGCTGGCGCTGGACCGCGTTTTAGCGGGCACGGCGTTAGGGCGCTAATAGCGCGGATAAATTCCGTAGTAACCGCCCCAAAAATACGGATAACCGTAATAGCGGTAATAGCCGGGATAATAGCCTTCATAATAATAAGGCAGGGGCTCATACTCCGGCCACAGATGCAGCGTAGTGGCCTTGATCACCGGTAGCCTGAGCGGCTTTTTACCGACCAGCAGCTCCTGGTCGCCGTTCAGCACGCCGGCCGCGGTGATCTCTTGCTCCTTGGCATAGATCGCCGGATCGAGAAACTCGCTGCTGTCGACATAAAAGCGGCCCTGATGCGGCTTGTCGCGAATCGGACGGCCGTAACTGTTCAGCGGATAGGCCATCACCTGCAAACGGGTAAAGGCTTGCTCGTTCTGCACGTCGATGATCACGCCGCCCCAGCGCACCGGCGAGCCTTGATAACGCGTAATATCGGCGCTCGCTTGCGGGTATGAAATATCGATCGCCGGCGGGTCTTCGATCGCTGGCGGCAGGGTTGAGCAGCCGGTTAATGGCAACAACAGGATCAGCGATAATAGGATTTTCATTGCAGGCCTCCATGAGCGTTGCGGGCGCGTTTCCGCCGCTAACAAAATTTTGAGTCGGATGTTGCACCATTAATAGGGTAACGGGTCAAAATTGGACGCTTATTAAGACTCTTAATATCGCGAATAATTTTCCGGGGAGCTTGCTATTTTTCAGGACATCCCCATAATCACAATTCCAAGAACAGTGTTGAAGGTTCCTTGAATGGACACACAGAAAGATTTAGACATACCACAACCCCTATCGCTGGTGCCGGTGTTGCCGCTGCGCGATGTGGTGGTTTATCCGCACATGGTGATTCCATTATTCGTCGGCCGGGAGCGTTCGATCGATGCGCTGGACGCCGCGATGAAGGACAATAAACAAATTTTGCTGGTCGCGCAGCGCGAAGCCGAGGTCGATGAACCGGAGTTCGACGATCTCTACCGGATTGGTACGCTGGCGAATATTCTGCAATTGCTGAAACTGCCCGACGGCACGGTCAAGGTGCTGGTCGAAGGCAGCGAGCGCAGCCAGGTATTGAAATATGTCGAAACCGGCAGCTATTTTTCGGCCCAGGTCCAGACGCTTGAAGACCAGTTGACCTCATCCGTACAGGAACAGGAAGTCTTGCAGCGCACCGCGATCAGTTCGTTCGATCAATACGTCAAGCTGAATAACAAGATACCGCCCGAAGTGTTGAACGCGCTGGCCGGCATCGATGACCTGAGCCGCCTGGCCGACACGATCGCCGCGCACATGGCGTTGAAAGTGAACGAGAAACAGAACATTCTCGAAGCCATGGATGTCGGCAAGCGGCTGGAAAGTTTGATGACCTATATGGAAGGCGAGGTCGATCTGCTCGAAATGGAAAAGCGCATCCGCGTGCGCGTGAAGCAGCAAATGGAAAAGAATCAAAGGGAATATTATCTGAATGAGCAGATGAAGGCGATTCAGAAGGAGCTCGGCGAAATCGAAAATGCGCCGAATGAAACCGAGGATCTCGAAAACAAGATCGAAGATGCCGGCATGTCCAAGGAAGCCAAGACCAAGGCGCTGGCCGAATTGAACAAGCTGAAGCTGATGTCGCCGATGTCGGCCGAAGCGACCGTGGTCAGGAACTACATCGACTGGATGGTCAATGTGCCCTGGAAGCAAAAGACCAAGGTCCGCCACGATCTGAAAATCGCCGAACAGGTATTGGAAGAAGATCATTTCGGACTTGAAAGGGTCAAGGAACGGATTCTCGAATACCTGGCCGTGCAACAGCGCGTCAAACAATTGAAGGGGCCGATCCTGTGTCTGGTCGGGCCTCCGGGCGTCGGCAAGACCTCGCTCGGCGAGTCGATCGCGCGCGCGACCAACCGCAAATATGTGCGGATGGCGCTCGGCGGCGTGCGCGACGAAGCCGAAATCCGCGGTCACCGCCGCACTTATATCGGTTCGATGCCGGGCAAGATTCTGCAAAATCTGGCCAAGGTGAAGACGCGCAATCCGATGTTCCTGCTCGACGAGATCGACAAGATGGCCGCCGATTTCCGCGGCGATCCGGCCTCCGCCTTGCTGGAGGTGCTGGACCCCGAACAGAACCATACCTTCTCTGACCATTATCTGGAAGTCGATTTCGATCTGTCCGATGTGATGTTCGTCGCGACCGCGAATACGATGAACATTCCGCCGGCGCTGCTGGACCGTATGGAAGTGATTCGTCTGGCCGGATATACCGAGGACGAAAAAATCAATATCGCGATGCGCTATCTGATTCCGAAGCAGGTCAAGAACAACGGGCTGAAAGCGCAGGAGATCGAGATTACCGAGGCGGCCGTGCGCGACATGATTCGTTATTACACGCGCGAGGCGGGTGTCCGCGGCTTGGAACGCGACATTTCGAAGGTGTGCCGGAAAGTGGTCAAATTGCTGCTGCTCAAGCCGGCGGATCATAAGACAGAGGTCACGCCGGAAAATCTGGACAGCTTTTTGGGCGTGCGCCGTTTCGATTACGGTCTGGCCGAGGAACATGATCAGGTCGGTCAGGTCACAGGACTTGCCTGGACCGAAGTCGGCGGCGAATTGCTGACCATCGAAACGGCGGTGATTCCGGGCAAGGGCAAGCATTCCTCGACCGGCAAGCTCGGCGAGGTGATGAAGGAATCGATCGAGGCGGCGATGACGGTCGTCAGAAGCCGCGCGGAGATTCTGGGCATCGCCAATGAAGTATTCCAGACCAACGACATCCACATCCATGTCCCGGAAGGCGCGACCCCGAAAGACGGTCCGAGCGCGGGCATCGGCATGTGCACCGCGATCATTTCGGCGCTGACCAAGATTCCGGTGCGCGCGAACGTCGCGATGACCGGCGAGATCACGCTGCGCGGCGAAGTCTTGCCGATCGGCGGTCTGAAGGAAAAACTCTTGGCCGCGCATCGGGGCGGCATCACGACAGTATTGATTCCGGCCGACAATGCGAAGGATTTGGCGGAGATTCCGGAAAACATCAAGCAGAACCTGGACATCAAGCCGGTGCACTGGATCGATGAAGTCCTGGCTGTCGCCCTGCAATCTTTGCCGACGCCCACGGTAAAAAACGAGGCCGACGACAAGGCGAAGGCCGAACTCGATTCGGTCAAAATCAAAAATCAAGGATTGACCGCGCATTGATCGGTCTTTGTTTTGTGACGAACGCGCAGAAATGCAGGCATTCTGCGCGTTCCGAGCTTGACAGTCGGCGATGGCGCTTGATATAAAGAGCGCTTTCTTGTGTGGTTTTCATGCACCCATAAGAATTGAAGCGGGTTATTGTTGAACGAGCAACCAAGAACATACAGAATAGAACTTCCTTAAGGGGGAATAATGAATAAATCGGAATTGATTGACGCAATCGCACAAAATGCAGGATTGACCAAGGCAGACGCCGGCCGTGCGCTGGACGGCTTTATCAAAGCAGTCGAAGAGACCTTGAAAGCAGGCGATTCGGTCACTTTGGTCGGCTTCGGCACCTTTTCTGTGAAGGAAAGACCAGAGCGTAAAGGCCGTAATCCGCAGACCGGAGAAGAAATTACGATCAAGGCTGCAAAAATTCCTGCATTTAAAGTTGGCAAATCTTTAAAAGATGCTGTATAATACAATCTTTAAGTCGGGTGCTTAGCTCAGCTGGGAGAGCATCGCCCTTACAAGGCGAGGGTCGGGGGTTCGAACCCCTCAGCACCCACCAGACTTTGGAGCGGTAGTTCAGTTGGTTAGAATACCGGCCTGTCACGCCGGTGGTCGCGGGTTCGAGCCCCGTCCGCTCCGCCAAAATAAGAAAGCCCCGTACCGTTCGGTCCGGGGCTTTTTTTTTAACCGGGTTTTTCCTACTATCGTGTGGTTTCTTTAGGACAGAGCATATGCTGGCGACAATCAGAGAAAAGGCGCAAGGTGCGTTCGCATGGGTCATCTTGCTAGTGATCGGTGTTCCGTTTGCGTTATGGGGCATTAATAATTATATCGACGCCGCCAAAGTCGCGCCGGTCGCTTCGGTTGGCGATAAGGATTTTTTCCAGAACGATGTGAACCGCGCCTATGAGCAATACGCCCAGAACTTGCGCGGAATGGGCATCGACGAAGCCACGCTGAAAGCCCAGGCGCTCGATAAACTGATCAAGGACGAAGTCCTGCTGCAATATGCGCATGCGAAGGGCCTGGTTGCGACCGATCAGGAAGCGCGCGACTTTATTAAAGAACTTGATTATTTCAAGGTCGACGGCAAATTCAACGAAGATCGTTATAAATCGTTGTTGAATGCGCAGAGAATGTCCTCGAATGATTTCGTCGCCAGGATCAAGAATGCGCTGATCATGCAGCAACTGCAAGGCAGCGTGACCGATACCAGTTTTGCGACTTCCTACGATGTCGAGAGCTTTTTCAAGATTCAGAATCAGCAGCGCGATTTCGAGTATGTGACCGTGACGCCGCCGAAACTGACCGAGCAGCCTGCCAACGAAGAAGTCAACGCGTATTATCAGCAACACCAGGACCAATATAAATCGCCCGAGCAGATCTCGGTCGCTTATGTGGAACTGTCGCTCGAGGCGATCGCACAAAAAGTCGAAGTGACCGATGACAAGCTGAAAGCGTATTATGCGGAGCAAAAGGACCAGTACAGCACGCCGGAACGCCGGAAAATAAGCCATATTCTGTTTGCGGTCAACGCGCAAACCGACGACAAGGCCGCGCTCGCCAAGGCGCAAAAAGCCAAAGCCGATCTGGCTGGCAAGGATTTCGCAAAGCTGGCCGCGGAAGTGTCTGACGACAAGCTGACCGCGAAGAGCGGCGGCGATTTGGGCCTGTTCAATGCCGGCGCGATGGAAAAATCGTTCGAAGACGCGGTCGGCAAGCTGAAGCTGGGCGAAGTGTCGGAGCCGGTCAAATCCTCGTTCGGCTACCACCTGATCAAGGTGACCGAACTGGTGCCGGGCGAAACCAAGCCGTTCGAGAGCGTGAAGGCCGAGGTGACGAAGGCGTATCAAAAATCGCAGGCCGAAGCGGTTTTCTATGATTCCGGCGAAAAACTGGCCGAGATGAGTTATGAAAATCCGGATAACCTGGATACGGTCGCGAAAGCCTTGGGCCTGACGCTCAATAAAACCGATTTCTTTACCAAGGCTGCCGGCACCGGCATTGCCGCAAATCCGAAGATTCGCGAAGCGGCATTCACCGAGGAAGTGCTGCAAGGCAACAACAGCACGCCGGTCGAAATCAGCGCCGAACATGTGGTCGTGCTGCGTAAGCTCGAACACAAGCCGGCCGCGATTCAGGCGCTGGACAGCGTAAAAGCCGGCATCAGCGCCGAGCTGCTGGCCGAAAAAGCCAAGAAGCAGGCATCAGCAACGGCGCAAAAACTGAAGGATGCGTTGAGAAAGGGCGAAACCCTCGCGAATCTGGCTGCCAGCGAAAAGCTCGAAGTGAAAAAGCTGACCGGCTATACGCGCGGTAAAACCGAGATTCCGGACGCGCTCAGCGATGCGGTATTCAAGGCCGCGAAACCGGTCGGCGGCAAGCCGACGATCCTGGTGGCCGAGTTGCCTGACGGCGCGCAGGCGGTGGTCAGCCTGAACCGGGTTGCCCCGGGCGTGATGAGCGAGGACGACAAGAAGAAAATGGATCTTGCGACCAAGAATATCGCGAAGGCATTCGGGCAAGCCGATTTCAATGCGATGCTGGAAATGCTCGAAGCGGATGCGGATATCGAGATCAACAAACCGGACGGCGACGCCAAGACGCAGTAAACGAAGTAAACAAAAAAGGGAGCGCTAAGCTCCCTTTTTTTGTCCTTTTGCGGCCGTATCATCGAGGCTTTGGTTGGCCTGGCGCGATTCAGGCCGAGGTCAATCCCGGAAATTGATATACTGCAACGGCATCTCCAGGTTTTCCTGCTTCAACATCTGAATCACTTCCTGTAGGTCGTCGCGCTGCTTGCCGGTGATCCGCACTTGATCGCCCTGGATCGCGGCCTGCACCTTCAATTTTTTGTCTTTGACCAGCTTGACGATTTTTTTGGCCAGCAGGCTTTCGATGCCTTGCTTGAGGGTGATTTTCTGGCGCACGATCTTGCCGCTGGCTTTCGGTTCGGCGATGTCCATGCAGGCGATATCGACGCCGCGCTTGGTCAGCTTGGACTGTACGATGTCGAGCATCTGTTGCAGTTGAAATTCCGAGCCGGATGTCATCAAGAGTTTATTGTCGCTCAGTTCGTAGCTGGAATTCGAGCCTTTGAAGTCGAAGCGGGTGGTGACTTCCTTGTTGGCCTGGTCAACCGCGTTGCGGGCTTCCTGTTTGTCGAATTCGGAAACGATGTCAAAAGAGGGCATTGATAGGTGATCGTTTGTTAAAAATGGAATTTTTACTATAACGAGGATTGCCTCTCGATTCAACCGGAATCCGCCGCGCATCTGAGGCACAAAAATCCAAGCGGCTTTATCCTTTCGGTTGCTGCTTGCTGAAGTCGTTGATCGCCGCGATGCGCAGGCGGCGGATCGCTTCGCCGATTTCGGCGCCCTTCAAGCCGCCGTTCAGTATCGGCGCGGTATCGGCCGCGGCGCCGGCCCGCGCGGCGCCGCGCAGGAAGTCGGCCTGCGGGTAAGGCCGCTCCTCGAAGCCGGTGCGGCCCCTGGCGTCCGCTTCGCAGGCCAACAGGAAGTCTTCGAGCAGGGAATGCCGCGGCTTGAAGGCGCCGAGCGCGGCCAAGGTATCGGTCAAGGTGCCGGGGCGCAGGTCGAACACTTTATGGCAGTGGGTATGGAAGCGCGCGACCTGCATCGCCAGGGCTTTGTACGCATTCGGCACGCGTAGACGCTCACACAGCGTTTCGAGCACGGCGAGGCCTTTGTGCTCATGATCGTAATGATGCGGCCAGTTTTCTTTCGGGGTGACGCCTTTGCCGAGATCATGCGTCAGCGCGGCGAAGCGGACTATCGGATTATTCGACAAGTGCGCGGCCTGATTCAGGCAGAGCAGGGTATGCACACCGGTATCGATTTCGGGATGATGTTTTTCGGGCTGCGGCACGCCGAACAGGTGGTCGATTTCCGGGAATACCGCCGCGAGCGCGTCGCAGTCTCTGAGGGTTTCGAAAAACGCGGCGGGGCGAGGTTCTTTCAGCGCCTTGACCAACTCGGCCCAGACGCGTTCCGGGACCAGGAAATCGGCTTCGCCGGCCGCAACCATCTGCCGCATCAGCGCGAGGGTTTCCGGCGCGATCGTGAAGCCGAGGCGCTGATAACGGGCCGCGAAGCGGGCGATGCGCAGGATCCGTACCGGATCTTCCGCGAAAGCCGGCGACACATGGCGCAGGATGCGTTTTTCGAGATCGGCCCTGCCGCCGTAGGGATCGACGAGTCGGCCTTCGGCGCTCATCGCCATCGCATTGATCGTCAGATCGCGGCGCAGTAAATCCTGCTCCAGCGTTACGTCCGGCGCCGCATCGACCGCAAATCCCCTGTAGCCGCGTGCGGTCTTGCGTTCGGTCCGGGCCAGCGCGTATTCCTCATGGCTGTCCGGGTGCAGAAACACCGGAAAATCCTTGCCGACCGGCCTGAAGCCCTGGCGCAGCATCGATTCGTTCGTCTCGCCGATCACCACCCAATCGCGCTCCTCCACCGGAAGCTTCAGCAAACCATCGCGCACCGCGCCGCCGACCAGATAAATTTCCATATCACATCACTTTATTTAACGATGCGTCTTAGCATAACATAGCGGGCAAGAGAGGGCGGCATTATCTGGCCGCCACAGGATTGAGGGGAAAACGTGGTCATCTTATTTTCAGCCAGCATGGTGCTGGGCGCGGTCGCGGGCCTGTTTGCGGGGCTGTTCGGCATTGGCGGCGGCCTGATCATGGTGCCGGTGTTGGCAATGCTGTTCGTTAGGCAGGGATTCGCCGCGGAGACCGTGATGATCATGGCGGTCGCGACCTCGCTGGCGACGATCATGCTGACCGCCGTGGCGTCGGTGCTCGCGCATCACCGGCTCGGTGCGGTATTATGGGGCAAGGTCCTGCGCCTCGCGCCCGGCATCATGGCGGGCTCTGCGCTCGGCGCCGTGATTGCGGATAAAATTTCCGGCGAGACCTTGCGTTATCTCTTTATCGCCTATCTGTTGTACGCGGCGCTGCAACTGGCCATGCAGAGGAAGCCGAATGCCGGCCGGAAGCCTTCATCGCGGTTTCTGGATCATTTGGCCGGGCTGGTGATCGGCAGTCTGTCCGCGATCATCGGCATTGGCGGCGGCACGCTGACCGTGCCTTATCTGGTGCATTTTCAGATACCGATCCGCAATGCGGTCGCGGCGTCCAGCGCCTGCGGCCTGCCGATCGCGGTGGCCGGAGCGGCCAGTTATATCCTGTTGGGCTGGCGCTCGCCGCTGTTGCCGGAATGGAGTTTGGGGTATATTTATCTGCCTTCGTTTATCGGCATCGTCTTGACCAGCGTGATCACCGCGCCGATCGGTGCGAAGCTGGCCGGCATCATCCCGGCGCAAAAACTGAAGCGTTATTTCTCGTTATTGCTGCTGGCCGTGGCGGTGAAGATGCTATGGCTTTAGTCATCGCCGCCTTGATGGCGCTTTGCGGAAAGAAACAAGGGTTGCGGGTTTTGCAAACCCTCGATTCCGCTGCGCTGCATCGAGGCTACCTGTTTATTTTATTGAAGATTTTTACGGATTACTTGAATTGCAACTGGCGGGTATTGAATGAATAAAAATTGGCTCGAACGGATCAGATTGACCCCGCGTCTCTGGTTTTTGCTCGGTTTTCTGGGCTGCGCATTTCTGCTCTCGATGGGCGCCTATTTTCAGTTCGTCGGCGGACTGGAGCCCTGTCCGTTATGCATTTCCCAGCGCATCGCGATTTTGCTGACCGGCATCGTGTTTTTGCTGGCGAGCCTGCATAATCCCGGCGTCGCCGGCGTCAAGGCCTACGCGATACTCGGCGCGTTGACCGCCTTGGGCGGCGGCGCGATTTCGACGCGTCATGTCTGGCTGCAGCATCTGCCGCCCGAGGAAGTGCCGGAATGCGGGCCCGGGCTCGAATATATCTTCAACAACTTTCCGTTGACCGAAACGCTGAAACTGATGCTGAGCGGCACCGGCGACTGCGCGAAAGTCGACTGGACTTTTATGGGTCTGAGCATGCCGGGCTGGACCCTGGTCGCATTTTTGTTGCTGGCGGCGTTGAGCCTGCTGCAATTTTGGAATGCTAAGCCAAATTGATCGGCCTTCTTGGGCGGGGACAGGATTCCATCATGGCCTATTGTGTCCCCGGTCTTGACAAGTTATGCACCGATTGGATTGGGCCTTCCGGTAGCGCGTTTGATCGATGGATTAGTCAAAAAATCGGCGTTTAGCTTTTTTATTTTGACTCAAGTCATTGAAAATAAATTAAAAAAATGACAAGGTCATTTTTTGGTCAAATTAACAAAACTGTAATAAAAACCGCAATTAAGCGCAGTTAAAAAGTCTTTGTCCACAGACTTATCCACAGCTTTTGTGGGTAACTCGAAGTAATCCCCGAGATAGAGCAACTTAGCGCTCATTTTTAATCCCCACTGTAATTTCTATGCCAGAGTTGCCGCAAGACCATCCGCCCGTTCTTCGGGTGGCCATCGATGTGCCACTGTATCGTTTATTCGATTATGCAGCGCCGGAGGCGGTCGATCCTGATTCGCTCAAACCCGGCCTGCGCTTAGCGGTGCCGTTCGGCAGCACGCAGAAGACCGCGTATCTGGTCGGCGTGGAAGAGGCCAGCGAATTGAGCCGGAAGCAATTAAAACCTGTGGCGCGGATTCTCGATCACAAGCCCTTGTTGGCGCCGGACGATTTGCGCCTTCTGCATTGGGCGGCGCGTTACTATCACCATCCCTTGGGTGAGGTGTTCGCCGCGGCCTTTCCGGTCGGGCTGCGGCAGGGCAAGGCCGCGCTGCTCGATCTTCCGATACGCTATGCGCTGACCGACGCAGGCCGGGCGTTCGATCCGGCGGGGCTGCAAAGAGCGCCGAAACAAAAACAACTGCTGGAAACGTTGCAGAGCAGCCCGAACGGTGTGAACGCGGAACAATTGTCCGCGGCGGTCGAAAATTGGCGGCCCGCGTTGAAGCCATTGGCCGCGAAGGGTTTAGTCAAGATCGATGACAGCATCATCCCGCCGGATGCCGCGCTGCCGCTGATCAAGGGAACTCCGATCGAATGCAATCCCGACCAGGCGGTGGCGATTACTGAAGTCTGCGATGGACTCGGCCGCTTCGGCGTGTTCCTGCTCGAAGGCGTGACCGGCAGCGGCAAGACCGAAGTGTACATGCAGATCATCCGGCAGGTGCTGGAACGCGGCCAGCAGGTGCTGGTGCTGCTGCCCGAAATCACGCTGACGCCGCAGCTCGAAAACCGCTTTCGGCAGCGTTTTGCGGTGAACATCGCGGTGTCGCATTCGAAACTGACCGATGCCCAGCGCCAGACCGCCTGGCTGTCGATGCAGCAGGGCGCCTGCTCGATTCTGCTCGGGACCCGTTCGGCGCTGTTTACGCCGCTGCCGAGGCCTGGGCTGATCATCCTGGACGAGGAGCACGACACCTCGTTCAAACAGCAGGAAGGCTTCCGTTTTTCCGCGCGCGATGTCGCTATCGTGCGCGGAAAATTGTTGAACATTCCGGTAGTGCTCGGCTCCGCGACGCCGTCGCTGGAGAGCCTGTATAACGCGCAGTCGGGACGCTATCGCTGGCTGCAATTGCCGAACCGTGCCGGCAACGCCTCGGCGCCTCGGGTCCGCCTGCTCGACATCCGCAACAAGGCCCTGCATGAAGGCATCTCCGCCGCCTTGCTCGCGGAGATCCGCCAAACCCTGGACAAGAACGAGCAGGTGCTGCTGTTCCTGAACCGACGCGGCTTCGCGCCGACCCTGATCTGCCACGACTGCGGCTGGGTCGCGCGCTGCGTGCATTGCGATGCGAACCTGGTGATTCATTTTCGTGAACAAAAGCTGCGCTGCCATCACTGCGCCGGTGAACAGCCGGTCGTGAAATCGTGCCCTTCCTGCACCGGCGGCAATTTGAGGCCGCTCGGCCTCGGCACCGAGCGTGTCGAACAAGTCCTGCCCGAACTGTTTCCGGGTAAAACGGTCGTTCGCCTGGACCGCGATACCACGCAGCGCAAAGGTTCGCTCGAAAATTATCTGCGCCAGATCAACGAAGGCCAGGCGGACATCATCCTCGGCACGCAGATGCTCGCGAAAGGCCATCATTTCCCGAATGTGACGCTGGTCGCTATCCTCGACACCGACAGCGGCTTGTACAGCATCGATTTTCACGCCGCCGAAAAACTCGCACAGATGATCGTGCAAGTGATCGGGCGTGCCGGACGCGAGGACAAGCTCGGCACGGTGATCCTGCAAACCCGCCATCCCGAGCATCCCTTGTTGACGACCTTGATCCGTGAGGGCTACAACGGTTTCGCCCGGCAGGCGCTGGACGAGCGCAAGGCGGCAGAGCTGCCGCCGTTCAGTTATCAGGCCTTGCTGAGGGTTCAGGCGAGCGATGCTTTCAGACCTAAGGCGTTTTTGGAGGAAGTCAAAAAACTGGCCGTCATGCTGCAGGCCGGAGAGACGCTGATCTTGGGCCCGGTTGCCGCGCCGATGGCGAAACGCGCAGGTCTCTACCGTTATCAGCTATTGTTACAGGATGCGAACCGGCAGACGCTGCAGCAATTGTTGGATAGCCTGACGCCGGCAATCGATAAAATCAAAAAGGAAAAGCATCTGCGCTGGTCGCTCGATGTCGACCCGGTGGATCTGTATTGAGGGAATTTTCGATTCCGCACAAACTCCGCCGCCCTGCCCACCCTCTCCGGCGGGAGCCGCGAGGAGCGGTGGGCCGTGCAGCGTTCTTGGCACCGCATTGCGCGGTTTGACCCGCCGCCAGGGCGCGGTGGCTTTGCCTGCCTTGGCGACAGTCGAGTCGCCGCGGGTCAGGCAAAGTTGGCCTGGTTGTTGCGGGTAAGCATGTTGCCTTCATTCGGCGCGGGTCGCCGTCGAGCATAGCGTTGAGCTGGAGCCGGCCGCCCAAAATGCAGGGCGGCTGAAGACTTGGCACGCGCCGGAAAACCACGCTGGGAGAGTGTTTTTCCGGATGGGGAAACACGTCGATGCGGCGCAGAGTCGTAGCGGTCGAGGCGGAGAACGGCATCGTTGATTGCTACGACGGCAGCGCGGCGGTTTTCACCGACATGAAGCGGAACAAGTTGACAAAGAGCGGAGCCGAGAAGGCTGGAGTCACTACGGGTATTGCATTAATCATTCAGCATATTCCATGCCAGAGAGCGTTTTTAAGCAAAAAGCGAAGCCATTGCGGGATATGACAAGAAGCAGGCAGGGATCCTCTTGGGCGTTTTGCACCGAGTTGGTGAGATTCCACGTGATATTGCACTGTTTTTGGACATGGATTACTCCTGCAGCGATGTGAAGACAGCGAAATTTTGTGTAGGGCGCTGGAATTCGAGGCTAAATCCCATGGCAAAGCGTTGCATTTCCTATCTGGAATGGGTTTTGCTAGCGTTCCATATATTGACTTTTCTCAATGCCAGCTGCCGGTCGGATGGATAATCCGGTGATTTTAATGGATAATGCACGCATATTTTTTCCGATTCTTTCATCTGTTTACCCGTAATGAAAAAAAAACTAGAGGTACTGCTGCGTCTGGCCGTTGAAACACTCAAAAGCGATGGCGCATTGCCCCAGGACGTAGAACCGTCCATCAACATCGAGCACAGCAAGGATCCCCTGCATGGCGATTTTGCATCGAATCTGGCCTTGATGCTGGCGAAGCCGGCCAAATCGAATCCACGGCAACTGGCCGATAAAATTGTCGCGGCGCTGCCGCAGGACGATGCGGTCACCAAAGTCGAAATCGCAGGGCCGGGTTTCATCAATTTCTTCATCGATCCCGTCGGTCAGTACGACATCATCCGCGCGATCCATGATCAGGGCGTCGAATTCGGTACCAGCAAGGCGGGCGCCGGCAAACGGGTGCAGGTCGAATTCGTCTCGGCGAACCCGACCGGCCCCCTGCATGTCGGTCATGGACGCGGCGCGGCCTACGGTTCGGTCGTCGCCGATCTGCTCGCGGCGGTCGGTTTCGACGTACACCGCGAGTATTATGTGAACGATGCCGGCCGCCAGATGGACATCCTGGCCACCAGCATTTGGCTCCGCTACCTCGAGGATTGCGGCGAAGTCGTGCATTTCCCGAGCAACGGCTACCGCGGCGAGTATGTGCGCGACATCTCCTGGGCGATTCATAAGGACTTGGGCGAAGACTTCCGTTTTTCGGTCGAGGCGGTGTTCGAAAACATTCCGCCCGACGAACCGCAGGGCGGCGACAAGGAAATCCATATCGATGCCTTGATCGCGCGGGCCAAGGATTTGCTCGGCAGCGCGCATTACGAACATTTTTTCCAGGCCGGCCTGAACAACATCCTGGACGACATTCGGGCCGACTTGCAGGAGTTCGGCGTCGACTATCAGGAATGGTTTTCCGAACGCAGCCTGATGGCGGATGATTCGGTCGCGAAAGCGCTCGACCGGCTGCGCGCCGGCGGCCATCTTTACGAACAGGACGGCGCGATCTGGTTTGCCTCGAGCCAACTCGGCGATGAAAAGGACCGCGTGGTGCAGCGCGAAAACGGCCAGTACACCTATTTCGCGTCCGATATCGCCTATCACATGAACAAGTTGGACCGGGGGTTCGAAGAGATCATCAATATCTGGGGCGCCGATCATCACGGTTATATTCCGCGGGTGAAGGCCGCGATGACCGCGCTCGGCGCCGACGCCTCCAAATTGAAGGTGCTGTTGGTGCAGTTTGCGACACTGTACCGCGGCGAAGAAAAGGTGCAGATGTCGACCCGTTCGGGCGAATTCGTCACTTTGAGACAGCTGCGCAACGAAGTCGGCAAGGATGCGGCGCGCTTCTTCTACGTGCTGCGCCGTTCCGAGCAGCACATGGATTTCGATTTGAAGCTGGCGACCTCCAGAACCAATGAAAACCCGGTGTTTTATGTGCAATATGCGCATGCGCGGGTGTGCAGCGTGTTCCGCCAGCTCGACGAGAAAGGGCTGGACAGAAACCTCCCGCTCGGCATGGAAAACCTGGGCTTGCTGAACGAGGAGCACGAGATGGCTTTGGTGGCCAAGCTGGCGCGCTATCCCGAGACGCTAGAACGCGCCGCGCTGCAACACGAGCCGCATCAGTTGATCCTGTATCTGCGCGAATTGGCGAACGACTTCCATGCCTACTATAACGCGCATAAGGTACTGGTCGAGGACGCGCCGTTGCGTAATGCCCGCTTGAATCTGATCGCCGCGGTCAGGCAGGTGTTGGCCAACGGCTTGGGATTGCTGAATATCACTACGCCTGAAACAATGTAACATGGCCAGAGATTACAAATACAGAGCCCAGGACCCGCGCGGCGGCCGCCGGCCGAAGCAGAAAGAAGGCATGTCGATGTGGCGGTGGATGCTGATTACCGCATTGATCATCGGCTTTGTAGTCTTTCTGTTCTATCTTAGCAGCAAGGGCGTGCAACAAACCGGCCCCCAGCCGGCCGGCAATCCGCCGGTTGCGGAAAAACCGGCGGATGGTTCGGCGGCAAAGCCGGGGGATAAAACTGAGCAAAAAATCGAGGCGGTGCCCAAGCCGCAAGGCCCGCAATTTGATTTTTATCAGTATTTGCCGAAAAAAGAAATCGTCGTGCCCGATCATGAGATCAACACGCGCACGCGCGAGGAAAGGGTCGGTAAGGCCAAGGCAAGCCACTATATTCTGCAGGCGGGTTCCTACCAGGATGGCGAGGAAGCCGATAGTCTGCGCGCCAAACTGGCCATGATGGGGATCGAGTCGCGCATCGAAAGAACCAAGGTGGGCAGCGTGGTCTGGCACCGCGTGACGCTGGGGCCTTATACGCGCATGGCCAGCGTCAGCGTGATCCGCTCCCGTTTGCGGCAGAACGGTATCGATGTGATCGTGACCGAGTCGGGGCAATGACGGCTCGGTAGCCTTCAGAATTCGCATTTAACGAATAAAGCAAGCGCCCAGAGAAATTGCCGGCGCTTGCCTCTCTCCAGTCGCTCCAGGGCGCGCAGGATTTTCGTCTTCAATTTTGTGAATCGCTTCACACTATCAGCACAATATTTGCAGTAGGCAAGGCCTGTGCCGGCGTGCCGGCCGGGCCCTGATGTTTTCAGTAATACATTGAAAACATAGGCTTTCATCCTTCTCTCAAGGCGGCATTGTATCGATAAAGCGGCCCTGCGCGTATGCGTCAATCCTGATGCCGATTTCGCCGATCTGTGTCCAGCTCAAGTAAAAAAGCTATTTTGCATTATCTTTAAGTCATCAAATGACAGGAGAAAACCCGATGCAAGACATTTTTCGCCGTATTGCCGGACGGCTGCCGGAACAGCCGATGAGGGTGCTGGGCGTGTTGGGTGGAGCGGTGACCCTGGCTTATTTCTTGATGGCCGCCGGGATTCGCGATCAGCATAACAATCCGGAGCGGCTCAAAATGAGCGCCGAGCAGGCGGAAGTTGTGCAGACGATCAACCTCGGCTTGATCCGGAAAAGCATCGCGGGCGATTTTGGCCGTGACGAAAAGATTCTCGTCGGCATCAACCAACTGGAGCGGGTTCATGGCGCATTGCTCGCGGGTCAGGATAAGCCTCTGGATACGTTGTTGCAGGAGTACACGGCGTCCGTTAGCAAACTGCTGAAGATGCCGACGCACACGCTGAATAGTAACGATCCCGAATTGCGCAGGCTGCTGGATTCGTTGTCGCCGCGCTTATTGCAGGAAATGCGCCGAGTCAGTGCTGGCTATCAACAGCACAGCGAAGCGATGCTCGGCAACGCGGCGAACAAGCAGCTCTGGATGTTTGCGGTTTCGCTCGGCTCCCTGGTGATAATAGGTGCCCTGTTGTTGCAGCCGTTATTGAAGCAGTTGCGGGACAGCGCATTGCGGGCGCGTCAGGAAAAGCTCCTGGCGGACAAGGTGATCGCGACGGTGCCGGCCTCTATTTTCGGTCTGGATACCGGCGGCAACGTGGTGCTGATGAATCGCCATGCCGAACAGCATTGCGGCTGGAACGCAGACGAAATCAAGGGCGGCGGTTTTTTTGAACGTCTGATCCCGGACGATCGGCGGCATGAATTGCAGGCTCTGTTTAACGGCATGATGTCCGGCGCGAATGCGGCGTCCGCTCGGATCGAGGCGCCGATGTTGAATGCTTTGGGTAAAAAAACGCCTATGGCCTGGAATATGACGGTGATCGAAGAACCCGCCTCCGGCAAACCGGGCATGTTTTTAATCGCCGGGGCCGAGGTGTCGTTGATCAAGGGAGAAGCGATCGATGCCAACTTGCTGCAATTCAATGCCCGGCAGCCGGAGGAGGTTCTCTTATCCGGTCACGATGCCTTGAGCCTGGGCATCGCAAACAGCGAAGCCGACAACATTATCCGCATTCCGGAATCCCTGTACCGCCGCAAGGGGCGTCCTATCACCCAGGTGGCGAAGGACAGCATTGCCTTTTTTACCGAAGACGGTTATTCCGGATTTTCGAGGCATTTCGATCAGGACCGTATTTGCCGAATCCTGCCCCGGCATAACGATTTTTGTAATAAGCTGGGCTGGAACCGGCTTTTGAACCAGCATAACGAGTCGCTCGATGACGATTTGTATGCGCTGATGCCCGGCAAGTCCGAATACCGCCATTTCGAATTGAAGCATACCGATGACGAGGCGGCCATTACCGAGTCGGTCTCTGCCTGGCTAGGGGATCATCATAACCTGCCGAACGATCTGCTGGACGCCGTATTGACCGTGCTGGACGAAATGATCGAAAACAGCTTGTATTCCGCGCCGCGCGACAGCAGCGGCATGCCTTATTATGGGAAAGGCGAGGCGAGGGAACTGGCGTCTTATGAGGAAATCGGCGTCGATGTCGCGCGGGGCGGCGATATTTTGGGGCTGATGATTACCGATTACTGGGGAACCTTGACCCCCGGCATTTTTTTCAAGAGCCTGGCGCAGGCGATGGAAGGCGGTATTGAAGTCAGGGAAAGCGGCGTCGGTTTGTACATGATCTGGCGGCTGTCCGATTATTTGCAGGTTCGTGTGCATCCGCAAAAGTGCACGCAAGTGACCGTGCTGTGGGATATCAGCAGCGGCTTCATCGACCGGAGCGTAGATGCCGGGCTCCAGTTTCTGTATCACAACGATTATGAAGCGCCTTATCAAATGCGGGCCACGATCTAAACAGCGAAAAAAGGCGGCGTTGGCCGCCCTTTTGTGATCTAGGCGCCTTCGACCTTTTCCTCATCCACATTCGCCATGTCCGAAATTTCCTTCAGCCTGGAAATGGCTTTGAAGTTGATGCTGTTCTCCGGATAGTTGCCGTCAGGATCGGCTGTGCCGGCCAGCTGGCCGGTCAGTAATTCGAGCGTTTGATCGACGTTCGACACCGCATAAATCGAAAACAATCCCTTCGCAACCGCATCGATCACGTCCTGCTTCAGCATCAGGTTGCGTTGGTTGGCGGCCGGAATGATCGCCGCATGATGGCCGTCCAGACCGCGCGCCTTGCAGAGTCTGAAATAACCCTCGATTTTTTCGTTCACGCCGCCGATCGCCTGTACCTCGCCGTATTGATTAATCGAGCCGGTCAGCGCGAACGACTGTTTGATCGGTGTGCGGGTCAGCGCTGAAATCAGGCAGCACAGTTCGGCCAGCGAGGCGCTGTCGCCGTCGATTTCACCGTAGGACTGCTCGATCGCGATGCTGGCCGAAATCGCGAGCGGAAACTGCTGCGCATACGTATGGCCGAGATAGCCGGTCAGGATCATCACGCCTTTCGAGTGGATCGCCAGGCCGAGTTCCGCTTCGCCTTCGATATCGACGATGCCGCGCGAGCCCGGATAAACGGTCGTGGTGATCCGCGCCGGCGCGCCGAAACTGCTGCCGCCGATTTCGAGCACGGTCAGGCCGTTGATCTTGCCGATCGCTTCGCCTTCGGTATCGATCAGGATCGTGCCGTCGAGCATTTCTTCGAGCATGATTTCGGCAATTCGCCCGTTGCGGTATTCGCGGGCGGCCAGCGCCTGTTCGATCTGCGGCCGGTCGATGCGGGCAAGATTCGACTTCGCGCTGAACAGATTTGCCTCGCCGATGATGTCGAGCGATTCGGTGAGGCGCGCGGAAAAATGATGCTGATTCTCGGTCAGACGGCAACTGTGTTCGATCAGCGCCTCGATCGCGGTCCGGGTCAACGGTTTCGCGCCGGAATCCTTCGCATGCCGGTTCATCAACTGTGCGAACTGCCGCATCGAGCCGGCGTCGCGCGCTATGTAGCTGTCGAAATCGGCCAGGATTCTGAACATTTCATTGAATTCGCTGTCCAGTTCTCCGAGCAGATAATAAATGTCGCGCGAGCCGACCAGGATCACCTTCACATTCAGCGGGATCACTTCCGGTTTCAGCGTAATCGTATTGATGCCGATTTCCGAGTAAGGCGATTCGATCTCGATCTTGCCGGCCTGCAAGGCGCGTTTCAGCCCTTCCCAGACGAACGGATAGGTCAGCATTTTCTCCGCATCGAGAACCAGATAGCCGCCGTTCGCCCGGTGCAACGAGCCCGCGCAGATGCGCCGGTAATTGGTGACCAGGGTGCCTTGTTCGCTGACATATTCGATGCGGCCGAACAGGTTTTGATAGGTCGGATGCGGTTCGTGGATCACCGGCGCGCCGTGTTCGAGCTTGTTGTCGACCAGGATGTTCGGCGCATACAGCTCGGTCAGCACCTGCCGCCGATTCGCAAACTCGCGGGGATCGATCGTCCGCCCCGGCATCAGATACTCGGGAATCGAGCTGCGCAGATTTTTGTCGATTTCGGCGAGATAAGTGATCACATCGTCGATATTCAGATATTTGTCGTTCAGTTCGGCGAACAACGGCTCTATCGCCTGGCTGATCGTATCGTTGTCGAGCTGCTTGATCTTTTCGACCAAAGCCCTTCGCCATTGCGGCAATTCGAGCAGCACATCGCTCAAATATTCCTCAAGCTCCTCGACCTGCTTGTGAAACAGGTCGCGTTCGGCCTGCGGCAATTGCGTGAACTGATCGTCGTCGAGCGTCTTGCCGTCCCGGATCGGAGCGAACGAAATCTGCTCGCTTTCCCGGAACAGCGCAATGCTCAGCGACAGCGCCTTCTGATCGACCAAGTCGATCGCATTGTTGTAATACTGATTGAACTGGCGCTCGATCGTGGTCTTTTTTTGCTGATAGGTCGGGCTTTCGAAGGCGGCCGGGAAGGTCGCGAGCAGATTGTCGATCAATTGCTCGATGTCCGCGCTGAATACCGCGCCGTATTCGGGCGGCAATTCGATCGCGACCGGTTCGCGCGGATTCTGGAAATTGTCCGCATAGGCATAGGACGAGGATGCTTCCTGCTGTTCGGCGATCGCGGTCAGATGCTGGCTGATCATCGACAGGCGGCCAAGCCCCGGCTCGCCCATCACATAAATGTTATAGCCGGGGCGGGTCATCGCGACGCCGAATTCGAGCGCGGATTGCGCGCGGGCTTGCCCGAGTATCGGCGCATGCGGCATCGACGATTCCTCAAGACCGACGCCGGTCAGATCGATATGCAGCTTCAGGGCTTCGGCAGGCAGTTTGGAGACAGTGGTCATTAAGCGTTCGGATGGAATCTAAGGAGAGAAATCGTCGATTCTACCATTTTTCGGCACAGGTTCGAAAAACCGCCGCAGTCACGCGGGTTGGCAGCGCGGCAGGATGGTTTTAGAGTACAATCCCAGAACGAGTCTGAAAGTCACAACCTTATTATTGAGGTAACGTGTATGCAAAAGAGCAAAACCACGATCGACGGCAACGAAGCGGCCGCCACGGTCGCTTATTTGACCAGTGAAGTGATCGCGATTTATCCGATCACGCCGGCGTCGCCGATGGGCGAGCTGGCCGATAAATGGGCCTCCGAGCGGCGCAGGAATCTCTGGGGCACGACGCCGAGCATCATCGAGATGCAGAGCGAGGGGGGCGCGGCCGGCGCGGTCCACGGCGCCTTGCAGAACGGCGCGTTGGCGACGACCTTTACCGCGTCCCAAGGCCTGCTGCTGATGATTCCGAACATGTACAAGATCGCGGGCGAGTTGACTCCGGCGGTGTTCCATGTCGCGGCAAGGTCGCTGGCGAGCCAGGCGCTGTCGATCTTCGGCGATCACAGCGACGTGATGGCGGCCAGGGCTACCGGTTTTGCGTTTCTGGCGTCCAATTCGGTGCAGGAGGCGCAGGATTTTGCGCTGATCGCGCAGGCCGCCACCCTGGTCGCGCGGATTCCGATCGTGCATTTTTTCGACGGCTTCCGAACTTCGCATGAAATCGCCAGCATCGAACCGATCGATCAGGATACGGTGCGGGCGCTGATCGACGATGGGTTGATCGCCGCGCACCGGCAGCGGGCACTGTCGCCGGAGCATCCGGTGCTGCGCGGCTCGACGCAGAATCCGGATATTTATTTCCAGGCGCGCGAAACGGTCAATCCTTACTATCAGGCGATGCCCGGCATCGTGCAGGACACGATGGACCGCTTCGCGGAGTTGACCGGCCGCCATTACCGCCTGTTCGATTACGTTGGTCCTGCCGATGCCGAAAAGGCGATCATCCTGATCGGCTCCGGCGCCGAGACGGTCGAGGAAACGGTCGAGCATCTGGCCGCGCGCGGCGAAAAAGTCGGCTTGCTGAAGGTGCGGTTGTTCCGGCCTTTCTCACCCCAGGACTTGCTCACGGCGTTGCCGAAGACGCTGCGCCGCATCGCGGTCCTGGACCGCACCAAGGAAGCCGGCGCGGACGGCGAACCCTTGTATAAGGATGTGTTGGCCGCGCTCGCGCAAGACGCGATGAGCGCCGAGCCACGGTTTGCCGCGTTGCCGAAGGTGATCGGCGGAAGGTATGGGCTGTCGTCGAAAGAATTCACGCCGGGTATGGTCAAGGCCGTTTTCGACGAACTGGACAAGCCGCAACCGAAAAATCAGTTTACGATCGGCATCGATGACGATGTCGGCCATACCAGCTTGCACTGGGATGCGGGCTTTCGCACCGATGCCTCGAAACAGGCGGTCAACGCGTTGTTTTACGGCCTCGGCAGCGACGGCACGGTCAGCGCGAACAAGAATTCGATCAAGATCATCGGCGACAAGACGCAGGACTATGCGCAGGGCTATTTCGTCTACGATTCGCGGAAATCCGGCGCGGTGACCGTTTCGCATCTGCGCTTCGGCAAACAAAAAATCCGTTCGACCTACTTGATCGGCAACGGCGAGGCCGGGTTTATCGCCTGCCATCAGCCGGTGTTCCTGGAGCGTTACCGGATGCTCGACAAGGCTGCGCAGGGTTCTGTGTTTCTGCTCAATTCGTCGCTGCCGGCCGATCAGGTCTGGTCGTCGCTGCCGCGCTCGATGCAGGCCGCGATAATCGAGAAGCAAATCGCGTTTTACACGATCGACGCCTATGCGATCGCAGAGGCCTCGGGTCTTGGACGCCTGATCAATACGGTCATGCAGGCCTGTTTCTTCGCATTGGTCGAGATCATTCCGAAGGATGAGGCGATCGCCGCGATCAAGGCGGCCGTGCAGAAAACCTATCAAAAAGCGGGTCAGCGCATACTCGATGCGAACCTGAACGCGATCGATGCGGCGCTGGCGAATCTGCATCGCGTCGTGGTGCCTGCCGAGGCCTCCAGCCAAAGCGAAATCCCGTCGCCGGTGCCGGCTGATGCGCCGGAGTTCATCAAAAATGTGACCGGCGAAATCATCGCCGGCCGGGGCGATGCGGTGCCGGTCAGCTTTTTAACGGCCGACGGTACCTTTCCGACCGCGACCTCGGTTTGGGACAAACGCAATCTGGCGCTCGAAATTCCGGTCTGGGAAAGCGACCTCTGCACGCAGTGCGGTAAATGCGTGTTCGTCTGCCCGCACAGCGTGATCCGCAGCAAGGTTTTTGCACCGGAACAGGTCAAAGACGCACCTCAGACGTTCAAATGGGTGCCGGTCAAGAGCAAAGCGTTCGAGAATCTGTTGATCAGCTATCAGGTCTCGCCGGAGGATTGCACCGGTTGCAGCCTGTGCGTGGACGTCTGTCCGATCCGCGATCCTTTGAAGCCGGAGCGCAAGGCGGTCAACATGGCCCCGCAGCCGCCGCTGCGCGAACAGGAAAGCGTCAACTGGCGGTTTTTCGAGAGCATCCGGGATTTCGAGCGCGGTGCGCTGCATCACAACAAGATTCCGGAGGCGATGCATCTGCGTCCTCTGTTCGAGTTTCCGAGCGCCTGCGCCGGTTGCGGCGAAACGCCTTACATCAGGCTTGCGACGCAATTGTTCGGCGATAGGATGGTGGTCGCGAACGCGACCGGCTGTTCGTCGATTTACGGAGGGAACCTCCCGACCACGCCGTGGAGCCGGAATAGCGAGGGCAGGGGGCCGGCCTGGGCGAATTCTCTGTTCGAGGACAATGCCGAATTCGGTCTCGGCATGCGGATCGCGATCGACAAGCAGAAGGAATATGCGGAGGAGTTGCTGGTAGGTTTCCGGGGCGAGATCGGCGCGGAGCTGACCGACGCGATCTTGAACGCCGATCAGAGCGGCGAGGCGGGGATTTACGAACAGCGCGCGCGGGTCGCAGTATTGAAGGAACGCTTGAAAGCTCTAAACAACGAGGCTTCGGCGCGTCTGCTCGGCGTCGCCGATACGCTGATTAAACGCAGCGTCTGGATCATCGGTGGCGACGGTTGGGGCTACGACATCGGCTACGGCGGCCTTGATCATGTGCTGGCGTCCGGGCGCGACGTGAACATCCTGCTGCTCGATACCGAGGTGTATTCGAATACCGGCGGCCAGATGTCGAAAGCGACGCCGCGCGGCGCGATCGCGAAGTTCGCGGCCGGCGGCAAATCGACTCCGAAGAAGGACCTGGCGCGGCTGGCGATCGATTATGAACAGGTCTATGTCGCGCAGGTCGCCTATGGCGCGAAAGACACGCAAACCCTGCGCGCGTTCCTGGAGGCCGAATCCTACCCTGGCACCTCGCTGATCATCGCCTACAGTCCCTGCATCGCGCACGGCGTCGATTTGTCGAACAATCTCCGCCAGCAGGACATGGCGGTGCGCAGCGGGCATTGGCCGCTGCTCCGCTACGATCCGCGCCGGGAGCGGGAAGGCAATAATCCGTTGCAGCTCGACAGCCAGAAACCGTCGCTGCCGTTCCGCGATTATGCGCTGACCGAGGCTCGCTTCAGCCTGCTCAGTCGGACCCATCCGGAAGATTCGGAACGATTCTTGCAGCAATCGCAGCAGGACGTGAACGCGCGCTACCGCCATTACCGCGAACTCGCGGATAAGGTTTTCACGAAGACGGAAGGTGCGCCAAGTAATGCGGCCGGCAAGCCCGCAAACCCAGGAGAAAAAGCATGAGCGGCATCGATTTAAGCACCGACTATCTGGGCCTGAAACTGACCAGCCCCCTGGTCGCCTCGGCTTCGCCCCTGTCGCGCAGTCTCGATTCGGCCTTGCGGCTCGAAGACGCCGGCGCCGGCGCGGTCGTGATGTATTCGCTGTTCGAGGAAGATCTGCGGCATCAGGAAGAAACGGCGGCTAGGTTTTTGATCAATCAGGGCATCGGTCATCCCGAGGCCGACAGTTTTCTGCCTGAAGGCAGCGGCTATCGGCATGGTCTGGATCAGTATCTGGAACAACTGGCGAGTCTCAAACGGTCGCTGAAAATCCCGGTGATCGCGAGCCTGAACGGCGTGTCGCTGGACGGCTGGGTTGCACACGGCAAAGCCTTGCAGGAGGCCGGCGCCGATGCGCTCGAATTGAATGTGTATTACCTCAGTGCCGATATCGACGAATCCGGCGCCGACATCGAGGCGCGTTATCTGGAACTGCTCGGCGAACTGCGGAGTCAGGTAACTATCCCGATCGCGATGAAACTGTCGCCGTATTTCACAGGACTTGCGCATTTCGTGAAGCGGCTCGAACAGGGCGGCGCCGACGGCGTCGTGTTGTTCAACCGATTCTATCAGCCCGATATCGATCTGGACAACTTGCAGGTGACTTCCGAGTTGCAATGGTCGCGTTCGGCCGACAGCCAATTGTCGTTGCGTTGGGTCGCGCTGTTGTATGGCAAGGTCAAGCTGTCGCTCGCGACGACCAGCGGTGTGCGCTCGGCCGAAGATGCGCTGAAGTTGATCCTGGCCGGCGCAGACGTGACGCAGCTCTGTTCGGTGCTGCTCGAACGCGGGCCGGCTTATCTCGGCACGATCAAACACGGCATGCTGGACTGGCTGGAACGCAGTGAGGTTGCCTCGCTGCATGAAGTGAAAGGGCAATTGAGCAAGCAGCGCTGCGCGAATCCTGGCGTTTTCGAGCGCTCCAATTATCTGAATCTGCTCGATAGCCATAGCCGGGCGCCGGGCGTCAGAGTTTAACGCCAATCTTCGCCGCGGAACCTTGCTGATACGGCCATTTCTAACAAGAGCCATGATTTTTCATTTTTCGATTAGCAGAGAGAAACGCCATGAACGATACGAAGCAGCAGATAGAAAAAGACGTCCGCGAGACGGTCGAGTCCGGTGTCGACATTTATGAGCGGGTCAGAAGCATTACGCTGACGGCCTTGACCGAGCGGACGCTGGATATCGACAACATCAAGGAAGTGACGGACGCGGTGCTGAAGGGCATGAGCGACGGCTTGAGCCATCAGTATGACCCGGCCAAACACGCCTTCAAACAATCGACCGAGGCCTTGGACGACGCCCTGACCAAAACCGCCGAAGCTTCCAAGCTGGCGATCGAGGAGGCGGCCTCGAATGTGGATGAATTTTCGAGCCACGACTTCAAGCGCGCGGCCGAAGACTTGAAAAGCCTGGAGGGCATGTTTCTCGATACGATAGAAACGGTCGGCCGGCACGGCAATGAGACCGCTTCGAAAATAGCCAAAGATTTTCTCGCCCATGCGCGGGCGAACGGCACGGAGGTCGGCAGGCAAAGCCGGCTCATTCTGGAAGGACTCGATAACCTCAGGATTTCCGGTCAACATGCGGTGGTGACCGGCGCGGTAGTTACGACATCGGCGCTGGCGAAAATAGCCGGCGGGTTTTTGGCGGGGATAGCCGAGAGCCTCCATCCTGAAAAGTCACGCAAATAGCGAGTAAAGCACACATCATGTTATGGGAACTGATCAATGCGGCCAAGGACTTAAGCCGGGCCCAGGATGTCGCGACGGTGTTGATCCGTTACGGTTTCGGTGGCATCGTGCACGCGCTCGGCGTCGGGCGCGCGCTGGAGCGTCTCGGGAGAACGCTGCACTGGCAGAGCGTCGAGGAGTTTTCGACCCTCGATACGCCGCAGCGGGTGCGGCGCGTCCTGGAAGATCTGGGGCCGACGTTCATCAAGATGGGGCAAATCCTTGCGACCCGGATGGATTTATTTCCACCGGCCTATATTGCGGAATTTGAAAAGCTGCTCGACGAAGCCCCTTCGATGCCGTTCGAGGACCTGATTCCGCAATTGCAGGAAGACATCGGCGGCGATATTGACGAAGTCTTTCTCGAAATCGACCGCGTACCGCTGGCCGCGGCATCCTTGGCGCAGGTGCATAAAGCGGTGCTGAAGGACGGTGCCGCGGTGATCCTGAAGATTCGCCGTCCCGGTATCCGTAAGATCATCGAGGCGGACTTGCGCCTGTTAAGCCGACTGGTCGATGTGATCGAGTCCGATGTGCCGGAGTTGCGCCGCTATCATCCACGCGAAGTCTTCCGGCAATTCTCGCAATCGTTAAGGGCGGAACTCGACTTTGCCGCGGAAGGCCGCAATGCCGAACGGGTGGCGGGCAATTTGACGGCAGACGCCGACATTCATATTCCGCGCGTGTATTGGGAATTTACCGGCGAGCGCCTGAATGTGCAGGAGTATATCCAGGGCATTCCGGGGCGGGACCTGGCCGCGCTGGTCAAGGCCGATTTGAACCATAAGCTGCTGGCCGAACGCGGCGCCAAGGCGATTTTGCAGATGATCATGGAAGACGGCTTCTTTCACGCCGATCCGCATCCGGGCAATGTGTTCTATCTGCCCGACAATCGGCTTGCCTTCATCGATTTCGGCATGATGGGACGGCTGACCGAGGAGCGCCGCGAGCAGGTGATCAGCCTGTTGTACGGCATGGTCAACCGGATGCCGATCAAGGTCGTCGAAATCCTCGAGGACTGGTCCGATGTGATACAGACCGACGAACAGGCGCTGGCTGTCGAGATCGACGCCTTTGTCGATCAATACAGCGCGCAGTCGTTGAAGGATTTAAATCTGCAACTGATGCTGGGCGACCTGTTGGCGATCCTCAGGGATCATGATTTGAGTCTGCCGCCCGATCTGGCGCTATTGATCAAGGCCTATGTCACGCTGGACGGTTTCGGCCGGCACCTCGATCCGGACTTCAATACGCTGGTTTTCGCGGCGCCTTATCTGCAGAAGTTGATGGCCGACCGCTACCGTCCGGACATGATCGCCAAACGCGGCTGGCGCAATCTGGTCGGCGTCGTCGATTTGATTTCCGCTTTCCCGAAAGAATTGCATCATCTGCTCAGAGCCTCCCGCAAAGGCGCGATTCAGGTCGATATCAACGTTAAAGGCATCGGCCGTTATGTCGATAAGATCGATATCGCGATCAGCCGGCTGACGATGGGAATCGTGACCGCCGCGCTGATCATCGGCACCTCGATCATCATGACCGTCAAGGAGGAAAACCAGATCTTCGGTTTGCCGGTTTTCGGCTTCTTCGGCTATGTCTTCGCCTCTTTGGGCGGCGTCTGGCTGCTGTTTTCGATCTGGCGCAGCAATAAGGGAAGTTAACATGACCCGCGTGTTATGGCGGCCTTACTTACATTAAGTGTTACACAAGGGATTTTTGCTAGAATCTTTCATCAGGGGCTTTTTCTGCCTTACTCAACCGATGCCTTCCTGTGTAGGGCATCAGATTCTGTTTTGAAATGAAAATATGTTCTTGAGGAAAATACTGATGCGAGTAAAACTGATTGCCGTGCTGAGTCTTATGTCTATAAGCGCCTATGCGGAAGCGGTTCCGGCAAACTCATACGAATGCAGGGGGGCAGGGATAAGCGTCTCTTATGCGACGACGAGCTTTACCGGCGAGCCGATCCTGACGCTAACCACTCCGGCGGGAAGTCTTTCGCAGAGCGGGGAGCAAATCAGCATTCAGGACACCGTCCTCGGCAAGCTGGTCAGCATCGTAACCGAACTGACGCCGGATCTCTCTACCGAGACGCTGACCTTGATCGTGCCCGACGTGAACGTGGCCGACACGGCGCCGCGGGTAAGATTTAACTCCGAACTGTTTACGACCACAACTCATACCTCGATTGGCGGGCCGGTGCTAGTGACGGGTCTCGTTCAAAACTCGAAGTCAAAAAAGCTGTCCTGCAAGGCTTCCCTGTTGGCCTACTAACCGAGAGCCTCTAGCTTATTCTGATTAAGGAAAAGAAAACTCCGCATCCACTCTGACCGTGTTGCCGGGTGGGGGGATGGTTATGGCTCGAAACGCGCCCGATAAACAGGTGCCCAATCCGGGGTGTACATTGTTCCGGTCTTCGGAGAATCCGCGGGCAATTTGCCGACCTTCGGCGTTGAAGGTGAAATCGATCTGGAAATGATCGGGCGTCTTGCCGGATTCTGTCGGGCAGGCTTTCAGCAAGGCGGGTTTGGACTTTGCCAAAGCTTGCCTGACTTGTTCTAGGAGTTGATCCTGGCTGGGGGCTGGTACACTCGGCGTCGGAGTTTGCGGAGCGGAGTTTGCCGTCGGCGCGACCAAGGAGGCGGAATTTTTGAGGCCGAAAAAAGCGCCGATGCTGATCATGGCCGATCCGATCAGAATGGCTTGCGGTGTTGTGAGTGTTTGCATATCTTGTAAAAGTCTATAGTCGTATGCTTGAACATAGCCGTCCGAAGCCGGTTAACCGGTTTCGGACGGCGAACCAATCAATTGGTCACCATCACCCATCCTTGCAGGTTGTCATTGGCGTCGATAGGGATCGCGCTGATATTTTGGGTGCACAGTCCGACTTTGTAGATGCCGCCTATCCTAGGTAAGATGCTTTGCGCAAGAGAAAAGGAAATCCCCCCCGGGGAGGCGGTTAGCAGTTGAAAACCGTTGGCGAGAAATGGCGTGACTGTGCCCGAGGGTTGCATGTGATAGCAGATATTCGCGCGAAAATCCGCATAATTATTTAATACTTTGGTTTTTAAAGTCGCCGACATAGTTACCGTGATGCGTTGGGTATCGGTAATCATGACTTCGGAGGTGGGGCCATGGAAGGTAAACACGGGTTCGCTTGCGGGGATACTTTCAATGAGGCCGTTCAAATTGGATGTGGTGACCACGCCGCTTGGGCCCTGAGGGCCTTGGGCTCCGGCAGGACCGGTAAGACCGATGTCGCCCTTCGGTCCGCTATCGCCTCTAGCACCTGTCGCACCGGTATCGCCTTTAGCTCCGGCAGGCCCCGTTGCCCCGATAGCCCCTTGAGGACCGGCCGGACCGGCGTCACCTTTGAGTCCAATGTCGCCTTTATCGCCCTTATCTCCTGGGTTTCCGGTCGGTCCAACGGGACCTGAGGCGCCTGTAGGGCCCGGCGCGCCTTGCAGGCCGGCAGGTCCGGCATTATCCCAAACGATATTGAGGGTGGGTTCATGGCTATTTTTGCCGTTTTCCTTACTGTTGACCCTAAAGTTCAAGCCGCCGTCGCTTTTCAGCGCCAATCCGAAATTGCGATTGTCCGGGTGTGCATCGATCCATTCTTGCACTAATTCGGTGACATCGATTTCGATCCAGCGCAGCTTTCGGTCCATGCCAATGGGGACATTGGTCACAGCCGTGGATACGGTGGGCAAGTTGGCTCCGGAAAGCGATCCTTCCGACCAATTGCCGGTAACCTGGCTGATGGCTATATTCCCTCCGGCTTTCATGGTGCCGACGAACAGTCTGACCATCGCCTTGGCGACATTGGCGCCCGAATAGTTTTCAGGTGTATTCAAGGCAAAGTTGATATAACCCGTTTGGAATGGCGTGACGAAGATGTCGCTTCCTTTCCCGTAGACTTTGGTCGGTGCTTTTGAAGACGCATAACTATCGTCGGTCAACATTTCCGCGCTGGCCAAAGCCGTCGGTGAGTAGGCTCCGGCAAAACCCAACGCGCAGGCGATGACGCCCCGGTTGACCGCCTTTGCAAGTGTGCGCTTGATCAATGTTCTTTTCATAATTCGCTTTTTTGTTGATTTTTTAATGGACTCATGAATTTGCTGCTAGAGTGGGAAAACAGTTAGAAAATGTCGTAACTTACATGTGCAAACCCATGCAAAATAAATGATTTCGTAGTGTTATTGTCAGACTTTTTGAGTTCTTGAAGTCTAGTACATTGAAGGTTAACAAAAGCTTAAATTGCGGCTTATTAGGAATGACGTCTAAGTTCTGTGATGCCTGTCACATTATTACTAATTGACGGACTATGCAGTGAGCAAATTTTTCAATTAAGTCTTAATGATTGATTAGGTTTCCCTTCGTCCAGTATCCGGACGAACACAAGGAAATGGTAATAGGAGGAAGCGGAAGACCGGGAGTGGTAGAGGAAAGGGAAAAGCTGGAGGGGGCAGCCATTCGTTCTGCGGCGTGCTTTCATGGATGATCCGATAATCGCCTCATCACTGGAAGCAAGCGTTAACCCTTCATTATCAACAGGGTGAAGAATAAAGCTTGCGTTTACTTGGGGATATGCTTTAGTTTTCGCTTAATACCAAGGCGATTTCTGTCGCTTTGCCGGCGGTGATTTTAAAGCCGCGCATTTCGAGTATGCCTTTGGTATTCAACGAAATGATCAGATACAAGGCTTCGGGGTAAGCGGACTGTTCGAGGTCGGTCTGCGAGGGAAGCGCGGGAGCGGTCGGATGGGAATGGTAGATCGCGAACAACTGCTCGCCCTGGTCGCGCATCGCGGCCATCGCGGCGATTTGCTGCTTGGCGTCGAGCAGAAAGAGGCGGTCGGGGTGTTCGGAAACATTAGAGACCGGATAGCAGGACAACGGGATGCCGTCTTTGCCGCCGACCAGCCCGCAAACTTCGGCATCGGGGGAGATTTGCGCGTGGTGCAGTAGTTGCTGGGCGAGTCTGCGAGGGATATGGATTTCTTTTTGTTCGAACATGGCGGCTTCAGGCTAAAAGGGAAAGGCGAAATCAACAGGGCTTCAGATAAAGTCTTCAGCCTTGAGTCTTTCGATTCTCTGTATTTCTTCCATACGTTGCCCGCGGCTGTCCGGACAAATCTTTATAGGTTTGCACGCTATCATAACCCAACTCGCGGAAAATCGATTGCACGGCCTGTTCCTGGTCGTAGCCGTGCTCGATCAACAGATGGCCGCCGGTTTTCAGGTAATCACGGGCATCGCCGGCGATCGTTTGAATGTCGGCAAGCCCCTGCTGCGGCGCGGTCAGCGCGGTCCGGGGTTCGAAGCGCACATCGCCGCGGCCGAGGTGGTCGTCGTTTTCGGCGATGTAAGGCGGGTTGCTGATCACCAGGTCGAATTTTTCCTTCGGCGCCGAGGCAAACCAGTTGCTGTGCAGGAAGCGAATATGCTCGGCGGCGTGCGCGGCGGCATTGTGTTTGGCGATCTCCAGCGCGGCCAGGCTCAAATCGGCCGCGGTCACTTCGGCTTGCGGCAATTCCTTGGCCAGGGTGATCGCGATGATGCCGGAGCCGGTGCCGAGATCGATGATTTTCGCCGGTTGGTCTTGCGGCAGCAGGGTCAGGCTGATTTCGATCAACAGTTCGGTTTCGGGGCGCGGAATCAGCACGTCGGGCGTGACCCGGAAATCGCGCGACCAGAATTCGCGGCGGCCGGTCAGATAGGCGACCGGCGCGCCTTGCCGGCGCTGTTGCAGCAGAGTCTGAAAATGTTTGATCCGGTCCGCCTCGGGTTTCCGCTCCGGCCAGGCGCGCAGATGCGAGCGCGGCTTGTCGAGCGCCAGACAGAGCAGGATTTCGGCATCGAGCGCGGCCGAGTCGGAGCTGTCGGAAAGCATCGAGACGGCCTCCCTGAGCAGCGTCGCTATCGTGGTCATCAGGCTTAGTCTTCGCCGAGCTGGGTCAAGAGTTCCGCCTGATGCTCGTTGATCAACGGCCCGACGACTTGTTCCAGGCCGCCTTCCATGATGTCTTCGAGTTTATACAGGGTCAGGTTGATCCGGTGGTCGGTCAGGCGGCCTTGCGGATAGTTGTAGGTGCGGATGCGCTCGGAACGGTCGCCGGAGCCGACCTGCAATTTGCGGGCTTTGGCCTGTTCGGAACTTTGCTTTTCCTGTTCCGCGGCGAGCAGCCTTGATTGCAGGAGCGACATCGCGCGGGCGCGGTTCTTGTGCTGCGAGCGTTCGTCCTGGCACTCGACCACGACGCCGGTCGGGATATGGGTAATCCGGATTGCCGATTCGGTCTTGTTCACGTGCTGGCCGCCGGCGCCCGAGGAGCGGTAGGTATCGACCCTAAGGTCGGCCGGATTGATGTCGATCGCATCGACTTCATCGATTTCGGGCATGATCGCGACCGTGCAGGCCGAGGTATGGATGCGGCCTTGCGATTCGGTTTCGGGAACGCGCTGCACCCGATGCGTGCCGGATTCGAACTTCAATTGCGAATACACATCGCGGCCGGATACGCGCAGGATGATTTCCTTGTAACCGCCGTGCTCGCCGGCGTTTTCGCTGATCACTTCGGTTTGCCAGCCTCTGCGCTCGGCGTAGCGCTGATACATCCGGGACAGGTCGCCGGAAAAGATCGCCGCTTCATCGCCGCCGGTGCCGGCGCGAATTTCTAAAAAGATATTGCGGTTGTCGTTCGGGTCCTTCGGCAGCAACAGGAGTTGCAGTTCGTGATCCAGGGAGTCGATCAGCGTATCGGCGTCACGGTATTCTTCACGGGCCAGTTCGCGTAATTCGGGGTCGCTGTCATTGGCCATTTCCTGGGCGGCCTGGCGCTGCGCCTGAGCCTGTTCATAGCGGTGGAAGCAATCGACCAACGGGCCGATTTGCGCGTATTCCTGGCTCAACGAGCGCTGCTGCTTCTGATTGTTTTGAACGTCGGGTTGGGAGAGTAAGGCGGCGATTTCTTCGTAACGTTCGCTTAGATTTTCCAGCTTAAGTTTGATGGAGTCTTTCATTGAGTATGTTGTAATTTCAGAATTTCGCGGGCCGCGGCGACCAGGTCGTGTCTTTCGTTTTCGGCGGCGGCTCTGATTTGTGCGCTCGGAGTATGAATCAGCTTGTTAGTCAAGCTATGGGCCAGCCGGTTCAATGCATCCTCCGGCGGCGTGCCATTTTTTAACATGGCGAGCGCCTTTTGCAAAGCTTCATTTCTGATTTGTTCGGCTTGCAGGCGATAATCCTGGATCGTCGTTTGTGCGCCTTGCGCGCGCAGCCAGGCCAGAAAATGGCCGACCTGGGTGTCGATGATTTCTTCGGCCTGCTCGGCTGCCTGGCGGCGCGAGTTCATGTTTTGGTCGATCGTGTTTTTCAGGTCGTCGACGGTATAAAGGTAAACGTCCCGCAGATGTTCGACTTCCGCTTCGATGTCGCGCGGTACGGCCAGGTCGACCATGAACATCGGTTTGTGTTTGCGCTTTTTCAGTGCGCTCTCGACGCGGCCTTTGCCGAGAATCGGCAGCTGGCTCGCGGTCGAGGAGATCACGATATCGGCTTCTTCCAGATGGTTCGGCAGTTCCGAGAGTGCGATCGCATAACCGTTGAATTGCATCGCCAACGCATGCGCCTTATCATAGGTGCGGTTTGCGATGATGATGCGCCCGATACCTTGCTGCGTCAGATGGCGGGCGGTCAGTTCGATGGTTTCGCCGGCGCCGATCAGCAGCGCGGTTTGATCGCTGAGTTTGTCGAAAATCTGCTGCGCCATCTGCACCGCGGCAAAGGCGACCGAAACCGGACTCGAACCGATGGCGGTGTCGGTGCGGACTTTTTTCGCGGCGGTAAAAGTCGATTGAAACAGTTTGCCGAGTTGTTTGCCAATCGTGCCGGCTTCCAGCGCGGCCTGATAAGCCGTTTTCATTTGCCCGAGAATTTGCGGTTCGCCAAGGATCATCGAGTCCAGGCCGCTGGCGACGCGGAACATGTGCCGGATCAGCTCGGTGTCGGTATGGCAGTATAAATACGGCGCGAAGTCGGCGGGCTGAAGATTTCGGCTGCTGGCGACCCAATCGATCAAAATCTGCTGATTGGCCGAATCGGTCGTGCAATAAAACTCGGTACGGTTACAGGTAGACAGGATCGCCGCTTCGCTGATCTCCTTGAGGCGCCCCAGTTCCTGCAAGGCTGACTCCAGCATGTCGGCAGGGAAAGCCAGGCGTTCGCGGACCGCGAGCGGTGCGGTATTGTAATTGAGTCCTACGGCAAGAAGTGTCATGGTGTTATCGATAATTTCAAACGGCGGCTGCCGGATTGATCTTTACGGTCATTCGAGTGTCTATGTCGGCGGGTGTGCGCATTTAACTTGAACCGAGAGGAATAAATTTAGATGCGTGAATCATCCGATTTTCCTTATAATCTTAGGTCAGACGAATTATAGGATGTTTTTGTGTTAATTTTTAGATTGTTTGCGGTGTTAGCCCCTATTGTACTCAATGGTTGCGCCAGCTCGCCAGAAAAACAGCAAGAGTCTGTGACGCCGGCCGCTTCCGCGCCATCAATCAAAAAAGAGCTCCCCAAACGCACAGAAGCTAAAACAGAAATCGACCAGGATGTGCTGTTCATGCTGATGTCGGCGGAGATTGCCGGCCAGCGCGGTCAGTACGAGCTGGCCTATGAGGGTTATATCGAAGCGGCCAAGCGGGTCAAGGACCCGAAGCCCGCCGAAAGGGCGGCGATGATTGCGATGTATCTAAAGGACGCGAAAAAATTAAAAAAGTCGCTGGCGATATGGCTGAAGAAGGAGCCGCAGAATCTTACCGCGAGAAAGCTCGCGGTTTTGGCTAGCTTGAAGGATGGCGATAAGCAAAAAACACAGGAACATCTTTCCGCAATGCTGGACAGCGATCCGGCCGGCTTCGAAAGTGCGGTGCTGGAGCTTGCGAATGCGCTGCAAGACGAAGGCAAGCTGCCGATCGTTTACGATGCGCTGGAGGCCTTGTCGGCCCAAAAGCCGAATCAGGCGATCATTCATTATCTTCAGGCCATCATCGCGATGCAGATGAAAGATCAGGGGCTCGCCGAAAGGAAGGTCGAGCAGGCGTTGAAGCTTCAGCCGGAGTGGGATAAGGCGTTGGCCTTTCAGGCGCAAATCGCGGTCATGTCCGGCGATTTTCCGAAAGCGGTCGGGTTTTTGCGTAATGTCTACCTGAAATATCCGGACAATCAAAAGATCGGCAAAATGCTGGCGCAGCTTTTGATCAAAACCGGCGACTACGATGAGGCGGGCAAGGTCTATCAAAAACTGGTTGAAAAAGATCCGAAAGATTTTGAAAGTTCGCTCGCCTTGGCTCTGGTGCACATGCAACTGGACCGGGAGAAGGAAGCCGAGGAGATTTTGAAGAAGCTGCTGGATCAGGATGAATGGCGCGAGCAGGCCCGGTTTTATCTCGGCAAGCTGGAAGAAAAGCGAGATAACCTTAAAAAGGCGCTGAATTGGTATGACCAGGTCAGAGAGGAGCCTTTCAGTTTCGAGGCGGACATCGCGGCGGTCAATCTGCTCGCGCGCGACAAGCAGTATGACGAGGCGGGTTCGCGCTTGCAGACGATGCGGGACAGTTTCCCGAAGGAAAAGACTCGCATTATCCTGATGCAGGCGGAATTGTTGAATCAGCAGAAGCATTATCAAGAGGCTTATGATGTGCTGACTTCGGCGCTCGCCGAACAGCCGGACAGCAGGGAATTGCTCTATACCCGCGCCTTGATCGCCGAGCGGATCGGTAAGCTGGATGTGCTGGAGTCCGATCTGAAAAAAATCCTCGCGCAATATCCGGATAATGCGGAAGCGCTGAATGCGCTGGGCTATACCTTGCTGGGTTTTCCCACCCGCTTGACCGAGGCTGAGACCTATTTGCAGCAGGCTTTGAAATTGCAGCCTGATGAGCCGGTCATTCTGGATAGCTACGGTTGGCTGTTGTTCAAGCAGGGCAAGGCCGAGAAAGCGCTGGAATATCTTGAACAGGCCTATGCCAAGCAGAAGGAAAACGAGATCGCGGCGCATCTTGCCGAGGTGCTCTGGTCATTGGGCAGGAAAGACGAGGCGAGAAAATTGTTCGACAAGGCTTTCAAGGCGGCGCCGGAGGACGAATATTTGCTCGATTTCAAGCAAAGAATATTGAACGGTGCCGAATAAGCCGCCTGAGCACCTAATGATGATGAACGAAATCGACAGCCGGTCCTGCTTCGTGCAGAAACAGGCGAAATGGCTGCTTGGCGCCGTATTGGCGGCTTCACTGCCGGCCTGTACGTTATTTAAGCCCGCCCCGCCCGAAATCACCTATACAAAAACGGCAAATCAGGCTTTATATCGACTGGAGCCGTGGTCGTTGGAAGGTCGTGTCGCGCTGACCGGAGAGCGCGACTCCTGGACCGCCGACCTGGCTTGGGCGCATCAGCAGGGTGACGAACAAATCAAGTTGTCGGGGCCGCTCGGGCAGGGGGCGGTGATGATTCGTTTGGCCGGCAATTCAGTTACGGTGGCGCAGGGCGACGGCAAAGTGGAGTCGTCTGACGACCCCGAAGCCTTCATCAATCAGCAATTAGGCATGTTTGTGCCGGTCACTTCGCTGCGCTACTGGGTGCTCGGTTTGCCCGAGCCCGAGCAGGATTTCGAGGATGTCGGCAGCGGCTTCAGGCAGGCGGGCTGGACGGTCGCCTACCAGGCCATGCAGCCGGTTGGACAATTGGTGCTGCCGCGCAAAATGTCGGTCGCGAATGACCGCGTCAAATTAAAACTGATCATCGATCAATGGACACTCAATGGCGGAAATGCAAAATAATCTGTCGGCATGGGCTGAGAAATGGCCCGCGCCGGCCAAGCTGAATTTAATGCTGCGGATTACCGGGCGCCGCGACGATGGCTATCATCTGCTGCAGACGGTCTTCCAGTTCATCGATTTATGCGACTGGATCACTTTTCATCCGGTCGAGGAAGACAGGGTGAGTCTCTTTAACACGCTGCCGGGGGTGGCGGAGGCGGATGATTTGACGATCAGGGCGGCGCAATTGTTGAAAGCGGAGACCGGTTATGCACATGGCGTCCGCATCGAGGTCGAAAAAAATCTGCCGATGGGCGGTGGACTCGGCGGCGGTAGTTCCGACGCGGCAACGACGTTGGTGGCGTTGAATCATTTGTGGGGGCTGGGGCTTTCGACCGCGCGCTTAATGCAGCTGGGATTGAGTTTGGGTGCCGATGTGCCGGTTTTTGTTTTCGGTCGGGCGGCCTGGGGGGAGGGTGTCGGTGAGCAATTGGAGCCGATTAAAGTGCCGGAATGCTGGACTGTCGTGATACGCCCGGATTGTCATGTGAATACCGGAGAAATTTTTTCTGATAAGGGCTTGACACGTGACAGCAAATCGATCAGAATAGACGACTTTACAGCCGGTCAGTATCAAAACGATTGTCTTGAGGTGGTGACTAGGCGGTACCAGGCAGTAAAAGATGCTCTGGTTGCTTTATCCGAATTTGCCGAAGGCAGGCTGACAGGGACGGGGGCTTGCGTGTTTGCGCAGTTTGATTCGGAGCAGTTCGCGAGAAGCGCTTATCAGGCGCTGGCAGGCAAATGGCAATGCTATTTGGTTAAAGGGGTTAATGAATCTCCTTTGTATGCGAAGCTCGGGGGTTGCAAGCATAATTCTTAATTATTGGGCCGTCGCCAAGCGGTAAGGCACGGGGTTTTGATCTCCGCATACCAAGGTTCGAATCCTTGCGGCCCAGCCATTTTTCTGCATCAAGTCGAGTTCATTTTAGGAGTAAAAAAATGAATGAAGCCGCAATGATGGTGTTTTCTGGAAATGCCAATCTGGCTTTGTCAGAGGGTATCGTAAGAAAGCTCAATATGCGGCTCGGTTTGGCGAGCGTGGGTCGATTCAGCGATGGCGAGGTGGCTGTCGAAATTGGAGAAAACGTACGCGGCAAGGATGTTTTTGTTATCCAGCCAACCTGTTCGCCGAATAATGAAAACTTGATGGAACTGTTAGTGATGATCGACGCGCTGAAGCGGGCGTCGGCGTCGCGGATCACGGCAGTGATCCCTTATTACGGTTATGCTAGGCAGGATAGGCGGACGCGCTCGGCGCGGGTGCCGATTACGGCCAAGCTGGTCGCGAAAATGATCGAGCAGGCCGGTGCGCATCGGTTGTTGACCGTCGACTTGCATGCCGATCAGATACAGGGATTCTTCGATATTCCTGTGGATAATGTTTATGCTTCGCCTATTTTGTTGGGTGATGTCTGGCGGCAAAAATATCACAAGCTCATGGTGGTGTCGCCCGATGTTGGCGGTGTCGTAAGAGCGCGCGCGTTAGCTAAGAGGCTTGACGATGCGGATCTGGCGATCATCGACAAGCGTCGTCCGAAGGCGAATGTTTCGGAAGTGATGCACATCATCGGTGATGTCGAAGGGCGCAGTTGCGTGTTGGTCGATGATCTTGTCGACACGGCGGGGACTTTGTGTCACGCGGCGAAAGCGTTGAAAGATCATGGCGCAATCAAAGTGGTTGCTTATTGTACGCATGCGGTGCTGTCCGGTGCGGCCATTTCGAATATAGAGCGCTCCGTGCTGGACGAATTGGTGGTCACTGACACGATTCCTTTGCGTCCGGAAGCCGAGGCGCTGGGAAGGATCAGACAGCTCAGCGTCGCCGAGATGCTGGCCGAAACGATCAGGCGGATTGCTGCCGGTGAATCGGTCAGTTCTCTGTATGTCGATTGATAGAATAAAGTATTGCGCGTTGAAGCGCGGGGTTAAGAGATAAAATGTCTAACGTATTTGAATTTGTTGCTCAGGCTCGTGGGCAGTCAGGAAAAAACGCGGCAAGAAATGTGCGCCGTCAGGGCAGTGTGCCGGCGGTGATATACGGTGGTCATCAAGATCCGCAAATGCTGGTTTTGAATCATAATGAAGTGATCAAGCATCTTGAGCATGAAGCGGTTTATTCTCATATTCTCGATGTGACGATCGATGGCAAAACCGAAAAAGCGGTTTTGAAAGGCGTTCAGCGCAACCCTGCAAGGTTTCAGATTCTGCATCTCGATTTCATGAGAGTGAGTATGTCCGAGGCGATCAAGGTGCATGTGCCTTTGCATTTCATTAATGAAAGCACTTCAGTCGGTGGCAAAAAAGGCGGTGTTGCGGCGCATGCTTTGGCAGACGTAGAAGTTTCGTGCTTGCCGGGTGTATTGCCGGAGTTTATTGCGGTTGATTTGGCTAATCTGGATGTCGGCGGCTCGATCCATCTTTCGGATCTGGTATTGCCTGCGGGCATTGAAATTGTTGCCTTGTCGCAAGGTGCGGATCATGATTTGCCGGTGGTGTCCATGATGCCGGGTAAAGCGAGTCAAGAAGAGTCTGCCTCTTAATAGAGAAAGTGATAAAGCTTATTGTTGGTTTGGGAAATCCAGGGCGACAATACGAAAAAACCCGGCACAACGCCGGGTTTTTATTTGTGGATGCGCTTGCGCAGGATTGCGGGTCGACGTTTACGCAGTCGCCCAGGTTCTTCGGTGATCTTGCGGAATGTAAGGTCGGGTCTGCAAAGCTGTTGTTGCTGAAGCCGGCGACCTTCATGAACCGTAGTGGTCAATCGGTCGGTGCGCTGTTAAAATATTACAAATTGCAACCGGATCAGTTGTTGGTTGTGCATGATGAGCTCGATTTCAATCCGGGTGTCGTCAAGTTGAAAAAGGATGGCGGGCATGCCGGGCACAATGGCTTGCGCGACATCATTGCCCATGTGGGCACGAAAGATTTTTATCGCTTAAGATTGGGGATAGGTCGGCCTCCGGCAGGAAAGGTGGTTGCCGATTTTGTGTTATCTTCGCCGTCCAGGCAGGAAGCGGATTTACTGGATGCGGCGATCAAGACTGGATTGGGTTTCGTGCCGCAATTAGTTGCAGGCGAGATCGATACGGTCATGAATAAGATAAATACATAAGGCTCCAAATTTTTTACATCATCGGCTTGAATATTTTATTGACAAGCGGTGATTAATAAAAGATAATAAGCGACTAACTCGTTATCGGAGAGGTTCCCGAGCGGCCAAAGGGATCAGACTGTAAATCTGCCGGCTCTGCCTTCGGAGGTTCGAATCCTCCCCTCTCCACCAATTTTTTTTTGAGATCTGCGGGTGTAGTTCAATGGTAGAACTCCAGCCTTCCAAGCTGATCACGTGGGTTCGATTCCCATCACCCGCTCCAAAAAGAATTCTGTGATACCGCCCATATAGCTCAGTAGGTAGAGCACTTCCTTGGTAAGGAAGAGGTCACCGGTTCAAATCCGGTTATGGGCTCCAGAGATTTGAATGTTTTTAAAGGTTTATTCAGATGGCCAAAGAGAAATTTTCCCGTAGCAAGCCACACGTTAACGTCGGCACGATCGGACACGTTGACCACGGCAAGACCACATTGACTGCCGCCTTGACCAAGGTCATGGCGGAAATCCAAGGTGGCGAAGTCAAGGCGTTCGACCAAATCGACAATGCACCTGAAGAGCGTGCGCGTGGTATTACGATTGCGACTTCGCACGTGGAATATCAGTCAGCGACTCGCCATTATGCGCACGTTGACTGCCCAGGCCACGCTGACTATGTTAAGAACATGATTACCGGTGCGGCGCAGATGGACGGCGCGATCCTGGTTTGTTCAGCGGCTGACGGCCCGATGCCGCAAACCCGCGAACACATTCTGTTGTCAAGACAGGTTGGCGTACCCTATATTGTGGTATTCTTGAACAAGGCCGACATGGTTGACGACGCCGAGTTGATCGACCTGGTCGAAATGGAAATTCGCGAGCTGTTGGATTTGTACGAATTCCCGGGCGACGACACCCCGATCATCGTCGGTTCTGCGCTGAAAGCGCTGGAAGGCGATCAAAGCCCAGTAGGCGTTCCTTCGATCATTAAGTTGGTTGAAGCGCTGGACTCTTATATTCCGCTGCCAGAAAGAGCCGTTGACGGCGCGTTCCTGATGCCAATCGAAGACGTGTTCTCGATCTCCGGTCGGGGTACTGTGGTAACCGGTCGTATCGAACGCGGCATCATCAAGGTTGGCCAGGAAGTTGAAATCGTCGGTATTCGTCCGACCGTTACCACGACCTGCACCGGCGTCGAAATGTTCCGTAAGCTGCTGGATCAAGGTCAAGCTGGTGACAACGTCGGTATCCTGCTGCGCGGCACCAAGCGTGACGAAGTCGAGCGTGGCCAGGTTTTGGCGCAAAAAGGCACCATCAAGCCACACAAGGCATTCAAGGCAGAAATCTACGTATTGTCCAAGGAAGAAGGTGGTCGTCATACTCCTTTCTTCGATGGCTACCGTCCGCAGTTCTATTTCAGAACGACCGACGTAACCGGTGCTGTTAAATTGCCGGAAGGTGTTGAAATGGTGATGCCGGGCGACAACATCGCTGTCGATATCACTCTGATCTCGCCAATCGCGATGGAAGAAGGTTTGCGTTTTGCAATTCGCGAGGGCGGTCGTACGGTCGGTGCGGGTGTCGTGGCGTCAATCATTGAATAATGATTGAAATTTAGTTACAATAAGAAGTTCTGTAGGTTTTCGTAATAGGTCAGTAGCTCAATTGGTAGAGCAGCGGTCTCCAAAACCGCAGGTTGGGGGTTCGAGACCCTCCTGGCCTGCCATTTACGAATGACAGCACAAGCATTTTGCTGACTTTACAAGATATGAATACACAAGCTGAAGCGCAAACATCGATACTGGATATAGTCAAGCAAGTTTTTTCCGTGGTATTGGTGGTTGGCGGCATCGCTGCATTCTACTATTTCTCGGAACAAGTGCAGTTGCTTTACCGCGTGCTCGGTTTGATTGTAATCGTGGCGGCGGTTCTGGGTACGATGGTGACGACCGAATTGGGTCGCTCCGTATGGGCTTTCGTGCAAGAATCGAAAGTCGAAGTCAGAAAAGTTGTCTGGCCAACGAAAGATGAAACCACGCGCACGACGCTGATGGTATTTGCGATGGTGACGGTCGTTTCATTGATCCTTTGGTTGCTGGATATGTTTCTTTTTTGGGGTGTGCGCCTGTTAACGGGCCAAGGCGGGTAATCAAATGGCATTACGTTGGTATGTGGTGCATGCTTACTCCAACTACGAGAGTAAGGTCAAACAAGCGCTCGAAGAAAGAATTAAAAGAGAAGGTTTAGATCAATATTTCGGCAAGATTCTGGTTCCGACCGAAGAAATCGTCGAGATGCGCCTAGGGCAGCAGCGGAAAAGCGAGAGAAAGTTTTTTCCGGGCTATGTTCTGGTGCAGATGGAGTTGACCGATGAAACCTGGCATCTGGTGCGCGATGTGCCGAGAGTCTTAGGGTTTATTGGCGGCACCTCTGACCGCCCGGCGCCGATCTCCGAGAAGGAGGCCATGGCCATCCTGAATCGAGTCGAAGAAGGCATTAACAAGCCAAGACCGAAAATATTGTTCGAAGTCGGCGAAGTGATTCGCATCATCGACGGGCCGTTCAAGGATTTCAACGGTGTGGTCGAAGAAGTCAATTATGAAAAAAGTAAATTGAAATTATCGGTTTTGATTTTCGGACGGTCAACGTCGGTTGAGCTGGGCTTCAATCAAGTCGAAAAAAGCTGAACGATTACAATTTACCCTAATCTGAATCCCTGTCTGCATAAGACGGGGATTTTTATGTCTGGGGGAGCAGAAATGCGTTTGCACCCAATTTGGAGTAACGATGGCTAAAAAAATTACAGCATACATAAAACTGCAAGTCAAAGCAGGTGAAGCGAACCCAAGTCCACCGGTCGGTCCGGCTCTGGGTCAGCGTGGCGTCAACATCATGGAATTTTGCAAGGCTTTTAATGCAAAGACCCAAGATGTCGAAAAAGGCCTGCCTTTGCCTGTCGTAATCACTGTTTACAGTGATCGCAGTTTTACCTTCATCACCAAGACCCCGCCAGCGACGATCTTGCTGAAGAAAGCCAGCGGCATCAAGAGCGGCAGCAGCAATCCAAACACCAAAAAGGTCGGCACCGTAACACGTGCGCAATTGGAAGAAATTGCGAAGGCCAAGATGGAAGATTTGAATGCGGCGGATCTGGAAGCCGCTGTCAAAACGATTGCCGGCAGCGCGCGCAGCATGGGCTTGAACGTGGAGGGCTTATAATGGCCAAATTATCTAAAAAAGCAAAACTGATTAAAAGCAAGGTCGAAAGAACCAAGCAATATGCTATCGCGGACGCGGTTGCATTGCTGAAGGAACTGGGCACCGCAAAATTTAGCGAATCGATCGATGTCAGCGTAAATCTGGGGGTCGACCCGCGCAAATCGGACCAAAACGTCAGAGGCGCGACCGTGCTGCCGAACGGCACCGGTAAAAGCGTGCGCGTTGCGGTATTTGCACAAGGCCCGAATGCGGATGCAGCCAGAGCGGCCGGTGCCGATATCGTCGGTATGGAAGATCTGGGCGATCAAGTCAAAAGAGGCGAATTGAATTTCGACGTGGTGATCGCATCTCCCGATGCCATGCGCGTGGTCGGTCAGTTGGGTCAAATCCTGGGTCCGCGCGGCTTGATGCCGAACCCGAAAGTCGGTACCGTGACGCCAGACGTCGCCACCGCGGTTAAAAATGCAAAATCCGGCCAAGTGCGTTACCGTACCGACAAAGCCGGTATCATTCATTGCACGCTCGGCAAGATCAGCTTCGATGCGACCTCGATTCAGGGCAACCTGGAAGCGTTGCTGGCGGATTTGAGAAAAGCCAAGCCTGCAACGTCAAAAGGTATTTACATCAAAAAGATTACCTTGTCGTCAACGATGGGTCCTGGCCTGTGGTTGGATCAAAACAGTCTTTCAAGCTAAAGACTGTAAAGACTTTGGGTTGCCGGTAACGTCGGCAACCGTCAAAGACCGCAGGTGTTGCAAAAACTTAATTTCCTGCGCAGACGGAAGCTGGAACCTAACAAACTGGGGAAAGGGACCGTAAGGTGTGTCCTGTAGGATGCGTTTTATCACGCTGGACGAAAATATCCAGCAACTTACCGGAGGTAGGCTGTGGCACTAAATTTAGACGGCAAAAAAGTTGTTGTCGAAGAAGTCGCTGTATATGCCGCTAAAGCGTTTTCTGCCGTCGCTGCAGAATATCGTGGCTTGACCGTAACGGAACTGACCGAGTTACGTAAAACAGCGAGAGAGACGGGCGTATATCTGCGAGTGGTTAAAAATACCCTGGCAAGACGCGCAGTCGCCGGAACCGAATTCGAATGCATGCAATCCGGACTGGTGGGTCCGTTGCTGCTGGCATTCTCGATGGAAGATCCAGGTTCGGCAGGGCGATTGATTCACAATTTTGCCAAAACGCATGACAAGTTGGTTACCAAAGTTGTTGCGATCGGCGGACAGGCCTATGGCCCTGCCGAATTGGCACGCTTGGCGAGCTTGCCGACGCGCGATCAAGGCATCGCTATGCTGATGTCCGTGATGAAGGCGCCGGTCGGCAAATTGGCCCGCACCCTGGCAGCAGTCAGAGACCAAAAAGAAGCGGCATAAGCTTGATTTAACCAGTTTAAAACAAATTTTTAGAGGTATATTAAGATGGCAGTATCAAAAGAAGACATCCTGGAAGCGGTTGCGAATATGACCGTGATGGAAATCGTTGATTTGATTTCAGCGATGGAAGAAAAATTCGGCGTCACCGCGGCTGTTGCGGTAGCGGCACCTGCAGCAGGTCCTGCAGCGGTTGTTGAAGAACAAACCGAATTCGATGTCATCTTGACCGGCTTCGGCGAAAATAAAGTTGGCGTCATTAAAGCGGTTCGCAGCATCACCGGTCTGGGCTTGAAAGAAGCGAAAGACGCGGTAGAAGGCGTGCCGACCACTTTGAAAGAAGGCGTATCAAAAGGCGAAGCGGAAGAGTTCAAAAAGCAATTGCTGGAAGCTGGCGCAACCGTCGATATCAAATAATTGTATTTGATCAAGTCCGGCGCAAGCCAAATGAGTACGGCTGGTGATAGAATTATCACCGGCCTTTTACTGTTTCCAGTCGAAAAACAGTAAAAACAGTCCATGACGAAAAGGTTTGGAATCGATATGTCCTACTCTTTTACCGAAAAAAAGCGTATCCGTAACAACTTTGGCAAAAGTACTGAAGTACTTGATGTGCCATATCTCTTAGCCACCCAGATTAATTCTTACGCCAGTTTTCTGCAATCCGGCGTTTCTTCGCACAAACGCGCCAATAACGGCCTGCACGCGGCCTTTTCCAGCGTATTTCCGATTGAAAGCCACTCCGGTTATGCCGTGCTGGAGTATGTCAGCTACCGCTTGGGCGAGCCCGTATTCGACGTGCGCGAGTGTCAGCAACGCGGCGCAACTTTTGCGGCACCGTTAAGAGTTCTGGTCCGGCTGGTCATCTATGACAAGGATGCGCCTGCGACTGCAAAAGTGGTGAAGGACATCCGTGAACAGGAAGTTTACATGGGCGAACTTCCCTTGATGACCGAAAACGGAACGTTTGTGATCAACGGTACCGAGCGGGTCATTGTTTCGCAATTGCACCGGTCTCCCGGCGTGTTCTTCGATCACGACAAGGGCAAGACGCATTCGTCAGGAAAACTGCTGTTTAATGCGCGTATCATTCCTTACCGCGGCTCCTGGTTGGATTTCGAGTTCGATCACAAGGACTGCGTTTTTGTGCGGATAGACCGCCGCCGTAAAATCCCTGCGACAATTTTGCTCCGTGCGTTGGGCATGGACAACGAAGAAATCATCAAGATTTTCTTCGAAACCAACAAATTTACGATCAGTGCCGAGCAGGTGCTGTTCCACATCGTGCCGGAAAGAATGCGCGGCGAAATTGCCGCCTTCGACATCAAGCACGAAGACAAGGTGATCGTCGAGGAAGGCCGCCGGATCACCAGCAAACATATCCGCCAAATGCTCGCGGCCGGTTTGGCCCAGGTCGCGGTGCCGAAAGACTATCTGGTCGGCAAGATACTGGCGACCAATATCATCGATCAGTCGACCGGCGAATTGCTGGCCGGCGTCAATGACGAGATCACGGTCCCCGCGATCGATCGCTTCATCGAAAACGGCATCCGCGAAATCGATACGCTGTTCGTGAACGACCTGGACAGAGGTCCTTACATCTCGAACGCGATGCGTCTGGATGTGACCACCAACCAGATGGAAGCGTTGGTCGAAATTTACCGGATGATGCGTCCGGGCGAGCCGCCGACCAAGGAATCGGCCGAAAACCTGTTTCAGAATTTGTTTTTCACCGACGAGCGTTACGATCTGTCGACCGTCGGCCGGATGAAGTTCAACCGCCGCCTGGGCCGCACCGAAATCATCGGTACTGGTACGCTGAGCCGCGAAGACATCATCGATGTGCTGAAGGAACTGATCGACATTCGCAACGGCAACGGCAACGTCGATGACATCGACCACCTGGGCAATCGCCGGGTGCGTTCGGTCGGCGAAATGATCGAGAACCAGTTCCGCGTCGGTCTGGTGCGCGTCGAGCGCGCGGTCAAGGAACGTTTGACCTTGGCCGATTCCGAAGGCTTGATGCCGCAGGAAATCATTAATGCGAAACCGGTCTCGGCCGCAGTCAAGGAATTCTTCGGTTCGAGCCAGTTGTCGCAGTTCATGGACCAAAACAATCCGCTGTCGCAGGTGACCCACAAACGTCGGGTTTCGGCCTTGGGACCGGGTGGTTTGGCGCGCGAACGCGCAGGTTTCGAGGTGCGCGACGTTCATACGACGCACTACGGCCGCGTCTGTCCGATCGAAACGCCGGAAGGTCCGAACATCGGTCTGATCAACTCGTTGTCGGTCTATGCTCGCACCAATGAATACGGTTTCCTCGAAACGCCTTATCGTAAGGTTGTCGACGGCAAGGTGACCGATCAGGTCGACTACCTGTCCGCGATCGAAGAAGGCGAGTTCGTGATCGCGCAGGCCAGTGTGCCGGTCGATGACAGCGGCAAGCTGATCGAAGGTCTGGTGTCCTGCCGTCATAAGGATGAGTTTACCCTGGCGATGTCCGATACCGTGCAATACATGGACGTGTCGTCGAAACAGATCGTCTCGGTCGCGGCCTCGATCATTCCCTTCCTCGAACATGACGACGCGAACCGCGCGTTGATGGGATCGAACATGCAGCGTCAGGCCGTTCCGACCTTGCGCGCCGAGAAGCCGCTGGTCGGCACCGGCATGGAGCGTACCGTCGCGAAAGACTCCGGCGTTGCGGTCGTCGCGACGCGCGGCGGCCGCATCGAAGCGGTCGACGCGGCCAGAATCGTGGTGCGGGTTAACGATACCGAAACCGAAACCGGCTCGTCGGGCGTCGATATTTACAATCTGACCAAATACACGCGTTCGAACCAGAACACCTGTATCAACCAGAAGCCTCTGGTCAAGCCGGGCGACATCGTGAGAGCCGGAGACATCCTGGCTGACGGCCCGTCGACCGATTTGGGCGAACTGGCGCTGGGGCAGAATATGCTGGTTGCGTTCATGCCGTGGAACGGTTACAACTTCGAAGACTCGATCCTGGTTTCCGAGCGCGTCGTGAAGGAAGACCGCTTTACCACGATCCATATCGAAGAGAAGACCTGCGTCGCGCGCGACACCAAGCACAGCCCTGAAGAAATTACCGCGGATATTCCGAACGTCAGCGAAGAAGCGTTGTCGAAGCTTGATGAGTCCGGCATCGTCTATGTCGGTGCGGAGGTAAAGCCGGGCGACATCCTGGTCGGCAAGGTCACGCCGAAGGGTGAAACCCAATTGACGCCGGAAGAAAAATTGCTGCGTGCGATCTTCGGCGAAAAGGCGGCGGATGTAAAGGATACTTCGCTCCGCGTACCGAGCAGCATCGAAGGCACGGTCATCGATGTGCAGGTCTTTACCCGCGACGGCGTAAAGAAAGACAAGCGTGCGCTCGAGATCGAAGATGCGGAAATCAAACGCTACCGCAAGGATCTGGACGACCAGTTGAAGATCCTCGAAGGCGATATTTACGCGCGGATCGCGAAACTGATCATCGGCAAGGTGGCGCAGGCAGGCCCTGGACATCTGAAAACCGGCACTGAAGTGAGCGAAGAGTATCTGGCCGGCTTGAAGCATTCGGAGTGGCTGAAAATCCGGATGAAGGATGAAGATCTGAACGTGCACATCGAGGCAGCGGCCGAACAGGTCGAGCAGCAACGTAAAGCGTTCGATGAAAAGTTCGAAACCAAGCACAAGAAAATCACGATGGGCGACGATTTGCCGCCGGGCGTGTTGAAAATGGTCAAGGTTTACCTGGCGGTCAAGCGGCGTATCCAGCCGGGCGACAAGATGGCGGGACGGCACGGCAACAAAGGGGTTATCTCGATGATCCGGCCGATCGAGGATATGCCTTATACCGCCGACGGCAACCCGGTCGACATCGTCTTGAATCCGCTCGGCGTACCGTCGCGGATGAACGTCGGTCAGGTGCTGGAAACGCACTTGGGCTGGGCGGCGAAAGGTCTCGGCATCAAGATCGGCAAGATGCTCGAAGCGAAAGCCAAAATCAACGAGATTCGCGAATACCTGGACAAGATTTACAACTCCAGCGGACGGAAAGAGGATCTGGACTCCTTCTCGGATAAGGAAATTCTGGAATTGGCGCAAAATCTGATTGGCGGCGTGCCGATGGCGACGCCGGTATTCGACGGCGCGACCGAAGACGAGATCCGTACGATGTTGAGACTGGCCGATTTGCCGGAACACGGACAAACGGTGTTGTACGATGGCTTGACCGGCGAGCGTTTCGAGCGCGAAGTCACGGTCGGTTACATGTACATGCTGAAGTTGAACCACTTGGTCGACGACAAGATGCATGCGAGATCGACGGGTCCATACAGTCTGGTCACGCAACAGCCGCTTGGCGGCAAGGCGCAGTTCGGCGGCCAGCGTTTCGGGGAAATGGAAGTCTGGGCTCTCGAAGCTTATGGCGCGGCTTATACGTTGCAGGAGATGCTGACGGTCAAGTCGGACGATGTTACCGGAAGAACCCGGATGTACAAAAACATCGTCGACGGCGATCACAAGATGGATGCCGGCATGCCGGAATCATTCAACGTGTTGATCAAGGAAATCCGTTCGCTGGCAGTCAATATCGAACTCGAACGCGACTAACAGCCAGCCTGCAAGTAAACGCTAGCCTGTCCCGGCGTATGCCGGGACGTATTTAAATTTAAAGAGGATAAACTCTTGAAAGATTTAATGAATTTTTTGAAGCGCCAAGGCCGGGCCGAAGATTTCGACGGCATCCGCATTGGCTTGGCATCGCCCGACATGATTCGTGCCTGGTCGTATGGAGAAGTCAAAAAACCTGAAACGATCAATTACCGCACGTTCAAGCCGGAGCGCGACGGTCTGTTCTGCGCGAAGATCTTCGGGCCGGTCAGTGACTATGAATGCTTGTGCGGCAAATATAAAAGACTCAAACACCGCGGCGTGATCTGCGAGAAATGCGGCGTCGAGGTCACTCTGTCGAAAGTGCGCCGCGAACGGATGGGGCACATCGAACTGGCCAGCCCGGTCGCGCACATCTGGTTTTTGAAATCGTTGCCTTCACGGATTGCGTTATTGCTCGATATGACGCTGCGTGAAATTGAGCGCGTGTTATATTTCGAATCATTCGTGGTGCTCGATCCCGGTTTGACGCCGTTGAACAAGGGGCAATTGCTGACCGACGACGAATATCTCGATGCGGTCGAGATGCACGGCGATGATTTTGTCGCGAAGATGGGCGCCGAGGCGATCTACGACCTGTTGAAGGCGATCGACCTGAAAGAAGAAGTCAATCTGCTGCGCGAAGAAATCAATTCGACCAATTCCGAAACCAAGATCAAAAAATATTCGAAACGCCTGAAGGTGATCGATTCCTTGCTGAGTTCCAGAAACCGGCCGGAATGGATGATCCTGAAGGTGTTGCCGGTACTGCCGCCGGAGCTGCGCCCATTGGTGCCGCTGGACGGCGGCCGCTTCGCGACCTCCGATTTGAACGATCTGTACCGCCGCGTGATCAACCGGAACAACCGTTTGAACCGCTTGTTGGATCTGAATGCGCCGGACATCATCGTGCGCAACGAAAAGCGGATGCTGCAGGAATCGGTTGACGCCTTGCTCGATAACGGCCGCCGCGGCCGTGCGATCACCGGCACCAACCGGCGTCCTTTGAAGTCGCTGGCCGACATGATCAAAGGCAAGCAGGGTCGTTTCCGGCAAAACCTGCTCGGCAAGCGTGTCGACTATTCCGGCCGTTCGGTGATCGTGGTCGGTCCGACCTTGCGTCTGCACCAATGCGGCCTGCCGAAAAAAATGGCGCTGGAATTGTTCAAGCCGTTCATCTTCAGCAAGCTGCAGTTCCGCGGTCATGCGACCACGATCAAGGCGGCCAAGAAGATGGTCGAGCGCGAAGGCGCAGAAGTTTGGGATATTCTCGAGGAAGTGATCCGCGAGCATCCGATTCTGCTGAACCGAGCGCCGACCTTGCATCGTCTGGGTATTCAGGCGTTCGAACCGATTCTGATCGAAGGCAAGGCGATTCAGCTGCACCCGTTGGTCTGTAGCGCGTTCAACGCGGACTTCGACGGCGACCAGATGGCGGTGCATATTCCGCTGTCGCTCGAAGCGCAGCTCGAAGCCAGAACGCTGATGATGGCGACCAACAACATCCTGTCGCCCGCGAACGGCGAGCCGGTGATCAACCCGTCGCAGGACGTGGTTTTGGGCTTGTATTACATCAGTCGGCAAAAGGTCAACGCGAAAGGCGCGGGCAGCATCTTCGTCAGCGTCGGCGAAGTTCAGAAAGCCTTGATGGAAAAAACGGTCGAGCTGCAATCGAAGATTCAATTGCGTATTACCGAAAGAACCAAGGCCGAAAACGGCGACATCATCGAAAATACACACCGTGTCGAAACGACGGTCGGGCGTGCGCTGATCTGGGACGTCGTGCCCGTGTTGATGCCGTTTGAGATGGTCAACTGCGATATGACCAAGAAGAACATCTCGCGCCTGATCAATTATTGTTACCGCTATTTGGGCAACAAAGATACGGTCGTGTTGGCTGACCAGCTGATGTATCTCGGTTTCCGTTATGCAACGATTTCCGGCGTGTCGTTCGGTGTCGAGGACATGGCGATTCCGGCGAAGAAGGTTGACATCATCCGATCCGCAGAAGCCGAAGTCAGCGAGATTCAAAGCCAGTATTCTTCCGGTTTGGTTACCGACGGCGAACGTTACAACAAGGTTGTCGACATTTGGTCACATGCGAACGATCAGGTCGCGAAGGTGATGATGGACGGCCTCGGCGAAGAAGCGGTCGAGAATGCCGAAGGTCAGCTGGTCAAGCAAAAATCGTTTAACTCGATCTTCATGATGGCCGAATCCGGCGCGCGGGGCTCCGCGGCGCAGATTCGTCAGTTGGCCGGGATGCGGGGCTTGATGGCGAAGCCGGACGGCTCGATCATTGAGACGCCGATTACCGCGAACTTCCGTGAAGGTCTTGACGTATTGCAATACTTCATTTCGACCCACGGCGCCCGTAAAGGTTTGGCCGATACCGCCTTGAAGACCGCAAACTCCGGATATTTGACTCGCCGTCTGGTCGATGTCGCGCAGGATCTGGTGATTACCAGCGAAGACTGCGGCACCGAAAACGGCCTGATCATGACGCCGATCATCGAAGGCGGCGACGTCGTCGAGCCGTTGTCCGAACGCGTCTTGGGTCGGGTTGCGGCAGTCGACGTGCTGGATGCGGCCGGAGAAAATGTGGTCGTACCGGCTGACACCTTGCTGGATGAGTATTGGGTCGGCGTGCTCGAAGAGCAAAGTATCGATCAGGTCTTGGTGCGTTCGATTATCACCTGCGAAAGCCGCTTCGGCGTTTGCGCGTCCTGCTATGGTCGCGACCTGGGTCGCGGCCATCGGGTCAATATCGGCGAGGCGGTCGGTGTGATCGCGGCGCAATCGATCGGTGAGCCGGGTACCCAGTTGACGATGCGGACCTTCCACATCGGCGGCGCGGCATCACGGTCGGCAGCGATCAGCAACGTACAGGTCAAATCGTCCGGTACGGTGCGCCTGAGCAACCTGAAGTCGGTCGCAAACCGCGAAGGCAATCTGGTTGCGGTATCGCGTTCCGGTGAAGTCGGCGTGGTCGATGATTACGGTCGTGAAAGAGAGCGTTACAAGATTCCTTACGGTGCGGTGCTGTCGGTACAAGAAGGCAGCCGGGTTAATACCGGCGACATCATTGTGACCTGGGACCCGCATACGCATCCGGTTATTACCGAGGTGGACGGGGTTGTCACGCTGGAGCACTTCCTCGAAGGCGTCACCGTGCAAAAAATCTCGGACGAAGTGACCGGTTTGAGTTCATTGGTGGTGACTGATCCGAAGCAGCGCGGCAGCGCGGGCAAGGAGTTGCGTCCGATGGTAAAACTGATGGGCCTAAACGGCGAAGCGATCTTCCTGCCGGGTACCGAAATTCCGGCGCAATACTTCCTGCCGTCCGGCGCGATCGTCGGCATCAAGGATGGCGGCGAAGTGAAAGTCGGCGACGTACTCGCGCGGATTCCGCAGGAGTCTTCGAAAACTCGTGACATCACCGGCGGTTTGCCGCGTGTCGCGGACTTGTTCGAAGCGCGCAAGACCAAGGATCCGGCGATTTTGGCTGAAACCAGCGGTACCGTGTCGTTCGGCAAGGAAACCAAAGGTAAGCAGCGCGTGATCATTACCGATCCTGCGGGTGAGCAGATCGAAACCCTGATTCCGAAGTGGCGTCATATCACCGTATTCGAAGGCGAATATGTCGAAAAGGGTGAGACTATCGCCGAAGGTGAGTTGACTCCGCACGATATTCTGCGTTTGCGCGGCGTCGAGGAATTGGCGAATTATCTGGTCAAGGAGATTCAGGACGTTTACCGTCTGCAAGGCGTAAAAATCAACGACAAGCATATCGAGGCGATCATCCGTCAAATGCTGAGAAAGGTCGAGATTACCGCGTCCGGCGATACCACGATGTTGAAAGGCGATCAGGTTGAACGCGCCGCGTTGCGGGAAGAAAACGACAAAATGGAAGCCGAAGGCAAGATTCCGGCCAGTTTCGAGCCGGTCTTGTTGGGTATCACCAAGGCGTCGCTCGCGACCGAATCTTTCATTTCGGCGGCCTCCTTCCAGGAAACGACGCGCGTCTTGACCGATGCGGCGGTGCGCGGACTCAGCGACGGCTTGCAAGGCTTGAAAGAAAACGTGATCGTCGGCCGCTTGATTCCTGCGGGAACCGGTTTGGCTTATCACGAGAACCGGAAAAACCGGGCCGCTCAGTATCAGTCCGTCGAGTCCGAAGCGGCAACGACGGTCGATGCCGGCGATGTCGAGGAAGCGCTTAAACAGGCATTAAATCTGTAAGTGTCGAGTTAAATACAATTTTAAGAAAAATCGTCTTGACCTGTCCGATGTTTGTCGGTATGATAAGCGGCTAACATAAACTAACGTGATTGGTCAGGTCGAAAAAATCATTAACCGCCGCCGCGAAAAGGCAGGCGGTTATTTTTTTATAATCTGGCAGTTATTTGTAAATCGGAGTAAATAGAAAATGGCCACGATCAACCAATTGGTCCGTAAGCCACGTGCTAAAAAAATCGAAAAAACCAATGTTCCTGCATTGGAAGCCTGCCCTCAGCGCAGGGGGGTTTGCACGCGCGTTTATACCACTACACCCAAGAAGCCAAACTCGGCCCTGCGTAAAGTGGCGCGGGTTAGGTTGACTAACGGCGCCGAAGTCAGCAGCTATATCGGCGGCGAAGGTCATAACCTGCAAGAGCACTCTGTGGTGTTGATCAGGGGTGGCCGGGTCAAGGACTTGCCAGGTGTGCGTTATCACGTCGTGCGCGGCAGTCTGGATACCTCTGGTGTCAATAACAGAAAATGCGGTCGTTCCAAGTATGGTACGAAACGGCCAAAAGGCAAATAATAGGTTGATGAGCTATGTCTAGAAGAAGAGTTGCTACCAAAAGAGAAATCATTCCTGATCCGCGATATGGCAGCGTAATGCTGACCAAATTCATGAACATGATCATGGAAAGTGGCAAAAAATCAATCGCCGAAGGCATCGTCTACGGTGCATTGGATGTGATTGGCAACAAAGGTCATGGCGAGCCTCTGGATGTTTTGTCAAAAGCGCTGGAAAACGTACAGCCGCGGGTCGAAGTGAAGTCCCGTCGTGTCGGCGGCGCGACCTACCAGGTGCCGGTTGAAGTGCGTCCGTCACGTCGTGTCGCCTTGGCGATGCGCTGGCTGATCGATGCTTCGCGCAAAAGAAATGAAAAGAACATGGCCGGCAAATTGGCCGGTGAGTTGCTGGATGCCTATGAAAACAGAGGTTCCGCGGCGAAGAAGCGTGAAGATACCCATCGTATGGCGGAAGCGAACAAAGCGTTCTCGCATTACCGTTGGTAATTCATTCATTCAGGTTATATTTTAGTCCGTGGCGCGCAAAACTCCGATAGAGCGATACCGTAATATCGGTATCATGGCCCATATCGACGCTGGTAAGACAACGACGACGGAGCGGATCCTGTATTACACCGGCGTATCGCACAAGATAGGCGAGGTGCATGACGGGGCTGCCACGATGGACTGGATGGAGCAAGAGCAGGAGCGCGGGATTACAATCACGTCCGCGGCGACCACCTGCTTTTGGTCCGGCATGGAAAAGCAGTATCCGCAGCACCGTATCAACATCATTGATACGCCGGGGCACGTCGACTTCACGATTGAGGTCGAACGCTCGCTTCGCGTCTTGGACGGCGCCTGTGCGGTTTTTTGCGCGGTGGGCGGCGTCGAGCCGCAATCCGAGACGGTCTGGCGACAGGCGAACAAATATCACGTGCCGCGTTTGGTGTTTGTCAACAAGATGGATCGCTCAGGAGCCAATTTCCTGCGAGTGATCGAGCAGATCAAGGCGAGACTCGGAAGTCTTGCGGTTCCCATGCAGTTACCGATCGGCGCAGAGGATCACTTCGAAGGCGTGGTCGATCTGATCAAGATGAAGGCGATCTATTGGGACGAAACCAATATGGGGATGACCTTTCAGGAAAAGGACATTCCGGCCGACATGCAGGCGCTATGCGAGACCTGGCATGCGCATCTGGTCGAGGCGGCTGCCGAGTCCAGCGAAGAGCTGATGGAAAAGTATCTTCTGGAAGAGAATCTGTCGGACGAAGAAATCAAGCAAGGCATTCGTCAGCAGACGATAGCGAATAAGCTGATGCCGGCTTTCTGCGGCTCCGCCTTTAAAAATAAAGGCGTGCAGGCGATGCTGGATGCGGTGATCGACTATCTTCCGGCGCCGACCGATGTGATAGCGATCAAAGGTCATCTGGAAGACGAAGAAACCGAGGCAGAGCGTCCATCTACCGATGATGCGCCGTTCGCGGCACTGGCTTTCAAGATTGCGACCGACCCTTTCGTCGGGACCTTGACTTTTTTTAGAGTGTATTCCGGCGTGCTGAGCTCCGGCGACAGCGTCTATAACTCGGTCAAGAAGCGCAGGGAACGCATCGGACGGCTCGTGCAAATGCATGCGAACAGCCGCGAAGAAATCAAGGAAGTCTGTGCCGGCGATATTGCGGCCGCGATCGGCTTGAAAGAGGTAACGACCGGCGATACCTTGTGCGATCAGAATCAAAAGATCGTGCTGGAGCGCATGGATTTTCCGGATCCTGTCATTTCGGTGGCGGTGGAGCCGAAAACCAAGGCCGACCAGGAAAAAATGGGCATCGCGCTCGGCAAGCTCGCTCAGGAAGATCCTTCATTCCGCGTCAAAACGGACGAAGAGACAGGGCAGATCATTATTTCCGGCATGGGCGAACTGCATCTGGAAATCATTGTCGACCGGATGCGTCGGGAGTTCAATGTCGAAGCGAATGTCGGCGCGCCGCAAGTGGCTTACCGTGAAACGATACGGAAAGCGGTCGAACAGGAAGGCAAGTTTGTCAGGCAGTCGGGCGGGCGCGGTCAATACGGTCACGTCTGGCTCAAGATCGAGCCTCAAGAAGCCGGGGCGGGTTATCTGTTCGTGAACGGAATCGTTGGCGGTACGGTGCCGAAAGAATACATTCCTGCCGTCGATAAAGGCGTGCAGGAGCAATTGAAGAGTGGTGTGTTGGCCGGTTATCCGGTTCTCGATGTCAAGGTAACCCTGTTTGATGGTTCCTACCACGATGTCGATTCGAGCGAAATGGCGTTCAAAATCGCCGGTTCGATGGGTTTCCGTGAAGGCGCGAGAAAGGCGGATCCGATCTTGCTTGAGCCGATCATGAAAGTGGAAGTGATCACGCCCGAGGATTATATGGGCGACGTCGTCGGCGATTTGAACCGGCGGCGCGGTGTGATCCATGGCATGGACGATACGCCGTCAGGCAAGGCAATCAGCTGTGAAGTGCCGCTTGCCGAAATGTTTGGTTATGCGACCGATTTACGGTCGGCGACTCAGGGACGAGCGACATATACGATGCAATTTGAAAAGTACAATGAGGCGCCGGCTAGTATTGCGGATGCGATTATAAAGAAATCTTCATTATTTTGAATATTAAAAAGATAGGGTATTGACACATGGCCAAAGAGAAATTTTCCCGTAGCAAGCCACACGTTAACGTCGGCACGATCGGACACGTTGACCACGGCAAGACCACATTGACTGCCGCCTTGACCAAGGTCATGGCGGAAATCCAAGGTGGCGAAGTCAAGGCGTTCGACCAAATCGACAATGCACCTGAAGAGCGTGCGCGTGGTATTACGATTGCGACTTCGCACGTGGAATATCAGTCAGCGACTCGCCATTATGCGCACGTTGACTGCCCAGGCCACGCTGACTATGTTAAGAACATGATTACCGGTGCGGCGCAGATGGACGGCGCGATCCTGGTTTGTTCAGCGGCTGACGGCCCGATGCCGCAAACCCGCGAACACATTCTGTTGTCAAGACAGGTTGGCGTACCCTATATTGTGGTATTCTTGAACAAGGCCGACATGGTTGACGACGCCGAGTTGATCGACCTGGTCGAAATGGAAATTCGCGAGCTGTTGGATTTGTACGAATTCCCGGGCGACGACACCCCGATCATCGTCGGTTCTGCGCTGAAAGCGCTGGAAGGCGATCAAAGCCCAGTAGGCGTTCCTTCGATCATTAAGTTGGTTGAAGCGCTGGACTCTTATATTCCGCTGCCAGAAAGAGCCGTTGACGGCGCGTTCCTGATGCCAATCGAAGACGTGTTCTCGATCTCCGGTCGGGGTACTGTGGTAACCGGTCGTATCGAACGCGGCATCATCAAGGTTGGCCAGGAAGTTGAAATCGTCGGTATTCGTCCGACCGTTACCACGACCTGCACCGGCGTCGAAATGTTCCGTAAGCTGCTGGATCAAGGTCAAGCTGGTGACAACGTCGGTATCCTGCTGCGCGGCACCAAGCGTGACGAAGTCGAGCGTGGCCAGGTTTTGGCGCAAAAAGGCACCATCAAGCCACACAAGGCATTCAAGGCAGAAATCTACGTATTGTCCAAGGAAGAAGGCGGTCGTCATACTCCTTTCTTCGATGGCTACCGTCCGCAGTTCTATTTCAGAACGACCGACGTAACCGGTGCTGTTAAATTGCCGGAAGGTGTTGAAATGGTGATGCCAGGCGACAACATCGCTGTCGATATCACCCTGATCTCGCCAATCGCGATGGAAGAAGGTTTACGTTTTGCAATTCGCGAAGGCGGTCGTACGGTCGGTGCGGGCGTTGTTGCTTCTATTATCGAGTAATAAACAATGTCAAATCAAACTATCAGAATCCGTTTGAAATCATTCGATCACAAATTGATCGATCAATCGGCTGGTGAAATAGTAGAAACCGCAAGAAGAACCGGCGCGCAAGTCAAAGGCCCGATTCCATTGCCTACTAAAAAAGAACGGTTCACGATCCTGATCTCTCCGCATGTCAACAAGGATGCCAGAGATCAGTATGAATTGAGAACCTACAAAAGATTGCTGGACATTGTAGAACCCACTGAAAAAACCGTCGACGCATTGATGAAGTTGGATCTTGCGGCGGGCGTGGATGTCCAGATTAAGTTGAATTAAAAGATAGAGGAATTGGCAGATGTCAATAGGTCTTATAGGTCGAAAGTGCGGTATGACCAGGGTTTTTTGTGAAGATGGCTCGTCTGTGCCGGTAACCGTACTGCAGATCGACTCCAATCGGGTCACTCAGGTTAAAGGCATTGAAAACGATGGTTATCGCGCCATTCAGGTCACTGCGGGCGACGTGAAATCATCACGGGTCAATAAAGCAATGGCCGGTCATTATGCGGCGGCCAATGTGACGGCAGGTCGCGGTCTTTGGGAGTTCAGACTCGAAGATGGCGAAGGCGACGGTCTGTCTGTCGGTTCCGAACTGTCTTTGGATATTTTCTCCGCGGGTCAAGTCGTGGATGTTCAGGGAACCAGCAAGGGTAAAGGCTTCGCCGGCGCGATTAAACGCCACAACTTCCACATGCAGGACGCGACTCACGGTAACTCCGTATCGCACCGCGTGCTGGGGTCTGTCGGTATGAACCAAACACCGGGCCGCGTCTTTAAAGGCAAGAAAATGGCTGGTCACATGGGGGCGGAAACCACCACCGTGGAAAATTTGACCATCCATGCAGTCGATGCCGAAAAGGGTTTGATTCTGGTTAAAGGCGCTGTGCCAGGCGCGAAAGGCGGCGATGTCGTGATCAAGCCTGCCTCGAAAATGAAAAATAAAGGTTAAGTTATGGGTTTGCAAGTACCTGCATTGAATGATCAAGACACGGCCGGCAAGGTCGAGGTCGACGAGGCGGTTTTTGGTCGGGATTATAACGAAACGTTGATCCACCAGATCGTGACACGCTTTTTGGCGGCCAGAAGAGCCGGCACCAAGGCGCAAAAGACCCGCTCAGAAGTCAGCGGCGGCGGCATGAAGCCATGGCGGCAGAAAGGTACCGGTCGTGCGCGTTCCGGTTCAACCCGCAGCCCCATCTGGCGGACTGGCGGTGTCGCGTTCGCGGCAAAACCGCGTAACTACGAGCAAAAGCTGAACAAGAAAATGTTCCGTGCCGGCGTCCGTTCGATTCTGTCTGAATTGCTCAGACAAGATCGTCTGGTCGTCTCCAACGACATTTTTCCAGCTTCGCCAAAAACGAAGGATCTGATCGAGAAGTTGAAAGGTGTGAATGCTCGCCGCATTCTGATCGTAGTCGATGTGATCGATCAAAATCTGGCGCTGGCTTCACGCAATATTCCTTATGTTGAAGTTGTTGAAGCCAACAATCTGAACCCAGTGCTGCTGGTGTCGGCTGAAAAGGTGATTGCGACTTCAGGTGCGCTGAAAAAAATTGAGGAGCACTTAGCATGAGCATAAATCAAAATTATTTATCGACAGTTCTGCGCGCGCCGGTCATTTCCGAAAAGAGCACGCTGCAGGCCGAAGCGAATAAAATCATCGTGTTCAAAGTCCTGAAGCAAGCAACCAAGAAGGAAATCAAGGCTGCTGTGGAGTTGATGTTCAATGTCGAAGTCGACAACGTCAATGTCCTGAATGCACAAGGCAAGCAAAAACGTTTTGGCCGCACCTTGGGTAAAAAATCGGATTGGAAAAAGGCGTATGTCAAGCTGAAACCAGGCCACGACATCGATTTTTCCGCGGCTTAATTTAATAGATACAAAGATCAATTAGGAAACGGTAGTTAACATGGCGATTGTAAAGTCAAAACCGACATCACCAGGTTCACGGTTTGTAGTACGGATCAAATCAGAAGATCTGCACAAAGGCAAGCCGTATGCACCATTGCTGGCTAAAAACAGCAAAACGGGAGGTCGTAACAACCAAGGGCGTATCACAACACGTCATGTCGGCGGTGGTCACAAGCAGCACTACCGTATTATTGATTTTAAAAGAAATAAAACCGACATTCCGGGCGTTGTCGAACGTCTCGAATACGATCCAAACCGGACCGCGAATATCGCTCTGGTTTTGTTCAAAGACGGCGAGCGCCGCTACATCATTGCACCGAAAGGTCTGACTGCGGGTCAGGAAGTACTGTCTTCCGATACTGTGCCGGTCAAGCCAGGCAACTGCATGCCGCTGCGCAACATTCCGATGGGTACGACCGTACATTGCGTCGAACTGAAGCCCGGCAAGGGCGCGCAGCTGGCCAGAAGTGCGGGCGCATCGGCGCAATTGGTTGCGCGAGATGGCGCTCATGCAACCTTGAGACTGCGTTCCGGCGAAATGCGCAAAGTACTGGCGGATTGCCGCGCAGTGATCGGCGAAGTGTCCAACTCGGAGCACAACCTGGCTTCCTTGGGTAAAGCTGGCGCAACCCGCTGGCGCGGTGTCAGACCGACCGTTCGCGGTGTGGTTATGAACCCGGTAGATCACCCACACGGCGGCGGTGAAGGTCGTACTTCCGGAGGTAGACATCCGGTTTCGCCATGGGGTATGCCGACCAAGGGCTACAAGACTAGAAAAAACAAGCGGACTGACAATATGATCGTCAGACGCCGTAAGCAAAAATAGTGAGGAATTAGCGTGCCACGTTCAATTAAGAAAGGTCCTTTTGTTGATCACCACCTGGTTAAGAAGGTGGAAGATGCGGTAAGCAGCAATAATCGGAAACCAATTAAAACCTGGTCCAGAAGATCGATGATAGTGCCCGATATGTTGGGTTTAACCATTGCGGTCCATAATGGGCGCCTTCATGTTCCGGTTCTCGTTTCTGAGAATATGATCGGTCACAAGCTTGGCGAATTTGCCCCAACTCGAACATACAAAGGCCATGTGGCCGACAAGAAATCCAAATAGGTGAGAGATGGAAACCAGTGCAAAATTGAGTAATGCGCCACTGTCGGCGCAAAAAGCCCGGCTCGTTGGCGATCAAATCCGCGGGTTGCCGGTTGATCAGGCCTTGAACGTATTGAAATTCAGCTCCAAGAAGGGCGCGGCGATCATCAAAAAAGTGCTCGAATCCGCGATCGCGAATGCTGAAAACAATGACAGCGCCGATATCGATGACTTGAAAGTGTCTACCGTTTATGTTGATGAAGGGGCGACCTTGAAAAGATTTAAGGCAAGAGCTAAAGGACGTGCAAACCATATCCTGAAAAGAACCTGCCATATCACAGTTAAAGTCGCAGAGAACGAGTAGGGGTAGATAATGGGTCAAAAAGTACATCCAATAGGCATTCGCCTGGGCATCGTTAAGGATTGGAATTCCAGATGGTTTGCAAATAACCAGGATTATTCGGTCTTTTTGCATCAGGATTTGCAAGTCAGAGACTATATCAAAAAGAAATTGGCGCATGCGTCGGTCAGCCGGATTCAAATCAACCGTCCTGCCAACAATGCGCACATCACGATTCATACCGCACGTCCGGGTATCGTGATCGGCAAGAAAGGCGAAGACATCGAAATCTTGAAACAGGAAGTTTCCAAGATGATGGGTATTCCTGTCCAAGTGAACGTCGAAGAAATCAGAAAGCCTGAACTCGACGCGCAGCTGGTCGCAGAAGGTGTTGCTCAGCAGCTCGAAAAACGGATCATGTATCGTCGCGCCATGAAGCGTGCGGTGACCAACACGATGCGTCTGGGCGCCGAAGGCATCAAGATCAATGTCGGCGGTCGTCTGAATGGCGCCGAAATCGCGCGCAGCGAGTGGTACCGCGAAGGCCGTGTGCCGCTGCATACCTTGCGTGCGGACATCGATTACGCGACTGCGGAAGCGAAAACGACTTACGGTGTGATCGGTATCAAGGTCTGGATCTTCAAAGGTGAAGTATTCGACATGGATGCGCATCTTGCCGCGATCAATTCTGAAACCAAGAAATAATAGTTGAAGGGATAGAGACATGCTTCAACCGAAAAGAACCAAATTTCGTAAACAGCACAAAGGCAGAAATAACGGCGTTGCTGTTCGTGGGTCATCCGTCAGCTTCGGCGACTTCGGCTTAAAATCGATAACCCGTGGTCGTTTGACCGCGCGTCAGATCGAAGCCGGCCGTCGGGCGATCACCCGTCACGTCAAACGGGGCGGTAAAATCTGGATCCGAATCTTCCCGGATAAGCCAATTACGAAAAAACCTTTAGAAGTTCGTATGGGAAAAGGTAAAGGTAGTGTAGAATACTGGGTTGCTCAAGTCAGACCTGGTACGATGCTCTATGAAATTCAAGGAGTGAGCGAAGAGCTGGCACGGGAGGCATTTACCCTGGCGGCGGCAAAACTACCATTGAAAACACTGTTTACCGCGCGGACGATAATGTAATGAAAGCAACAGAATTACGCCAAAAAACCAAAGACGAACTGAATTCGTTATTGCTCGATTTGGCGCGCGAGCGTTTTAATTTGAGAATGCAAACAAGCACCGGTCAATTGTCCAAGCCGTCTGAGGTGAAAAGAGTTCGCCGCGAAATGGCGCGGATTCAGACCGTCATGAACGAAAAAGCAGGCGCATAAGTATGAGCGAAAATCAAACCAAAGTTCGGACGATCACCGGACGCGTCGTTAGCAACAAGATGGATAAAACCATTACCGTTCTGGTTGAGCGGGTTGTGAAGCATCCGGTTTACGGCAAATACATCAAAAGATCAACCAAAATGATGGCGCATGATGAAAGCAATGTGTGCCAGGAAGGCGATGTGGTATCGATTGCTTCATGCCGTCCATTGTCAAGACATAAAACCTTCAAACTGGTTGAAGTTTTAGAAAGTGCTAATAAGTAAATAGCACGCAGCTTATTTGAAAAAACTGGGAATTTATCATGATTCAGATGCAAACTAACCTTGACGTCGCCGACAACAGCGGCGCAAAAAAGGTCATGTGTATCAAAGTACTCGGCGGTTCGCACCGACGCTATGCGAATATTGGCGATATTATCAAAGTCAGTATTAAAGATGCGATTCCACGCGGAAGAGTAAAAAAAGGCGAGGTTTACAACGCTCTGGTCGTCAGAACCTGCAAAGGCGTGCGTAGACCCGATGGTTCGGTCATTCGCTTCGACGACAATGCCGCTGTCATCCTGAACAATAACTTGCAACCACTGGGCACCCGTATCTTCGGACCGGTTACCCGTGAATTGAGAGGTGAGAAATTCATGAAGATTATCTCACTGGCTCCTGAAGTGTTATAAGGTAGGGTTTGACGATGCAAAAAATTAGAAAAGGCGACGACGTAGTCGTTCGCACCGGTAAAGATAAAGGCAAGAGCGGGCGAGTAACCAAGGTTCTGAAAGATGATAAAGTCCTGGTTGAAGGAATCAACCAAGTCAAAAAGAGTCAAAAGCCAAATCCGAATGCGGGCGTAACGGGAGGTATTGTCACGAAAGACATGCCGATCCATATTTCCAATATCGGACTTTATAACCCTGCGACCAAAAAGGCGGATCGCGTCGGCATCAGGATTTTGGATAATGGCAAAAAAGTCAGATATTTCAAATCCACGAACGAAGTTGTTGACGCGTAAGGTGATATATCATGGCTAGACTACAAACAGAATACAAAGAAAGAATTTTGCCTGCGCTGATGCAGCAATTCGGCTACAAGTCGATCATGCAGGCTCCTCGTATTACCAAAATCACCTTGAACATGGGTGTCGGCGAAGCGATTGCGGACAAGAAAATCCTGCAAGCGGCGGTTGCTGATATGGAAAAGATTTCCGGTCAAAAACCGGTGATTACGTTGGCTAGAAAATCGATCGCGGGTTTCAAGATTCGTGACGATATGCCGATCGGCTGCAAGGTCACTTTGCGCAGCGACAGAATGTATGAATTCTTGGATCGTTTAATCAATATCGCCATTCCGCGTATCCGTGACTTCAGAGGCTTGAACGCGAAAAGCTTCGACGGCCGCGGTAACTATTCAATGGGTGTGAAAGAACAAATCATCTTCCCTGAGATAGATTACGACAAGATCGACATGCTGCGTGGTATGGACATTACCATTACGACCACAGCTCAGACCAATGAAGAAGGCCTGGCGCTGCTCAAGCAGTTCAATTTTCCATTTAAGAGTTAAGGCGATATTGGTATGGCTAAGAAGTCAATGATAGCGCGTGAAGACAAGCGTAAAAAACTGTCGCAAAAATACAGCGCAAAAAGAAATTCTTTGAAAGAAGCGATCAGAAATCCAAATTCTACGTTTGAAGAAAAAGAAGCAGCACAACTGCAACTGCAAAAACTGCCGAGAGACTCCAGTATCTCTAGGGTGCGTAACCGTTGTAATTTGACGGGCCGCCCGCATGGTTACTACCGTAAGTTCGGTCTCAGCCGCAACAAGCTGAGAGAGGCAACGATGCGCGGCGATGTGCCAGGCCTGGTCAAGGCCAGCTGGTAAATCGCTGGATCATGTTTGGAGATTATAAATGAGTATGACAGACCCTATTGCAGATATGCTGACCCGGATCAGAAACGGGCAATCTGCTGGTAAAAAATTAGTTAAACAACCCTCTTCAAAGCTGAAAGTCGCGATTGCGAAAGTCTTGAAGGATGAAGGTTACATTACCGATTACAGCACCGAAACAGTCGGCAGCCACACTGAGATGACGATTGTATTGAAATACTACAGGGGTGCGCCTGTAATCGAAAATATCAAAAGAATTAGCAGACCCGGTTTGCGCATCTATAAGTCTAAAGATGAGCTGCCGAAAGTTCTTGGCGGATTGGGTATTGCTATTGTATCAACATCCAATGGTGTAATGACCGATCGAGCTGCTCGTGCAATTGGACATGGCGGTGAAGTTATTTGTACCGTTTGCTAATGTAGGCCTGATATGTCAAGAATTGCAAAAGCCCCAGTGACGATTCCACAAGGCGTGGACGTCAAACTCGATGGAAACAACCTGACCGTGAAAGGAAGCAAAGGTCAGTTGTCCTATAACTTTAACTCCGCGATCGGCGTGAACGTTGTCGACCAAACCATTCAAATGGAATGGAATAGAGACGACAAGATAGCGACTGCGCAAGCCGGAACCGCTCGTGCATTGATCAACAACATGGTCGTCGGTGTGTCCGCCGGTTATGAAAAGAAATTAGCGTTGGTCGGCGTCGGTTACAGAGCGCAAGCCAAAGGTAATATTTTGAACCTGGCGTTGGGTTATTCGCATCCGATCGACTTTGAAGTGCCAAACGGCATTACCGTTGAAACACCCACCCAAACCGAAATTCTGGTTAAGGGTAACGACAAGCAGTTGGTCGGTGAAGTTTCGGCAAAGATCAGAGCCTATCGTCCGCCAGAGCCTTATAAAGGCAAGGGTGTTCGTTATGCTGACGAAAATGTCGCCAGAAAAGAAGCTAAGAAGAAGTAAGGTAGCGTGATGGAAAAGAAGAATAGTCGTATGAAGCGCGCATTAAAACTGCGCAGCAAAATCAAGAGACTGGGCACCACTCGCCTGTCGATTCACAAAACATCACAGCATATCTACGCTCAGATTATCAGCGGTGACGGCAATCAAACCTTGGCCAGCGCCTCGACCAATCAGGCGGTGATCAAGGCGGCAGTCGACGGCGGCACCAGTAATGTGCAAGCCGCTGCCGAAGTCGGCAAGGCGATCGCTGAGCGTGCGCTTGCGGCGGGCATTACCGAAGTCGCATTCGATCGTTCTGGTTTTAAGTATCATGGCCGTGTGAAGGCGCTTGCTGATGCAGCGCGTGAAGCTGGTTTGAAATTTTAGGGGAAAACAATGGCAGCAGCACCTCAACAAGGCAGCGCCGACGGCCTGCAGGAAAAACTGGTTTCGGTCAGACGCGTTGCAAAAGTCGTTAAAGGTGGACGGGTTTTTGGCTTTACTGCATTGACCGTAGTCGGCGATGGCGAAGGCCGCGTCGGTTATGGCGTCAGCAAGGCGCGTGAAGTTCCGATCGCAATCCAAAAATCATTGGAACAAGCACGCAAAAACATGCGTAAAGTTCCATTGAAAGGCGATACCTTGCAGTATGCGATCACGAACACGACCGGCGCCGCGAAGGTTTATATGCAACCGGCCTCCGAAGGTACCGGTATCATCGCCGGTGGCGCGATGCGTGCGGTATTCGAAGTCGTCGGCGTTCATAACGTATTGGCTAAATGCATCGGCACCAACAATCCGATCAACGTGGTTAGAGCAACCATCAATGGTCTGACTTCGATGCATAATCCGAATCACATCGCCGCAAAGCGTGGTTTGTCGATTGAAAAGATTTTAGGACAATAACGATGGCCAGTAACAAACTTAGCGTCACGATGATCAAGAGCAAGCATGGACGCTTGCCGAACCATCAGGCATGTCTGAAAGGATTGGGGCTCAGCAAGATCAACCAAACGGTTGAAGTGTTGAATACTCCTGAAAACAAAGGCATGATCAATAAAATCGCTTACATGTTGAAAGTTGAGGAGCGGTAATGTTTTTGAATACAATTCAGGCGAGCATAGGCGCGCGCAAGAAAGCCAAACGCGTAGGTCGCGGTATCGGCTGCACCTTGGGCAAGACCTGCGGACGCGGACATAAAGGACAAAAAGCCAGAAGCGGCGGTTTTCATAAAGTCGGTTTCGAAGGCGGTCAGATGCCTTTGCAACGCCGGTTGCCGAAAATCGGCTTCACCTCACGTAAAGCGATGTATACCGCCGAAGTTCGCCTCAACGAACTGAACGGCCTCACCGCTGATGTGATTGATGTGCAAACCTTGATCGATAGCAACATCGTTCCGGCGTTTACCAAAACCGTTAAAGTGATCAAGTCTGGCGAAATCGCCAGAGCGGTTACTGTTAAAGGTTTGAAGGTGACAGGCGGGGCGTTGGCTTCGATTCAAGCGGCCGGCGGCAAAGTAGAGGAATAAGCTCGTATGTCAAGAGACGAATCAGCCAATAAACCCGCCGGCTTGTCGGAGCTAAAATCCCGACTTCTGTTCGTTTTGGGTGCTTTTTTCGTGTATCGGATCGGTTCTCACATCCCGGTGCCGGGTATCGATCCTAAAGCACTGCAAATCATGTTCGAACAGCAAAGCGGATCGATCCTGGACATGTTTAACATGTTCTCGGGTGGTGCGTTGATGCGGTTAAGCTTGTTTGCTCTTGGCATCATGCCTTACATTTCTGCCTCGATCATCATGCAGATGATGAGCATCATCATTCCTGCAGTCGAGCAGATGAAGAAGGAAGGCGAGACTGGCAGGCGGAAAATTTCGCAATATACACGTTATGGGACGGTGGCATTGGCTTCGTTCCAGGCGATCGGTATTTCGATTGCGTTACAGAATCAGACTGCCGGCGGTCTTTCGGTGGTGATCAATCCGGGTGTCGCTTTTATCGCGATTACCACGATCACGCTGGTGACCGGCACGATTTTCTTGATGTGGCTCGGTGAACAGGTTACCGAACGCGGTATTGGCAATGGCATTTCGATGATCATTTTTGCCGGTATCGTTTCCGGTCTGCCCAAGGCGGTCGGTGGTACCCTCGAATTGGCCAGAACCGGTGAAATGAATGGTGCGTTCATCATCCTGCTGTTCCTGATCACGATTGCGGTGACCGCTATCGTTGTCTTTGTCGAAAGAGGGCAGCGCAGGATCATCATCAACTATCCGAAAAGACAGCAAGGACGCAAGATGTATGCGGGGCAAAATAGCTTTTTGCCTTTGAAGCTGAACATGGCGGGTGTCATTCCTCCCATTTTCGCATCGAGCATCATTCTGTTTCCGGCCACGGTTGCAAACTGGTTCGGTAACAGTGAAGGATTGACCTGGCTGCGCGACGTCGCGACGATGTTGTCGCCCGGACAGCCGGTGTATGTCATGTTTTATGCGGCCGCGATTATTTTCTTTTGCTTCTTTTATACCGCCTTGGTATTCAATTCAAAAGAAACTGCCGAAAATCTGAAGAAATCAGGCGCCTTTTTACCCGGCATTCGTCCAGGTATTCAAACGAGCGCCTATATAGACAAGGTGATGACGCGACTGACGCTGATCGGCGCATTCTATATTACCTTGGTGTGTTTGCTGCCTGAGTTTTTGATTCTTTACTGGAACGTACCATTTTATTTTGGCGGTACATCACTCCTGATTATCGTGGTCGTCGTTATGGATTTCATCTCACAAATGCAAACCCATATCATGTCTCATCAGTACGAAGGCCTGATGAAAAAAGCTAATTTGAAAAAATAATTCCAAAATTAAGTTTCCAGTAGGAGCAACCTAATGAAAGTCCGAGCTTCGGTAAAAGCAATTTGCAGAAAGTGCAAAATCGTAAAAAGAAATGGCGTGGTTAGAGTGATTTGTTCAGACGGCACTCACAAACAACGGCAAGGTTAATTATTATTTGTGCCGTCACTAAACGAGTGTTATAATTCGGCGCTTAACTCAAGAACAGAACTCAGGGGAATATCTACATGGCACGTATTGCCGGGATAAATATACCAGATCATAAGCATGCGGAAATTTCATTGACCGCAATCTATGGAATTGGCCGTAAGACAGCGCAAAATATTTGTGTTGAAGCGGGAATTTTGCCATCCGTCAAAATCAAGGAATTATCCGAAGAGCAACTCGATACGCTTCGGAACATCATTTCCAAGATGACCGTCGAAGGTGACTTGCGTCGCGAAGTTTCGATGAATATCAAACGCTTGATGGATCTCGGTTGCTATCGAGGAATACGGCATCGCCGTGGTTTGCCGCTCAGAGGCCAAAGAACGAGAACGAATGCGCGTACTCGTAAAGGTCCACGCAAACCGATTAAGAAATAATTCCCCGTCAGAGGTTTAACAATGGCAAGTCCCGCTCGTACCAGAAAACGTATTAAGAAAGAAGTCGCTGACGGCATCGCGCACGTTCACGCTTCTTTTAACAACACCATCATTACGATTACAGACAGAAAAGGCAATACGCTGTCCTGGGCCACTTCCGGTGGATCAGGCTTCCGCGGTTCGCGTAAGAGCACCCCGTTCGCGGCGCAGGTTGCTGCCGAGAAGGCGGGTGTGGTTGCACAGGAATACGGCATGAAAAACCTGGATGTACTGATCAAAGGCCCTGGTCCTGGTCGTGAATCCGCAGTTCGTTCCTTGAACAACCTGGGTTTCAAAATCACCAATATTATCGACGTCACTCCGATTCCGCATAACGGTTGCCGTCCACCCAAAAAACGCCGCGTATAGTTTCTGGAGTTGTAAATCATGGCAAGATATCTCGGACCTACCTGCAAATTAAGCCGCAGAGAAGGCACTGACCTGTTTTTAAAAAGCCGGGGCAAATCCCTGGAAGGTAAATGCAAACTGGATCAAAGACCCGGTCAGCATGGTACCAAACGTACAAGAACTTCCGATTACGCAATGCAGTTGCGTGCGAAGCAAAGACTTCGCAGAATCTACGGCGTTCTGGAAAAACAATTCAGCAATTACTATAAGATCGCTGACCTGAAGAAAGGCGCTACCGGTGAAAACCTGTTGAATCTGCTGGAATCGCGCTTAGATAACGTCGTTTACCGGATGGGTTTTGCATCTACCCGGGCCGAAGCGCGTCAATTGGTTTCTCATAAAGCCTTCCTGGTCAATGGCGCAACCATCAACGTGCCTTCGTACCAGATTGCTCCCGGCGATGTCCTTTCTGTCAAAGAGAAAGCCAAAACGCAACAACGTATCATTGATGCTTTGGCGGTTACCGAACAATATGGCTTTCCTTCATGGGTTGAAGTTAACTCTAAAGCAATGACCGGTACTTTTACCTCATTGCCGGATCGCGCCGATTTGGGTAGCGATATCAACGAACAGTTGGTTGTAGAGTTGTACTCAAAGTAATTACCATTCTGAGGGAATTAAATGCAGAATTCAATTTCTGGTTTGTTGAGGCCTCGAATCGTTGAGGTTATTAGTAAATCGAAGAATCATTCAAAGATCGTCATTGAGCCGCTCGAACGCGGCTTTGGTCATTCGATTGGCAATGCCTTGCGTCGTGTTTTGCTTTCTACGATTCCAGGATGCGCAGTAACTGATGTCGAGATCGACGGTGTGCTGCACGAGTACACCACGATTGAGGGTGTCCAGGAAGATGTCATTGACATACTGCTGAATTTAAAGCAATTGGCCGTGCTCCTGCATTCGCGGGATGAGGCTGTTTTAACCTTGTCGAAAACCGGTGCGGGCGCTGTCACGGCGGCCGATATTGCATTGCCGCATGACGCTGAAATCGTCAATCCTGAGCTGGTGATTGCCAACCTGACCCAGTCAGGTGTGTTGAACATGAAGATTCGCGTGCGCCGTGGACGGGGCTATGAGCCTGTCAGCGTGCGCAGAGCACGCAGCGACAGCAGTTCTGCCGTCGGTGCCTTGCATGTGGATGCTTCTTACAGTCCGGTTGTCCGCGTTGCCTATGCTGTCGAAAGTACTCGTGTAGAGCAGCGCACCGATCTGGATAAGCTGATTATCGAGCTCGAAACTAACGGCACTGTCGATCCTGAGCAAACGATCAAATTGGCGGCAACGATTTTGCATGACCAATTGTCAGTCTTTGTTGATTTCGAGAAAGTCACCGAGCCTGAGAAGGCTGAAGTGCAAGTGACGGAAGAAATTTTTGATCCGATTCTGCTGCGGCCGGTTGATGATCTCGAATTGACCGTGCGTTCAGCCAATTGCTTAAAAGCTGAAAACATATTTTATATCGGTGATTTGATTCAGCGTACTGAAGTTGAATTATTGAAAACACCGAATTTAGGAAAAAAATCTCTGACCGAGATCAAGGACATTTTGGCGCTAAAAGGGCTGTCGCTTGGTATGCGCCTGGAAAATTGGCCGCCGGATAGTCTGGCAGAGCACATTCATTCAAGCAATTAACAACACATAGCTAGGTCACACAGTAATGCGACACAGAAAATCCGGAAAAAAATTCAGCATCACCAGTAGCCATCGCAAGGCTCTGTTCAGCAGCATGACATGCGCTTTGATCAACCATGAACTGATCAAGACCACCTTGCCAAAAGCCAAGGAATTGAGAAGATATGCGGAGCCTTTGATCACCCTGTCTAAAGAAGACAGCGTGTCCAAACGCCGCGTGGCTTTCGCAAAACTGCGCGATCGCGATGTCGTGACCAAGTTGTTCAATGAACTGGGCCCACGCTATCAAGGCAGACCGGGCGGCTACTTACGCATCATGAAATGCGGATTCAGAGCCGGTGACGATGCGCCAATGGCTTACGTCGAGCTGGTTGATAGACCGCAATAAGGTTCATCGAAATCCAAATAAAAAAGCCGGGTAAACCCCGGCTTTTTTTTGCGCTTGTGAAACTCGAACCGTTGCCGATTCGAATTTCAAGCGTGGAAAAATTATTTTTCCAGATATTGGGCCTTGTGTTCTTTGCCGTTCCAGTCGTCGGCTTCCGGCAGTGCGTCTTTGACGTCGGTAATGCTTGGCCATTTCTTGGACAGTTCGGCGTTCAGCGCGATAAACTGGTGTTGATCATCGGGAACTTCGTCTTCAGCAAAAATCGCATTCGCCGGGCATTCAGGCTCGCATAAGGTGCAGTCAATGCATTCATCGGGGTCGATTACCAAAAAATTGGGACCCTCGTGAAAACAATCGACCGGGCAAACATCTACGCAGTCGGTAAATTTACATTTGATACAGTTCTCTGTGACTACAAAAGCCATAATAATTTCCGGGAAAGTTGTCGAGTTATGGTCGTGAAAGGTGGGCTATGATACCAGAAACTGCGGGCCGATAGAATACCCCATAGGTTCTGTGCGGTTATGAATCAAACAGATGCGTTCGCTGAGCGGACTTGCGGCTTTGTTTAACGAACATTGGCGTCATGGGTGAATGACGCGAAGACATTGTTATCCGCATCGGATGCGGTCTGCTTAATTTTATTCAGCGCTCTTTGCGCTTCCGCCTTCAATTGATTGTCGGCAAAAGCTTGTTCGGGGCGGGCCGGCGCATTCGCGGCGTTTTCGAGATATTTTTTCGCTTCTTCCGTGCGGTCCTGCGATAACAGAAAATTACCGTAGTAGTAGTTGCTGTCGATGCCCTTCGGATTGATTTTGAGTGCGGTTTCGAGCAAGGTCTTGGCCTTGTCTTCATCGCCGAAGGCGACCGGCCATTTCGGCACCATGTAGTAAAGCGTGCCCAGCGTCACATAGGCCGAACCCTCCATGGCCTGCGGATTGATGTCGATCGCTTTTTGCAGCAGTTCCTTGGCTTCATTGACCAGCGACAACGCCGTCATCGCACTTTGGTGGTCGGCGTAGGTCGCCTTGATGACGGCTTCCCAGACAATCGGTTCGGCGGCATTCGGATGTTGTTGCTCGAGTGCCGCCGTTTTTTTCAATAGCTGCCGATAGGCATTGCCTTGTTGTGTCTTGGGCGTTTTGTAATAAATTGCCGCCCATTCGCTTTCAATCGACTGCAAGGTATTGCCGAGTGTGTCCGCAACACCTTGGTTGGAAAGTAGTAACAATGCAACAAAAGTAGTTTTTTTCATACAGCGAACTATAGAGCAAACTTTAGCGCAATTCAATCATTTTCTGAAAATTTTTCGAGCGCGCTCGGCGAGGCCGGGAAAGCAGGCCGTCAATGGTTGTTACTGCATAACAAAACAATGGCTTAGCGTTTTGTTCGGGGCTCGGAAAACCGCCTCTTCGCGGTGATTCGGCGTAAAATGGGCTAAAGATCGCACCATTCGGAATAAGGATGCAATGCCAGATTATTGTTGTAATAACGCAAATCTTCGGTGACTTCGGCGCCAAGCCAGGCAGGCTTGGCAAAAGACTGGCCGATGGCGTCGAGTTCAATTTCGGCGACGATCAGTCCTTGATTGGCGCCTTCGAATTCGTCTATCTCCCACAGATCAGGGCCGTGTTGCACATAATGGCGCGTCTTTTCGATCAACGGCTTGTTGCATAAATTGGACAGAATTTCCTGGGCATCGGCGAGCGGAATTTCATATTCATATTCAAGCCGGTGCGTGCCTATTGTCGCGCTTTTGATGTTCAGCCAGGCGCGGTGTTCGCAAATCCGGACCCGGATCGAGCTGGTCGGCTGTGAACTCAAATAACCTTGCCTGAATATTTCGGAATGCTGAATCTCGTTCCGCCAATCCTCATTCGCGAGTAAAAATTTATGTTCGACTTCTAATGCCATGCGTGCTCCTTTGCTAAAATCGGGTGGGTTTAAAGCAGCGTATTGTAAAACAACCGCAACGATAATCTGTCATCCTCCTCCTTTGCGCGGCTGGGTACATAAAAATAGACGCAAAGCGCATGCTTTACTGATTTATCACTTCGCGCTTTGTTTCGGCCTCAAGCAATGCTAAAGTATAACTGACTAAATGAATGGGGATTCCGCTTCATGGGTCGCAACATGTTCAACTGATTAAGGATTTAATTACATGGCTTTCGAACTTCCTGCTTTGCCTTATGCTAAAAATAGTTTGGCTCCGCATATTTCCGAAGAAACGCTCGAGTATCATTACGGAAAGCACCACCAGACTTATGTGACGAATTTGAACAATTTGGTTCCCGGCACCGAATTTGAAGGTTTATCCTTGGAAGAGATTGTTTTGAAATCTTCAGGCGGGATCTTCAATAACGCGGCGCAAGTCTGGAATCACACTTTTTATTGGAACAGCCTGTCTCCCAATGGCGGCGGCGAGCCGACCGGTGCGTTGGCCGATGCGATCAATGCGACTTTCGGTTCTTTCGCGAAATTCAAGGAAGAATTCACCAAAACCGCGGTCACGACTTTCGGTTCCGGTTGGGCATGGCTGGTCAAGAATGCGGACGGCAGTCTGGCTTTGGTCAGCACCAGCAACGCCGGTTGCCCATTGACCGCGGGCCAAAAACCGCTGGTGACTTGCGATGTTTGGGAACACGCCTATTACATCGACTACCGCAATGCCCGTCCAGCCTATCTGGAAGCCTTCTGGTCGTTGGTGAACTGGGAATTTGCGGAAGCAAACTTCGCGGCTTAATTTTCTCCGCTTCCGAAACCTTCTGCGCGAATGCGCGGAAGGTTTTCCCTCTCAGATCCCTCCCTCTTGCCTTTGCTCGCCGCGCATGCCGGATAAGGCGTCGCCTGGTGCAACTTCCGTGAGGCCGGCTTCAGGCGCTACGGGAGCCGAATCCATAGCGGATGAAAATTTTTCGCTTTATTCGCGCACTGAAACTCTTGTAAGATTAACCGGTCTATCATTTCGACTTTCACTTTTTCATGAGGAAAACATTCGATGAATATCAATAAAGCCGTGTTCGCACGCCCCGAATCCGAGGTGTTGACGACTAACAAAATGTTACGCAATACCTATATGCTACTGTCGATGACGCTGCTGTTCAGCGCGCTGACCGCAGGGCTTTCGATGCTGCTGAATCTGCCGCATCCGGGCATGGTGATCACGCTGGTCGGCTATTTCGGCTTGCTGTTTTTGACGACTAAACTGCGCAACAGCGCGTGGGGCTTGGTGTCGATTTTTGCGTTGACCGGTTTCATGGGGCTGACCTTGGGCCCGATCATCAATATGTATCTGCATGCCTTCACCAACGGCGACCAATTGGTGATGACCGCGTTAGGCGGCACCGGCGTCATTTTCCTCGGCCTGTCGGCTTACGCCTTGACCACCCGCAAGGATTTCAGCTTCATGGGCGGATTCCTGATGGTCGGCGTGCTGGTTGCCTTTCTGGCCGGTTTGGGCGCGATCTTCTTCACGATTCCGGCGCTGTCGCTCGCGGTTTCCGCGATGTTTATCCTGTTGATGGCCGGCATGATTTTGTTTCAGACCAGCGCGATCGTGCATGGCGGCGAAACCAACTATATTATGGCGACCGTTTCGCTGTATGTTTCGATCTATAATCTGTTCTTGAGCTTGCTGCAGTTGCTCGGCGTCATCGGCGGCGACGAATAAATAGGTTATTCCGCGGCTTTTTGCCGACAATCCCCATGCAGAGCCCCGAAATGCAAACCCGCATTTCGGGGATTTTTTTTCAGATTCAATCCTTGTCCAGCCGGTATTTCAAATCGAGTCGTTGCGATTCGCCGGTCCGGGTCTCAAGGCTGAAATCCTTGCTCAACTGCTGTTTGAGAGTGACTCCATAGCTAGTCGAAAACAGGCCGAGCGTCAGACCCAGGTAGAGGTTCGGGTTGATGTATTTGCCCAGCCGTAAGGCGGACTCCTTCAAGGTCTTGCTGTCTTCGATCTCGAACTGGTCGAAACCCAGCTTGCTGCTCAGCCAGGAAAGTTCTCCGGCGCCATAGCTCAAGGCGGCCTTGGCCAAGGCCTCGGACTCCGAACCGCTGGCGCTTTGCAGCGAGTGGCCGGTCAGCAGGTAGGCCAGGGCTTCGGATTCGGGCAGCGGAGGCCGCGACGAAACTTTCGTTTGCGGCGCTTGCAACGGGCCGGTAACGGTCAAAACGGCGGTGATGTCTTCGCCGGAGACTTTACGCGTGGCTTCGAAGTTCAGCCACGGATTATCCGGCGGCCCATTGAACAGAAATTCGCCTTTGTCTATCGTCAAATTCTGGCCGTAAGCCTTGTATTTGGCCTCCTTCATCGCCACCCGGCCCTGCATGCGTTGGGTGCCGGACGCGGCGGTATAGCGCAGTTTGCCGGTCAGTTTCGTATCGATTCCGAAACCCGAGAAACGGACATTATCTTTCAGGACGATGCCAAGGTCAGCCTGGACGTTCGCGGGCGTTTTTTGCCCGCTTTCGGCAACCTGGCCGACGATCACTTCATCGCCGCTCGGTACGACCGCATTTTCGGGCGGTTCGATCAGTTTCAAGACGGCTCTATCGATAGGGATTTCGCCGCCTGCCTGTACGGCGTTATCGGCTTGTTTGACCGTCAGGCGCGGAGAGATGCTGATTTCGGCTCCCGGCAGTTTGGCGATTTCAAAGGCGTTTCCGCTCACTTCGACTTCGGCCGGAAATCCTGCGGCTGGGTCCAGGTTGATGTGGCCGCTAAGTTGCAGTGATCCCTTGCCGGAGCCGATGCGACCGTTCAGCTCGATGCGGCCGGTTTGTCCGGCGCGGCTTAGCAGTTTGACTTCGATAGGCGAAAGGCGAATGCCGGTCGCGGGCAGGTCCAGGCTGGCATTGCCGAGTTGCAGCTGGCCGCTGACATCAGGCCGCACGGTGTCGCCGGCAAGATGCAGCTCGGCCGTCAGCCGGCCTTTCAGGTTTTGAATCTCCGGCACCAGCGCATCGACCGGCGTCAGATCGGCGATCGAGGCCTGAAGCGTGCCCGACAACCGCGATGTGTCGGTCGCCGGCGCGGGCGAGGCCGTCACTTGGGCGCTGATAAAATCGCTGCCGCTCAGACCGATACGTAAATCGGCGGCGAGGCCGTCATTCCGGTAGCGTGCACTCAGTCGCGTTGCGGACAGAGGCAGGTTCAGTTCGGCGCTCCTCTCTTGTTTGAATTGCAAGGAAGCCTTCGGTATGAAGGCCTCGGCATCGGCCGTCCAGCGTTCGCCCTCCTTGAGCGCGGACGTTTTCGCATCGAATTGACCGGTCAGGCCGATGTTTTCGGGCAGCCAGGGACCGGCCATGGCGAGGTCGATGTGGTTGGCCTCAGCCTCGGCCTGCAAGCGGCGTTTGAGACCTCCGTTTAGGGCAAGACAGAATCTTGAAGCGGCATGGGTCAGACAGTTTCTCGGCAGATTCACGGTGATGTCATCCTGACTGAAATCCGCGCGCAGGTCCCAGGGATGCTCGAGCCGCCATGTTTTCAGCCGATCATGTTCGATCGTCAATTTTGCCAGTGTGCCGTTCCAGATGGGTTTTCGGAGGCTGCCGCTCAGCGCCGTGTCGATTTTTGCGGTATCGGTGGTCAAGGCCGCCTGAAAATGATGATTGGCGAGGGAGCCGGCGCCTTGCAAGTTGAACTTTTCGACCGCTTGCCCCGCGATCTGCAAGCCTTTGATATCGAGCTCGACGGCCGAGCGTGCGGCCAATGTCTCGGCATAATCCAGGTGCATGTCGAGCCGGTCGAGCCGCAAGTCCCGGTAACGCAGCCCGGAAGCTTGCAACTTGGCGTTGATCGCGGGGCTCTGATAATCGCCGCGCACCTTGATATCTCCATTGATCGAGCCGTTAAGACCTGGCCAGACCGCGGGCAGGTTCGGCGCGTCGAGCGCAACATCGAGGTTGGATCGTTGCGCGGCCAGGATGCCGGTGGCCGACAAGCGATTATTGGCTGATTGCAGCAGCAAGCGCTCGATCTGGAGACGCTGATCGGCGAAGGCCAGTTTGCCGGCGCCTTGGATCGTGCTCTCAAACAGTTTGCCGTCGAGGGTTTCAATCTCCAGTCTGCCGGCGAGTTTATTCTCGGCGAAATTTCCGGATGCGGACGCTTGTAGGTTCAGCATGCCAGGCACGCCGGCAACAAAATCGCCGGTATTCAGGTTTGTTGCGTTGAGCCGCAGCGAAAAAGCCGATGCACCTCGCCAAGACAGCGTGCCGCTGGCGATCAGCTTGCCTTGTCGGGGACTCAATGCAAGCTGATCGAGGTTGAACGAATCGGTGTTGCCGGAACCCTTGAGACTGGCACCGAACGGCGCGGCATTTTCGATCGCCATTTCCGAAATCACTTCGATCCGGTAAGCGTCCGGCGTACCGGTCAAAGTCAGCCGGCCGTCCTTGGCCTCGGCTTGCGCCGGGCCGGTCAACGGCCATTGCAATTTTTGCCAGCGTCCCGATACGGTAAACGCGGGCGTCTCGCCACTCAGATCGAGACGGGACTGATGGGTCATTCGAAGCGCGCCATCGATGCTGCCGGACAGAGACAGTTCGTTCAGCGTGCCTTGCACCAAGATATCGCCATCGATAGACGGCATTTCCGGCCGCTTGAGCGTCCAGTTCAGCCGGCCGGACATCGGCAGTTTGTCGCTGAGTTCGGCGTCGCCCTTGACAGTCAATTCGGGCATTGCGAGCGACACATCGCGCAGCGTAAGCACTTGGTCTTGCAGGGAGGCGCTCAAGCGGAAGCGGTCGATCGTAATGTTCTGGCCGCGATTTTGATAGCGGACGCTGCGCAAATCGACCTGTTGGATGTGAATCGCGAGAGGGAAGCGCGGCAGCGAAAACGGCTCCTGCTGATCCGAAGGCGGAGAATCGGCGACTCTCTCGATCGCAAGATCGGCGCTTTCGATCGCGTCGACCGCCACTTCGCCCGCGAACAGGCGCGACGGATGCCAGGCGAAAACGAATTTTCCGAGCGTGACCCGTTCGGTATCGCTGGTGTAGCTGAGCTGGGTCAGCGTCAATCGATCGAGCAGCGTGCCGTCGATCCGCTGCACCGAAATGCCGCCGCCCGCCGCCAGTAACAGTGTGTTGATCAGCCAGCGGCTGCCCGCTTCGCTGGCGAGTAAAATCAGCAGCAACACCGGAGTGCACAAGCCTGCGGCGAGCAGTCCGGCGATGAAGCGCACGCCGGGAAGTCTGCACTTCATAATAATTGCGCTCCGGCCGCAAAATGGATCTGAAAGGAGGAGCCGGATTCATTCAACGGTACGGCGAAATCGATCCTGAGCGGCCCGACCGGCGATATCCAGCGGATGCCGAGCCCCGCGCCGACCTTCGCATCGAACGTGCCGAAGCTGTGATAGGCATCGCCGGCATCGATGAAAGCGGCTACCCCCCATTTTTCGCCGAGGAATTGTTCATATTCCAGACTCAATATGCTCAGCATCTTGCCGCCGGTGACCTCGCCTTTCGCGTTTTTGGGGCCGAGTTCCTTGTATTCGTAGCCGCGGATCGATTGGGCGCCACCGGTATAATAGCGGTAGCTTGCCGGCAGCTTGTCGAAATCGCTGACCAGGGTAGCGCCGAACTCGCCGCGGGTGATGAAGCGGCCCGACCAGGGCACGCCGGCAACCCACTTGCCGCCGGCACCGGCCTGCAGAAAGCTGACATCGGATATCACGGAATCATGCGCGCCGGCGAGAGAGACATTCAATTGATAGCCCCGGGTTTCCCTGACCTGCGAATTGCTCTGCGTGTATTGCAGACGAAGGCCCGGGACCAGCAGCCGCGAGCTGTTGTCGACATCGGCGGAACGGTAGGCTTCATAAATATAATCCAGAGAGTTGTTTAGCTTCCAGCCGCTGCTTGAGATGTGTTGCCTTTGCAGGGACAGTTTGAACTGGTCTGAGGTAAACGTGTCGGGTTCTTCATGTTTAAAGCCCGCGCCGAAGCTGAAAAAATCGGTCGTCGGATTTTGCAGCGGGATGTTGTAGCGGCTTTCCAGCGTGGATAAAACCGGCGAAACGGCCAGTTCAGCGTTCAGCGTATGGCCGCGGCGGTTCACTCTTCGATTCGTATAGGCCAGACTGAACAAGGGGCCGTAATTGGTATCGTAGCCGATGCCGACTTCATAGCGGTGCTTTTTCTGCGGCTGCAGCGCTATAGCGATCGGCACTTTCAAGCCGAGAGCATCTTCAATGGCAGGCTTGATTTCCAGGCTGCTGAAATAACCGCCGAGGCTCAAATTATTGTAAGTGTCGGCCAGTTTGCGGCTCGAATAGGGTTCGCCCTCCGTGAACGGGATGAAGCGCTGGACAAACTCCGGTTTCAGAATGTCCTGTTCGATAGTCAATTCGCCAAACGCATACCGGCGACCGGAGGCATAGGCCAGTACGATCACCGCGCTGTTGCGTTCGGTATCGACTTGAATCGCGCTTTTTTCGAATTTGGCATCGAAATAGCCGCGTTCCTGCGCCAGTGATTGCAGGCTTTTTTTGAAGGCTTCGTAGCGTCCGTGATCCAGAACCTGGCCGATCTTCAGGGGAATTTTTTTTAGCAACCGGGCAAACGCCGGGTCCGATTCCGCTTCTCCCGAAACGCGGATGTCGAGTGCCGCTACGGTCACCGGCGTCCCCGGATGAATCTCAAAATCCGCACGCCAGCAGGCGGCGTCGAAGGCAAGATGTTTTTTGACGGCCGGATGATAATGGCCGAGTGCGCGCAGCGCCTTGCCGATTTCCTTATCGGCCTGCTCGAATAAGCGTTCGACCCGCCAGCGGGGAGCGCCGCAAGGCTCCTTGATCAGGCTCAGAAAGGCGCGGACATTGTCATGCAAGGGGCCTGTGATGCCGGAAATCTTGATGGCCGGTTTGGCCGATCCGGTCACGCCAAACGGAAGGGCGCGGCGTAACAGGCCGGAAATGCCGGAGTCCGACGCCTGTGCAGGAAACAGTCCGCCGAGGATCAGCAACGTGGCCAGGATCGGGTATTTAGTCGGGCATCTGGTGATACTCATAAGCGCGAAGCACCCGAAAGTTTGCTGACAGACGTTTCGGTAGCGAATCGGAGGCGGGTGACGGAAAATAAGGCAGGCCGGGAAAAACGGCTCGAGCGTCCCCGATTGACCGGACGGGTAATAGTTCTTCGACTTCCAAAAATAATATCCGGTTTCATCCTATCACGTTTCAAATGCCTTGTGCTTCGGCATGCTATCCCGGATACAACGAAAACGGCTAAAAATCCGAACTTTTGCTTTTAAAAAGGCCTGCCGGCCATTACTATCGAGTCTGGTACGGTATTTTTTCAGCTTGCCGATAAGGAGCCCCTGGCGATGCCGAACTTCGATGCGATCAAACATTACCTGACGACTGAAATTTGGCGGGAAAATGGCGAACCTCGTTCCGATTTTTCCCAAACGATCGCCGCATTACTGCGCGGCGTGCTGATATTGATGCGGGAAGCGACCGATGGCGACTTGCGCTACCGGGCGATGGGATTGGTCTATACGACGTTGTTGTCGCTGGCGCCGCTGCTGGCGGTCAGTTTTTCGATGCTGAAGGCGTTCGGCGTGCATAACCAGCTGATGCCGTTGCTGCTGGGCCTACTTGAGCCGCTCGGCAGCAAAGGCGTGGAGATGGCCGGACAGATCATCGGTTATGTTGAAAACATCCATATCGGCGTGCTGGGCGCGGCCGGTTTGGTGGTATTGCTGTATTCGGTGGTTGCGCTGTTGAAAATCATCGAGGAATGCTTCAACCGGATTTGGCGCGTCGAGATGCCGAGAAACTGGATTCGCCGCAGCAGCGACTACCTGAGCATGTTGCTGGTCGGGCCGGTCCTGGTCGTTTCCGCGTTCGGCGTGATGGCATCGATGGCCAATACCGCCTTCGTGCAAAAGCTGATCGCGCAAGAGCCTTTCGGCAGCGCCTATTATCTGGCCGGGCTGATTCTGCCTTATCTGTTGATCATCGCGGCGTTGACCTTTCTCTATATCTTCATGCCGAATACCCGAGTCAACTTCCGTTCCGCGCTGGCCGGCGGTATCGCGGCCGGACTGACCTGGAAAATGGTCGGCTGGCTGTTCGGCATCTTCGTCGCGAAGTCGGTCAGTTATAACGCGATCTATTCGAGTTTCGCGATCATTCTCTTGTCGATGATCTGGCTCTATGTCAGTTGGCTGATCGTGCTGCTGGGAGGCGTGATTTCATTTCTGCACCAGCACCCGCGCTATCTGCTGCACAAAAACAAAAAACCGGATCTGACTCATCGTCAGCAGGAGTATCTCGGTTTCCTGATCATGTATCTGATCGGCAAGGCGTATTATGAGGGCAAGGCGCCGTGGACCTTGCATGCCTTGGCGGAGGCGGTCGAGTTGCCTTGGGAAGCGGTCCAGCACATGGTGCAGGGTCTCGAAAAATCGGGATTCGTGATCGCGATCCAGTCCGAGCCGAATGCCTATCTTCCTGCCAGGGCGATCGAAACGATCGCCCTGAAGGAGATTTACGTTTGTCTGCGTGAGTTTGACGGACAAGCGATGACCATGATGAGTCCCGGAATCGCCGAAAGCGTGCTGGATTTGGCGATTCATATCGAGAACGCGGCGCTGGCTGTTCTGGATGGGCAGAGCTTGGATGACCTGATTCATTCGACGCTGCGGAAGCCGTAAAATCAACCGGAGTGAGGAACGCTTTAGGGATAAGCGCCTTGATGTTTCTCTGAATTTTAATCCGGCTTCCGCTAAAATACGCGCTCAATTCGGCTGATTGCCTGATCTTATTGCGTTCACTCCCTGCCTTGAGACTTATTCGAGAAAACTGCAATGCTTCCCGCAACCTGTTTGGGGACGTTACCTCGCTCGTTGCCGGGGCCGTCTATACCCTGGCGTTTGCGCCTTTCAACTTCTCCTATGCCGCCTTCCCCGCGCTGGCCTACCTGTTTTTTACGGCCATAGTCTTAAGCCCGAAGCGCGCCGCCCTCAGCGGCTATTTATTCGGCCTGGGCCAGTTCGGTTTCGGCGTTTCCTGGGTCTATGTCAGTGTGCATGACTATGGCGGCGGCGGTTTGCTGGGTTCACTGTTGATTGCCGGCCTATTCGTCGGCTTTTGGGCGCTGTTTCCCGCGCTTGCGGTGTATCTCGCGACCCAGTTGCCATATAAACGATCCAGCCGTCTGCTTTTATTTCCGCTGCTGTGGGTCTTGGTCGAGTACCTGCGCGGCCGCATCGTACTGCAAGGCTTTCCCTGGCTGCAAATCGCCTATTCGCAACTGGATACGCCGCTGGCCGGCTATATTCCTGTCATCGGCGGCTACGGCACCGGCTTGCTCGCGGTGCTTTCGGCCGCAATGCTGATCGGCATTGCAAGCCGGCCCAAATCCTCGCTATGGCTTTGGGCCTGTATGGCTGGCGTATGGATCGCCGGCGGCTGGTTAAGAACGGCGGCATGGACGCAGCCGATCGGCGAGCCGATCAAAGCCGCCCTGATTCAGGGCAATGTTGCGCAGGACAAAAAATGGCTGCCCGAAACCCGGGTCGGCACGATCCTGCAATATATCCAGATGACCGAGGCGCATTGGGATTCCCAGGTGATCGTCTGGCCGGAATCGGCGGTGCCGGCGTATCTGTCCGATGTGTACGAGGCTTTCCTGATGCCGTTGGGTCAGGCCGCGAAAGCGCACCAGAGCGATTTGATCGTCAGCGTGCCGTCCTACGGCAACGCCGAAGGGGAAAAATACAATTCGGTCATTACGCTGGGCAGGGAAGCCGGGATGTACCGCAAGGTGCATCTGCTGCCTTTCGGTGAATACATGCCGTGGCAGCCGGTATCGGGCTGGATTCTGGCGCATTTCAACATGCGCCTGAGCCACTTTACGCCGGGCAGGCCGGACCAGCCTTTGCTCAGCGCGGGCGGCTACCGTTTCAGCACCTCCATCTGTTATGAGGATGCGTTTGCGGAGAATGCGCTGCGCGGATTGCCGGAGGCGGCGTACCTAGTCAATGCGACCAATGACGCCTGGTTCGGCGACTCGATCGAACCGCATCAGCATTTGCAGATCGCCAGGATGCGCGCCTTGGAAGCGGGGCGTTATCTGTTGCGCTCGACCAACACCGGCGCGACCGCGATCATTTCGCCCGAGGGGAGGGTGATCGGTCAGGCGCCGTTGTTCACCGCGGCCACGTTGACCGGCGTAATACAGCCGATGGCCGGCCTGACGCCGTTTGCGCGGCTAGGCGGGGATGCGCCGATCGCACTGTTTATGCTGGCGCTGTTGCTGGGGGTGTTGATCGAAGGCAATACGCAGGCCATCGGCGCATGTCTTGGCAAAGCGAGACGTTGCGAAGGAAAACCTTAATTCAAGAGCAAATTTAAGCCGTTAGGCGGCGTTTGTTTGTATAATCGGAAAAATATTAAGACCTCTTTTTTATTGCGGTTTTATCGTTTTGCTGCGGGGTTGCCGAGCTATGCCGATGGTCACTGATTTGCATGGGTATCAAAAGAAGGCGGTACTCTTCGGCGCCGTGTTGAGTGCGGCGCTGTTCAGCGGCTGCGCGACCAAGCCGGCCGTATCACCGGGACTGTATCAACCAAGCAGAGTCCAGCACGCCGAAAATTACCGGCACAAGGCGGCCTATAATCGGCCCTATCAGGTTCGGGGCCACACCTATTATCCGATGGCTTCGGCGGCGGGTTACAGGGAGTTCGGCATTGCGTCCTGGTATGGCTCTGAGTCGGGGAACACCACTTCGATGGGAACGCGGTTCAGGCCGCAAAATCTGACCGCTGCGCATAAAACACTGCCGTTACCCTGCAAGGTCAGGGTGACCAATCTGCATAACGGCCGTTCGGTTGATGTGGTGGTCAATGACCGAGGCCCTTTCAAGAAGGGGCGGCTGATCGATTTATCGAAAGCCGCCGCCAGACAGATAGGCATTCGCGGGATGGCCAAGGTCAAAGTCGAGTATATCGGCAATCCCACCAGCGATATTGACTGATGATTGTATCCCGGCGACGTGCCTGATTTTAAGGCAAGTTTTAGCCTTGTTCTTTTTTGGTAGAGCCAAACCAGCCGAACGATTCGGCCAGCATCAGAAACACGCCCAGATTGATCGCCGCGTCGGCGATATTGAACGCCGGGAAATGCGAGCTGCCGTAATACACGTCGATAAAGTCGATCACATAACCGTAGGCCACCCGGTCGATCAGATTGCCGACCGCGCCGCCGAGGACCAGCGCCAATGAGGCCCCGAGCAAATGCTCATGCTTTTGCAGTTTGGCGAGCCAGATCGTGATCGCCACGCTGATCGTCAGCGCCAGTCCTGAAAAAAACCAGCGCTGCCAGCCGCCGGCTTCGCTCAGAAAGCTGAACGCCGCGCCGGGGTTATGCACATAGGTCAGATTGAAATACGGCATGACCGGGACCGATTCGTACAAAAGCATCGTCGCATCGACCGCCAACTTGCTGCCCTGATCGAGCAGCACCGCGAGCAGGGTTAACCAAAGCCATTTCAACATCGGCATGGTCATGCGAATTGACGGTTTTCGCCGTCGCCGGCAATGTTTTCGACGCAGCGTCCGCATAGTTCGGGATGATCCGCATGTTCGCCGACATCATAACGCTGATGCCAGCAGCGCACGCATTTGGGCTGTTCCGACACGATCACCTTGACGCGGACGCCCGCAACGTCGGTCAGGGCCGCATCGTCCGGGCAGAACTGTTCGGCGATCACCGATGCGCCGGAGGTGATCAGCACAAACTGCAGTTCGCCGGCCAAGAGGTTCAATACGCCGAAATAGTCTTCGTTGCAATACAGTTCGACTTCCGCATTCAAGGAGGCGCCGATGTCGCCTTTCGCGCGGCTTTTTTCGAGTTCCTTGCTGACCGCGGTGCGCACCGCCATCACCTTTTGCCAGGTATCGCGGCTGATCGCGGCATCGGCGTCGAGTTGGGCCAATCCGGTATACCAGGTTTCGAGGAAAACCGATTCGCTGCGGGTGCCCGGCATGAAATGCCAGATTTCATCGGCGGTATAGCTGACGATCGGCGCAAGCCAGCGCACCAGGGCTTCGAGCACATGATACATCGCGGTTTGCGCGGAACGCCGGGCCAGGCCGTCGGTTTTCGCGGTATACTGGCGGTCCTTGACCACATCCAGATAAAAGCCGCCGAGGTCGATCACGCAAAAGTGATGCACTTTTTGATAAATCGACTGGAATTGATAAGACTCATAGGCGGCCTTGACCTCTTCCTGCAACTGCCAGGCGCGGTCCATGATCCAGCGGTCCAGCGGGAGCAGTTTGCCGGTTTCGATCAGATGCTGCGCCGGGTCGAAGTCGTTCAGATTCGACAGCAAAAACCGTGCGGTATTCCGGAGGCGGCGGTAGCCGTCGGCGGTCCGGTTCAGAATTTCATCCGATACGGTCATTTCGCCGCGGTAATCGGCCGAGGCGACCCAGAGGCGCAAGATGTCCGCGCCGAGATCCTTCATCACCGATTGCGGCGCGACCACGTTGCCTTTCGATTTGGACATTTTCTTGCCGTCCGCATCGACCGTGAAGCCGTGCGTCAACACCGCCTTGTAGGGCGCGACATCGTTCATCGCGGTCGAGGCCAGGAGCGACGACTGGAACCAGCCGCGATGTTGGTCCGAGCCTTCCAGATACAGGTCGGCCGGGAAGGTCAACTCGTCGCGGCGGTCGAGCACGCCGGCATGGGTTACGCCGGAATCGAACCAGACATCCAGCGTGTCGTTGCTCTTGTCGTAGTAAGCCGCGTCCTCGCCCAGCAATTCGGCAGGGTCCAGATCGAACCAGGCATCGATGCCTTGCGCCTCGATCTTTTTCGCGATCGGCTCGATCAATTCGACCGTGCGCGGATGCAGTTCGCCGCTTTCTTTGTGAACAAAAAAAGTAATTGGCACCCCCCAGGTGCGCTGCCGGGAAATACACCAGTCCGGGCGCCCGTTCAGCATGCTTTCGATACGCGCCTGTCCCCAGTCCGGAATCCAGTCGACCCGTTTGACTTCGGCCAGAGCGGTCTCGCGAAGATGATTCTTCTCCATCGAGATGAACCATTGCGGCGTCGCGCGGAAAATGATCGGTGTCTTGTGCCGCCAGCAATGCGGGTAGCTGTGCTGAATCGCATGGTGATGCAGGAGCTTGCCGTTCGCTTCCAGCACTTCCAGCACATGCGCGTTCGCCTTGAACACATGCTCGCCGGCGAACAGTTCGGTGTTCGGCAAAAACACGCCGTCGCCGCCCACCGGATTATCGACCGGCAGCCCGTATTTGAGGCCGGCGACATAGTCTTCCTGGCCGTGGCCGGGTGCGGTATGCACAGCGCCGGTGCCCGCATCGGTGGTCACATGATCGCCGAGGATGATCGGCACCTGGCGTTTGTAGAAAGGGTGGTGCAATAACTGGTGTTCGAGCGCCGAACCTTTGCAGTAGGCGATCACCTGCGGATTGTCGATGTCGTAGCGCGACATCGCATCCTTCAGCAGCGCTTCGGCGACGACCAGGCGTTCCTTGACGCCGTCCTTTTCGCATTGCACGACCGCGTAATCGAGTTCGGCATTCAGTGCGACGCCTTGGTTTGCGGGCAGGGTCCACGGCGTGGTGGTCCAGATCACGACCGACAGCGGGCCTTCGCCTTCGCCGACATGATGGCAATTGGCCAGGAAAGCGGCCGGATCGACCACCTCAAAACGCACGTCGATCGCCGGCGAATGTTTGTCTTCGTATTCGACTTCGGCTTCGGCCAGCGCGGAGCCGCAATCGGTGCACCAGTGCACCGGCTTCGCGCCGTGCGCGATATGGCCTTTCGCGACGATCTTGCCGAGCGAGCGCACGATGTCCGCTTCAAACGCAAAGTCCATCGTCAAATAAGGATTGTCCCAGTCGCCGAGAATGCCGAGGCGGACGAAAGCCTCCTTTTGCAGCGCGACCTGCTTGCCGGCATACTCCCGGCAGGCTTTGCGGAACGCGGCGGGGGACACCTTGATGCCGGCCTTGCCGACTTTCTTTTCGACCATCAGCTCGATCGGCAGGCCGTGACAATCCCAGCCGGGCACATAAGGCGCATCGAAGCCGGCCAGCGTTTTCGACTTGACGATGATGTCCTTCAGCACCTTGTTGACCGCGTGGCCGATATGGATTTCGCCGTTCGCATACGGAGGGCCGTCATGCAAAACGAATTTCGGACGTCCGGCCATCGCTTGACGGATCTTGTGGTACAGTTTGGATTCGTTCCAGAGCTTCAACCGTTCCGGTTCGCGCTGCGCCAGGTTCGCTTTCATCGGGAAAGCGGTCGTCGGTAAATTAAGCGTTTTTTTATAATCCATAGTCATAAGCTTTCGAATCGGCAAAAATCTTTTGGGTGATGGCCACATCTTTCTCGATTTGGGCCTTCAGTTTTTCGAGAGAATGAAAACGCATTTCATCGCGGATTTTGTGCTTGAAATGCACTTCCACATAGCGTCCGTAAATTTCCCGGTTAAAATTGAATAAATGGGTTTCGAGGATCACTTTCGAGCCGCCGTCGACAGTCGGCCGGGTACCGACGTTGGCGATGCCCTGAATGGCGTCCTCGCCGAGTCCGGTCATGGTGACCGCGAAAACGCCTTGCAGCGGCGTGTTCTTGCGATGCAATTTGATGTTGGCGGTCGGAAATCCCAGCGCTCTGCCGCGTTTTTCGCCATGCACGATGCGGCCGCAGACCGAGTAGCTGCGCCCGAGCAATTGTTCGGCCTGGGCGAGATTGCCGGCCGTCAACGCATCCCGGATCAACGTGCTGCTGACGCGGAGCCCGTCGACATAAAACGAACCGGTGTCTTCGACCGTAAATCCCCATTGCAGGCCTTTTTCCTGCAGCATCGCAAAATTGCCGCGCCGGGCCTTGCCGAAATGAAAATCGTCGCCGATCACCAGATGTTTGACGTTCAATTTCTTGATCAGAATGTCATCGATGAATTTTTCGGCGTCCAGATTCGCAAACTGCCGATTGAAGCGCATGACCAGCAAATAGTCGACCGGGAGTCCCGCAAAATCGATCACTTTTTCCCTAAGGCGCATCAGCCTGGACGGCGCGTTGTCGCCGAGAAAATATTCCAGCGGCTGCGGCTCAAAAATCATCACCACGACCGGAAGTCCTGTCGCCCGGCCTTGGGCGGCCAATTTCTCGATCACCGCGCGATGGCCCAAATGCAGGCCGTCAAAATTTCCGATCGTGAGCACGCAGCCCGGATCGAGCGGCTCCAGATGGGATAAGCCTCTGATTACACGCATGTTATACGCTTCAAACTCGCGGATGGAGTCGGCATCGGTCCTGCCGTTAAGCAGTAAGGCATGGTTTGACCTGTAACGGCGGACTCAGAAAAGGCATAAATCAGCGCTGCGTTCAATTAAAACTGCTGATTCTATCATGATTAGCGTGGCAGGGTAGGTGCCGGATACGATTTCGGGCCTTCCGCCGAGGGGCGAAATGCGTCGCCCCTCGGCGTGGTTTGACTATTTGGCTGCCGGAGCGCTCGGTGCCGCATCCGGGGCGGGCGTTGGAACCGGGGCCGGGGCGGGCGCTACGATTTGTGCCGGAGTTTCCTTCAACTCCTTTGCTTCTTTTTCGCGCTTCAGCCCTTCGCCGTAGAGGGTGACGGTAATCATGATCAAGACCGGGGTGATCATCGCGATCATAAAACGCGTGGGCTCTTTCAGGAAAAAAAGCGGCCATTTCGGTTTGATCATGCCTACGACGAAGAAAATAAGCGTAAACGCCGCCAACTGAAAAGAAAAATTTACTAAATCATTTACCATAGTGAGTTGCCTGTAAAAACGAGTAAAAGCCGAGAGTTACGGGGTGCATGATTCCCGCGGGTTTGCAACCCGCTACTATACCATTCCAAGGCGCCGAAATTAATCCTTCGCCTGATCAAAAGGATAATATTCAGGTATTTTTGTACACGCAGGCTTGATCTCCAGGAAGCGGAATGAACGCAGTTAAGGTCGCGGCATTCGGCGTCTTAGATGCTTTTTATGGTGAAAAATCGGGCGATTGTGATATAAATCCCGCTAAGTCTTCACGCATCCTAAAATAGTTGTAGCCGGCGGCAGGCGGAGAATTTTCTGTGCCATACTGTTGGCTGTCATTCACCTTTTCAACCTGAGAAATGAGGAGGCCCCATGGGCTTTGGCGCGTTCGTTTTAGTCTTGTTGGTTCTGGCGATATTGCTGGTGTTTTTGTCGGTAAAACCCGTTCCTCAGGGTATGGAATATACGGTCGAGCGCTTCGGTCGTTATACCAATACCTTGACCCCCGGATTGAATATCATCATGCCGGTCATCGATAAGATCGGCCGCAAAATGATCATGATGGAGCAGGTGCTGGATGTGCCGTCGCAGGAAGTGATTACCAAGGACAATGCGATGGTGACCGTCGACGGCGTGGTGTTTTACCAGGTCATGGACGCCGCGAAAGCCGCGTACGAAGTCAGCAAGCTGGAATGGGCGATCCTGAATCTGGTGATGACCAACATCCGGACCGTGATGGGCTCGATGGATCTGGACGAGTTGCTGTCACGGCGCGACGACATCAATGCGCGCCTCTTGACCGTGGTCGACGATGCGACGACGCCCTGGGGCATCAAGGCCACCCGTATCGAAATCAAGGACATCGCGCCGCCGAAAGACCTGGTCGAAGCGATGGGCAAACAGATGAAGGCGGAACGCTTGAAACGCGCCTCGATCCTGGAAGCGGAAGGGCTCCGGCAATCCGAAATTCTGCGCGCGGAAGGCGCTCAGCAGGCTGCGGTGTTGGAAGCCGAAGGCCGCAAGGAAGCCGCCTATCGGGATGCCGATGCGCGGGAGCGCCTGGCGCAAGCCGAAGCCAGGGCGACCCTGATGGTGTCGGAGGCGATCGGCAAGGGCGACCTGAATGCGATCAATTATTTCATCGCGCAAAAATACATCGACGCGCTGCAAAAAGTCGCTTCCGCGGAAAACGCTAAGTTGATTTTCATGCCGCTGGAAGCCTCCAGCGTGATTGGAGCGCTGGGCGGTATCGGCGAACTGGCCAAGGAAGCGCTGGGCAAAAACACGAAAGGCGCGTAATGGAAATGGCGATGAGCGAACTGGATTTTGTCTTCTGGTACTGGTGGGTCTGGGCGCTGCTGCTGTTGGTGATCGAACTGGTCGCGCCCGGCTTCTTCTTCCTGTGGATGTCCGCGGCGGGTTTCGTGACCGGCTGTCTGGTCTTCCTGTTTCCCGATACGCCTGAAAATTTTCAAATCTTTGAGTTTTCGATACTGTCGGTCGCCGCGATCGCGGTCTGGCGTTTTTATGTCAAAAGACACCCGATTGAAAGCGACCGCCCGCTTTTGAACAAACGCGGCGCGCAATACATCGGCCGCGTTTTCAATCTGTACACGCCGATCGAAAACGGCCAGGGCAAGATCAGGGTGGGAGATTCCATTTGGACGGTGCACGGGCCCGATTGCGACATTCACACCAAAGTCCGGGTGGTTTCGGTGAACGGTACCGTCTTTGAGGTTGAGAAGGTCGAATAATGCGGCAGGGCAAGACGGACGCTCTGGCGATTTAGGCTTTGGCCAATCAATTGCTTTTTAGTATGTGTAGAAATGAGTTGCATCGTTATATTAAGACTGAGTTAAGGCGATTTATGAGACAATCATTGGATTTATTTGAAATTGAAACAATTTGCGCATGAAAACCATCAAGACCGATTTGGAACAGGCTCTAAAACTTTGTAAAGGAGCGTTTCTGTCTGCTGCGGGTTTTAGCTTGTTGATCAATTTCTTAATGATCGCGCCATCGATTTATATGCTGCAAGTGTATGATCGCGTGGTGTCGACCGGCAATAAAACAACGCTTGTGATGCTGACATTGATCGTATTGATGTTATACATCACGATGGCATCCTTGGAGTGGGTGCGATCACAAATTTTAGTCAAAGTCAGTACGCGTTTGGAAATGCTGCTGAATGAGAGGTTGTTCAGGGTTGCTTTTAAGCAAGCCTTATTTTCGGGCGGGCGGCAAGCTACGACGCAGGCGCTCGATGACCTGACCGGATTACGCCAGTTTTTAACCGGAAACGGCTTGTTTGCTTTTTTTGATGCGCCCTGGATGCCGATTTACTTGGGGTTGTTGTTTGTATTTCATCCCTGGTATGGCTGGTTTTCGGTTTTTACCGCCATCTTAGTGAGTCTGGTCGCTGTCGCGAACGAAAAAGCCACGGCTAAGACACTGAGTGAGGCGAACCAAATCTCGATCGCCACGCGTGGGCTGTTAGGCAAGAACTTGCGAAATGCCGAAGTGATCGAGTCGATGGGCATGTTGGGCAATATACGCCGGCGCTGGATGGAAGGCTCGGTAAAAGTCTTGGATTTGCAAGCCATCGCCAGTTCCCGTGCCGGGCTATTAACCTCCCTGTCCAAAGTCATTCGCGTTTCATCGCAATCACTGATTTTAGGGTTAGGCGCCTATTTGACGATCGAGCGCGAAATTTCAGGGGGGCTGATGATTGCCGGCTCCATCCTGATGGGGCGGGCGTTGGCTCCCATCGATATAATGATCGGCAGTTGGAAGGGCTTTGTCAGCGCCCGCGGACAATACAAGCGTCTGAATGAAATTCTGCAGCAAATCCCTGCCGAAAAGGAGCACATGCAATTACCCGACCCCGAGGGGTGCATTCAGCTCGAAAATGCGATTATCACGCCGCCGGGCAGCAAGGTCCCCGTTATCAAGGGGCTCAACCTGGTGATCGAAATAGGCGACATTGTCGGAATGCTCGGCCCTAGCGGCGCCGGCAAGTCGACGTTGGCGCGGGCTATATTGGGTATTTGGCCAACCGCCAACGGTTCAATTCGTCTGGATGGCGCGGAAGTTTTCAACTGGGACCGCGAGCATCTCGGCCGTTTCATTGGCTACTTGCCGCAGGACATTGAGCTATTCGAGGGCACCATCAGCGAAAACATCGCCCGTTTCGGCGAAATTGATCCGGAAAAAGTCGTCGAAGCCGCCAAAATGGCCGATGTGCACGAGATGATTTTGCGCTTGTCTGAAGGCTATGACACTGTCATCGGGGCGACGGGCGGAAACCTGTCGGGAGGGCAGCGGCAACGCATCGGTTTGGCGCGGGCCTTATATGACAATCCGGTTCTGGTTGTTCTCGACGAGCCGAATTCCAATCTCGACGAGCAGGGCGAAAGCGCGCTCGAAAAAGCCTTGCTCAAGCTTAAACAAAAACAGACGACGGTGATTATCATCACGCATCGAAACAATGTGCTGTCCCGCGTTGACAAGCTGCTGATTCTGAATGAGGGGGTTTTGGTGGCTTATGGGCCGAGAGTCCAGGTCGTCGAATATTTGCAGCAACAGCAGCAAAAACAGCAACAGATTGCCACCCCCGTGGCTTAAGCCGCAGATACGCTCAATATGACCGAAAACACTCAAACAATAACAGCGCCTAAAGACTTGCAGACCAATGATCGCTCCGTCCGCCTGATCGGCGCGGTGATCGTGACTTTGACCTTCGGTATTTTTGGCGGCTGGGCATTTCTGGCGCCGTTAGACAGTTCGGCGCTGGCGTCAGGCGTTGTCGTCGTAAAATCGCACCGAAAAACCGTGCAGCATCTCGATGGCGGCATTGTCGCCAAAATCCTGGCCAAGGACGGTGATGTGGTCAAGGAGGGCGATACCTTGTTGATTCTGGACGATACGCAAATAAAAGCCCAGATGGAAATCGCGCGCAGTCAATTCATCGTCTTGTCGGCGCAGGTAGCGCGCTTGCGCGCCGAAAAAGACCTGCTCAATGCGATCAAGTTTCCGGAAGCGCTGAATGATGAAAGCGACCAAAGAATTACGGAGGCTAAACAGGCCGAGAGCAATGTTTTTCACTCCAGAAAAAAAGCCCATGACGGAGAAATGGCGGTACTCAAGGAAAGAATCAGCCAAATTTCCAGCAAAATAAAAGGTTTGCAAAGCCAGGGCGAGAGCAAAAAAATATTGGTCGACTCCTACGGTGAAGAAATTCATGATTTAAAGGAGTTATTGGCGGAAGGCTTCGCCGACAAGCAGCGTTTGCGCGATATGGAGCGCAATCATGCCATGCAGAGTGGCGAAATCGCCCAGCTCAATGCGGAAATCGCCACCAACCAGATGCTGATCAGCGAAACGCGCTTGCAAATCCTGCAGGTCGAAAAGAAATTTCAAGAGGAAGTCGCCGGCAAACTCAGCGAAACGCAGGCCGAGTTAAACGATGTCAATGAGCGGCTGGCCGCATCCCAGGACAAGCTCGATCGAATCATCATCAAGGCGCCAGCCAGCGGCATGGTGATGGGTTTGTCGGTGCATACCCAGAATGGCGTCATTTCGCCCGGTGGTGCGATACTCGACATCGTGCCAAAAGACGCCGAATTGATCATCGAAGCGCAGGTGTCGCCTAACGATATCGATCGTGTCACGGTGGGCTTGCAGGCCGAGGTGCGTTTTAGTGCATTCAAACAGGCAATAACGCCAAAAATGAACGGAACGGTCATTCAATTGTCGGCGGACCGCTTTGTCGATGATGAATCCGGCGTGCCTTATTATCAGGCCCGTGTGGAACTGACGCCTGAGAGCCGAAAGGATCTCGGCAAATTGCAATTGGTGCCCGGCATGCCGGCGGAGGTATTGATCAATACCGGCGAGAGGACCTTGTTTGAATATTTGGCTCAACCCGCGACCAATGCGTTTGCGCGTGCGCTTATCGAAGATTAGACGGTACATGAATAAATTTTACATGCTGTTGGCGTTAGTGCTTGGCTTGCACGTCCAGACGTCGTGGGCGGATGATCTGCTGACCATTTATCGCCAAGCCCTGGAGGCCGATCCGCGGCTCAAGTCGGCGGAAGCAAAAATGGAAGTCGGCGCGGCACAAAAAGGCCAGGCGTTAGGGCAGATGCTGCCGCAAATCAATGCCAGCGCCAACTGGTCGAAAAACAGCCAAAGTAGTGATTCCGGCTTGCGTATTACCAATAGTTCCTATAACGGAACGCGCTACTATGTTTCGCTGAGCCAGACCCTGGTCGATTTTGCCAAATTCTGGGAATGGCGGCGCGCGTCCAAGGTAGAAGATCAATATGCTGCCGAGGAGATCGAGGCCCAGAATGAATTGATTTACAATGTGGTCGATCGTTATTTCACCGTGCTCGAAGCCGAGGATCAATTGGAATTGGCGCGAGCTGAAAAAGAAACAACTCAGCAACAGTTGGTGCAGGTACAAAAACAGTTTGCCAAGCAAGTGCTGAAAATAACCGATGTGTACGCCGTGGAAGCGCGTGTGGATCAGGTCGCTGCCGACGAAATCAAGACGGAAAGCCAGTTGGTAACCAGCCAGCAAGGGCTGCGCGAATTGACTGGGGTTGCGCCTTCAAGCCTGCAAAGGCTGCAAGAAAACATCGAGTACAAAGAACTCGAAGGCGAATTGCAACAATGGATAGACATGGCGCAAGGCCAAAATCCCGCCTTGTCGGCCAAGCGCGTCGCGATAGAGGCGGCGGAAAACAATGTGGCCGTACAAAAATCCAAATACCTGCCGGTTGTTGACCTGCAGTTGAATTATTACGACACCAACACTGGCTATAATAGCCAGAATTTGAACTCGACTGTGCAAACTCAGGTTGCGGCGATCAATGTCAACGTGCCGTTGTTCGCCGGCGGCACGACCACACACCAGTTGTTTGAAGCGAAAAGCCAATTGCGCTTGAGTCAATACGATAATGAGGCCACCTTGCGCGGTCTGGTCAAGGAAACCAGCGATGCCTTCCTCAGCACCAATGCGGACGTCAGGCGCATCAAAGCGGGGCGTAAAGCGCTCGAATCGTCGGTCAAATCGCGCGAATCGATGGAGCGAGGTCTCTACTACGGTGTTGTCACGGTAAGCGATCTCCTGAAGGCGCAAGAGGGTGAGTTTGTCGCCAAAAGAGACCTTGCGCAGGCCAAATACAGCTACATCAAAAATCATATCCGCTTTTTGCTGGCCCTCGGCTCTCTCAGCGAAAGCCACTTGCACGAGATCAATGGCTGGCTGGAGCCGGCGGGGACAAATATAGCGCCGGCTAATCATAAGCTCGAAATAGGGGAGGCGCCTGAGTAAGTTTTTGCCGCATAAGTCATAACAATCACAACCCGGGCGAAGCCCCCACTGCCATTAAGTTAAGGATTTCTCCGTTCGCCCTGAGCTCGTCGAAGGGTGAACGGAGAAATCCGAGCCGCATAAGTTAAGCCGTTCATGCTTCGACAGGCCCAGCACGAACGGCTTAACTTAATGACAGTGGGGGTGAAGCCCTGCCGCCGATGGCTGCCGGTTGACTCGCTGGATAGCTTTCTGGCATGCCCGGTTTACCAACAGTTACCGATGTCAGCCGTAGATGAGCGGTGAGTCGATTATTTGAGTTTCTTGAGTGAGCAGACTAGAGTGCCGTCCGTACGCCAAAGTTGACGGAGCCTGCCTGTTAAGTGCGATTTCGGGTTTTGGGTGGCGGTTGCTCCGGCATTGATTTCTCCGCATTCAGCAATGTCGAGGCCAGGACGAAAGCTGGCTCGCAACAACACCCCCGCAGGCATGCAAGTGTTGCCGCCATGTGCATCGTTAATGTCGCTCTTACGCGCAGGCACAGAGCGGGGCTCGCGGGCATTGGCGACGATGACATCGATACCCGCGCTTTCGAGAATCTCAAAGGCAGGCACCCAGTAAACCCCCGTGGATTCCATGGCGGCTGTCTCAATACCAATAGTCAGCCAACCAATCCGCCGTGCGCTGAATATCAACAGTAAACGCCTGAAAAGTTTGTACGGGCTCATTGCTTAGACTGGGTGGGACCGCAACGACGTGAAATCGGGAACCAATATCGATCCCGGCTGCACGTCACTACCATTAAGTTAAGCCGTTCGCTGAGCGAAGTCGAAGCGATTTGTTGGCTTCGGCTCCGCTCAGCCAACGATAAGTTATGCGAGGAAAACCTTAACTTAATGGCAGTGGGCTGCACGTGGATGAATAACGGGTAGGCCGTTCGTGGGGGGGGCTTGCTTTCGACATGTTCACCTCATTCCGTTGCGCCAGCGCTTGCTGGTAACGGGCTAAGAATTTCTCGTCTTTCTCCCTCGTCATAAGCTTTCCAGTCTGTCGAATCCGTCGCGAGAGGGGGGGGATTCTTTGCCGCCTATTTCTGATGTTTTTTATTTTTGTGAAATAGAACGCATTCTTCAGGAATTGTTAAGCTGAGATAAATATACTGTAGTGGCAGTATTACGTCGGCAGATAGTTTGCCTTAATAAAATTGCAAGAATATTTTAAGTTTATATTAATAATGCCGTTATGGCGTATTGGTGGGTCGGCATCTCAATTTTATGAGAATATTAGGTTTGATAGGTAATCGGACTAAGCGAGATGCGCAAAGAGGGTTTCAATCAATCTAATACAGTTTAAGGCTAAATTAAGCATGAGCGGTAATTTTGCGCAATATTTAAGATTATCCTAACACTTTGATAATGTCTAAGCGCGGATAATGCGGATTTAATAAAGCAATTACGCATAAATACTCATAATAATAGAGTGTAGAGTAATTCGTCATTTCCTCTAAAATGTTTTTAAATTAAACAGCATAGGAAAGAAGGCTGTAAGCGAGGCCTGGTGATCAGGTGACGAATTAAGCAAAAAAATAGACAAAATTGTTTGAATGACCATATACTTCATGCTGCAAGCAAATGAGTGATTATTTAAGGCGCATGAAATAAGTGAAAGCCAATTCAGTCGTTTGTCATGTTAGACGTGGCATTTCTCATCTTTTCAAGTTGTATCAAAAACAAAATCTTGTAACTAAACGGAGTAAATCATGGCGATTAATTCTACACAAAAAGCTCAAGTGATCATCGGAGCTCTTAAGGGAAGCGGTGTCAATTTGACGACTAGCCAGGTAGCGAAGCTGACTGGCTCTATTGCAACTCTATATGCTAAAGGCAAAAGCGACGACTATATTGCCGCGTATGTCCTTAAAAAGCTGTATGTTAAAGCGCAATTAAGCAAGCTGATCAAAGCGCATGACCCACGAGTGGGTGTTGTGGATACCGATGGCAACGGCAAGTTTTCTACTGCCGAAAAAAAGGCGTTTTACGCCCATCTGGCCAGCGACCTTGTCACTGAAACCCAAAAATATGCGCCGACAACGCTGACGCAAGATAAAACGACTGTCACGGAAGGCGTCGATGCGATCACCTTTACGGTGACGGGCACACCAGGCGTGACCCTGAATTGGAACGTTGATGCCAATCACGTCGCCGATGTGAATAACGCTTCCGGCACTGTGACACTGAATGCGGCGGGAACCGCAGTCTTTACCGTAGCTGCAAAAGCGGATGGACTGACCGAAGGTAACGAGCAAATTAATGTCGCCCTGACGAATGATGCCGGCGTAGTCCTCGGCAGCAGTGCGCCTACTACACTTGTTGATACGACGGTACCACCGGATCCGCAATTGCCTGCGGAAAATTTATTTACCTTGACCGAAGTCATTGCGGAACCGGGTACGCCGGCTATTCCTGATTCGACGGTCATCTATTGGGGTTACGACCCGCAGGGGAATGGTATTCCTGTTGCCGATTTGGTCAACTTCCTGACCACGATCACCGGTCTGGACCTGAAGGAACTGGGTCTGATCGATGCAGACGGCCAAGATCCGTTCCAGAACGTCACCAGCCTGACACTGAGCAATCCTCTGTCTCCGACCAGCAACAACTCTGGCGGTGCCTCTCAGGGTGGAGAAATCGACCAAAGCACCAACCTGCGCATCACGTTCGCGGACGGCACTTTCCTGAACGCGGAAGTGGCGCTGGGCGACTCCTATTTCCAATTCCTGAACAACCTGCTGTTCGATGCCGAAGGAAATTCACGTCTTTTCGAAAAAACCGTGGATGGTACTTCCGGCACCGGACCTGTCCTTGCGCCGATCGTTCTGACCCCTACCCAAAACAATGGCGGCACCATAGAAACTGGCGTGACCAGCGCTGACGACGATACGATCGTTGCCGGTCGTCTTGAATTGCTGCACCAGGCCTATATCGACGGCGGCGCAGGTTACAATATCTTGGAAGTTGACGCCAAGGGCACCTACGCGCAACCGCTGACGCTGAAAAATATCCAGGAAGTTCGCGTTAATGACTTGCCGAATTTCTATACTACATACTACGGCGATCCTACTGCCGACGGTAATTTGGACAACACCCAGTTCACCGACACCACTTTGAATTTCCCGACACCGATCGGCGATGGCAGCGACAATAGCTGGATTGATCTGAGCCGCGCTACTGACATCGAGCGACTGGTCGTGACTGACGGGGGCATTGACGATACCGATTACCCTTTCAATAATCATATCGATGGTAACAATCATTTACCGGGATATGACAGTGAATCCGGCGACTTGTACATCGTGGGCGTCCGCAACGCGGCGACCCTACGTTTGGAAGGCGCCTTCCAGAGCGGCACTACGACGATCCAATACGGCCAAGGCCAAACTGGCACCCTGAACGTCGAACTGGCGCTGGGCGATGTCGAGCAAGATATCAACATTCTGCAAAACGCCGCTGTGCTCAACATCGATTCCCAAGGTGTTGAAAACCACATGCACAATTTCTTCGCGGGTGGTTCCGTCAGTCGTTTGCTTGTCAAAGGCACCGGCGTCTTCGGTGTTGACGAAGATCTAAACAGTAGCTTTAACCAGGGCCGTCCCGCCCTGATCGACGCCAGCGCCAATACCGGCGGCCTGGATGTCACCCTGAACGGCCACTACAAAGTTACGATCAAAGGCACCCAAGCCGACGACGAAATCATTTCTAATGGTTATTCTGATAGTGATCCTAACCAACCCGATTATCAGAATCCTGTAATCAGTCAGGGCGACGTCGTCATCGAGGCCGGTAACGGCAACAACGCCATCCAGGCTGATGGCCGCAACATCGTCAAAATCACCAGCGGCATCGGCGATGACAACATTTCTGCCCAAGACGGCAAGACGGTCGTGATCAATGCGGGTGAAGGCGACAATGTCATCAACGCCGATGGAGCAAAAGACTTGGATCGTGTGGTAACGATCACTACCGGGTCCGGCAATGACACCATCTCTGCGGTTCGTGCAGGCACGGTGACCATCGACGCGGGCAACGGCAACAACAACATTACGGCTGCCGCCAACGAAATCACCATCACCACGGGTACCGGTAACGACAAGCTGGTAGTGTCGGGGATGGATGTTTTTTACCTGAATGGTGATAACACCGATACCGACAACAACACGCACGATCTGGAGGGTATCTCCGAAATCCTGACACCAGGCGCTTTGCTCAACATTAACGTCGGCGCTGGCAGCAACACCATCATCCTGGGTCGTGATACCGATGGCTCTCATGGTCCCGCTGCTGATTACGGCGTCACTGCCCTGGAAGGCTCCAGCATTACAGGCTCCAATATCGCGCTGTTCGTCGAGAACACCAGCGACCTGACTGAAGCCGCTCTGTCTGGCATCACCAAGGTCACTCTGAAGCAAGAGCTGACCATCACCGACGATCAGTTCAAGAGCATCGGCGCGTCTGCATTCAGCGTTTACCATGCGGTCTTCGGCGCGACGGAAGACCTCCATATTCGAGTCGATTCCGACGCCAACCTGACCGACCTGCTGAACGCTCAGGCTCTGAGCACCAACGTGCGTCTGAACTTCGAACTGCACAACGGCGCTACCCTGACCCTGACTGCTGAGCAACTACATAAGTATGTGGCAGTAGGCGGTATTGACGGCGCTGATGGCCTCAACGGCAAGATAATCGTTACCGGTGCCGGCGCTAATTTCGATCCGTTCGACAACGGTGCGACGCAACTGGTCATCGACGGCGGCACCATTTCTGCCGGTGACTTGTACGGAGCAGAAGACGTCACCATCATTCGTGACGGCACCTTCGAGCGTCCTGTAGTGGGCGGTCTGGGCGACTTCCTGACCATCAATTCGGACACAACTCCGGTTGTCGACGCCGACGTCATCACCGAAGCCCAAACGCTGAAGATCACCGGCAGCCACAACATTGAATTCAAGCATGTGGTTGACCTCGGCGGCGAAGTTAGCGCGAGTGGCAAGGATATTGTAACTGGCCAGTCTGTCAATGATGTTCTAAACCCTGGAACTCTGGAAACCGACGGCTTCACCGTCGACTTCCACACTCTGACCGGCACAGTCACCGGCCTGACCCTGGACCATTTCCAGGATGTCAAGTCCATCGTCGGCAACAACACCGGCACCCGGATCGATGTCAAGCTGAACGCTGACGTCGGTGCGGCAGGTGTGAACAAGGGCTTGAACACCCAAGGTGTTGCGCAATATGTGGTCACCTCCATTGATGTGGATCAAGACGGCGACATTACCGACGGCGGCAACAACGTCATCGTCCACCTGTGCGATCTGACCAAAGACGTTCAAGTGATCGGTCTGCACGGCAACGCGGGTAACAGCGTGACCTTCACGGCAGTGCCTTGGGGCCTGGTTGCTCCAAGCATCCTGCTCGAAGGCGACGGCTATGCCAACTGGAATGGAGGTCTAAAGGTTGACGGCAATCCGGATACCTCCGACATCGGTACGGTCAACGTCGAGTACTTCACTCCAGGCGCGCCGGCGGTTATTAACATCAACAACGGCGGCGTTGAACTGGGTGTGACCTCCACTGGCACCGAGCGCAAGTTCTTGGTTGATGGCATCAATCTGACCAATGCGGCCTCTGCAACTATCAATGTCACCCAAGGCGATGCGGTCATTACTGAAATCAGCAGTGATTCCGGCCTCAAGACCTTGACTGTAACGGCCACCGAAGACGTAACGATCAACGGCGAGCTGCCCACATCGCTGACCGCAATCAACGCGTCTGGCGTAGTCGGTCACTTCACCGCCACAATCGACCAGCCGGCTGATGACTTTACCTTTGTCGGTTCGCAAGGCGGTTCCAACCTGACCTTGCAAGAGGTCTTAGATGCCACTGCGGACACCCACATCGACGGCGGTGTCGGTGGCGTGGTGCTGACCATCGGCGGCGATTATCCAGGGGATGATAACGTCGATCTCAGCGCGGCCACACTGACCCACGTGACTGCTGTGGTGTTGACTGACGGTGCTGATCTGTCATTGACGATTGAGCAAGCTAATCAAATCGGCGCGGCGAATTTCTCAGTAGAAGAGGGCGCTACGGCGAGCCTGCACCTGAGTGGTTTGAATGACCAGCCTTTCGCGCTGGCAAACTTCGCTGACGGTATTACTGTCTCTGTTGTTGATGTTGCGGCATTGCCAACTGTCACGCTCGATCCGGCTACCGACCTGACCGGCATTGGTGGCTTGCTCGTGCACGAAGGCACCGTGTTGAACCTGACCGCGGCGCAGTATCAACAACTGACCGATAACGGCAGCATTGTAGCCTCTGATGAAAATGGCGATGGAAACATCGACGTCACGGTCAACATCACCGATCTGACCCAAGCCGATGTCGACAATGGTTTCGATACTTCCGGAATTACCGGTGGTATCAACCTGACTCTCACCCTGGCAGAAAACGTCGCCTTCCCAGACGATGACGGTGCGACCGTTCTGACTAATCTGAGCGGTGTAGAGGCGATCAATGTCGGTGACAACCTGACTCTGACGTTGCCGCATGTCGAAGACGCTGACGGTGTCGATATCAATGGTGGCGCGAACTCCACACTGGCGTTCACCGACACCAGCGCTGGGGCATTCCAAAGCATCGATGCTTCCGGCTTTAACGTTGATACCCTGAAGATACTCAACGTCCTGGTTGATCATCTCAACGTCGACCTGCTGTTTACCGGCCTGCCACAAGCTGTGACGAAGGTGATTTACAACGGCCAAGGCTGGGTAGAAGGCGTCAACCAAACCGTCGTGATCGAAGAAGGTACTACGGTTCCTGGCTTTGTGGTGTTCAACAAGCCAGAGGCTGACGTTGAAATTCAGAACTTCACCTTGAATCTGAATGGTGGTACCGAAATCGGCGGTAATCTGCGCCTTTCCTCTTCAGTGAAGGAAGATGCTTCGGGTAACGATCTGATCCAGACTCACCTGAAGACCGTAACGATCAACTCGACCGGCACCGGCGCAAACCTGTTGTCGGGTAAAACCGCTAATATCATCGATGGTGCGATTACCTCGCAAGGTACGGGTAATCAAGTTTCATACATCAGCGTTGACAACAACCTGCTCGACGTAACCATCAATGCCGAACAAGGGCTGATTGTCCAAGGTGGCATTGTCTTTGAATCGGTGACAGGGGATGACTCTGTAACCGCCAACGACAACGATGAAGCAGTCGCACTGCTGACTGTCAATGGTACTGCGGATGTCAATGTCGGCGCTCTCAACACCAGCGACAGCGATGTCGATGGTCTGAACGTAGTGAACAACGGCACCGGCACCCTGAGCGCGGTCCTCGATAGCGGAGTGATCGACGCAGACGATGCGCTGAGCTTCACCGGCACCGGCGACATCGATCTGACCATCGAAGGTAACGTTGATCTGTCCGACGATGTCCTGACGGCCGTTGATCAGATTAAGATCGATGGCAACGGTGAACTCACGTTGACTCAGGCGCAATTTAATGCGCTGGGCGTGGCAAATCTGTTGCCTGATAGCAGTCCCGCAACGACAGCGCATCTGAACATTGTCGAATTGGGTTCTGCTCCGTTTGATGCGAGCGCGCTTGCCGATGGTATCGTCGTTGACAGCGTGACCATCGCAACTGGCAACATCACGCTCGATCCGGCGACTAATCTGACCGGCGTGCAGCAAATCATCGTACCGGAAGGTAGTACGCTGACTCTGACCGCTGCGCAGTTCCAGCAACTGCAAGGTTCTGGTTCAATCGTGGGTGTCGATGCAACAGGTGCGCCTTCCACCGAATTTACCGTGCATATCACCAGCCTGACTCAGGCAGATGTGAATCACGATGAAAACGGTGACGGTGACTATATCGATGCCGGCGACTCGTTCGTGCTGACGGGTATTGCGGCTGATAACGTCACGGTAGCCCTCGGTGAATCTACCGTGACACTGGGCACCTACGATGAGGACGGCAACCTGCTGGCTGCCGCGGATCTGAATGGGGCCGACGTGATCTTGGCGAACAACCAGACTTTGCGCCTGGTGAACTCGGATCAAGCCGATGGCCTTGATGTCAGCGGCGGCAGCAACACCACACTGGTATTCCTGTTCGACAACACCGGTCTTCCAATAGTTGGCAACGTAGGAACGATTGATGCTTCCGGCTTCAACGTGAGCACGCTGCGGGCGCTGAATACCTTTGTGGATGGAACCGACGTAGAAAACCTGCTGGTAAATCTGCCTAGCGCTGTCACTCTGGTTGTCTATCAAGATCCAGCTGAATTGGGCTTCGTCTCTGCGACCAACCGCGTTGTGGTGATCGAACCCAGCGTTACGGTTCCAGGTTTCCTCGTATTCAACGATTGGCAGGATGACCATGAAGTTCGCACGCTGTCTCTGACTCTGAGTGGCGGCGTCGAAATCGACGGTAACCTGCGTCTTTCGACGACCGACAAGGATCCGGGCCTGGTTGCTCGCTACTTCGATACGCTGACCATCGTGTCTCAAGGCACCGCAGAAAACATCGATAGCCATGAAACCGCCAACGTGATCGATGGCGATATCACCGGCGAAGCGACCTTTGGGCCATCGCGTGAAAACAACCTGCTGAACGTGAACATCAACGCGACGCAGGACTTCATCGTGACTCAAGACATCGTCTTCACCTCGATTGATCCGGACAAGACTGACGCCAAGCTGACCATCACTGGTTCGGCAGATGTGACGGTTCATGGCCTGGATGCGTCGGACGATGACTTTGCAACGCCTGGCGCGGATATCACCACGCTGACCATTGCCAACAACGGCACTGGTACGTTCACTGCCACCGGCGGCACACCAGCTATCTTTGGCGACATCGAAGAACTGGTGTTGACCGGTACGGGCGATATGGCCTTCGGTACCGACGAGCCAGGCGCGGAAGGTGTAACTTCTTCCACCCTGTCCGTGATTGACGCCTCCGGCCTGTCTGGCGACCTCGACCTGGGCGAAGTGAACGACGTCGACTCCGCCGACTTTACCTTCACTTCGGGTACTGGTGTCACCAAGCTGACCCTGACTAGCGATACGCTGGACAGCACCGGCTTGGATGCTGCCCCGGGTACTGCCGACGACACCGCAGGCTGGACTTTTGATTTCAGTTCTGCGGCGGCAGGTAGCGACTTCCATCTGGGTGCAGGTTTGAATCTGGTGGATGGTTCGGTGTTGAACATCAACATGGGCACCAACGGTACGCTGTACATCGACCAGTCGTATGATTTGTCAGGTCTTGACCTGTCCATCCTGCAAAATCAACCGATCGTGTTGGCCGACGGAGCGATACTGACCTTGACTGCTGAACAGGCCAATGGTCTGGATATCATCGCAGGTCCTGATACAGGCGCTGCCGGCATAACCGCGAAGGTGAACATCATTGACCTTGGCGATACTCCGGTCGATTTGAGCGGCATCGCCACTAACATCGCTGGCGTTGTGACGCTGGAAGATAACGATGTGACGCTGGCTGCGGCGACCGATCTGGGCGACTTCACCGTGCAGCTTGATGACATCAGCGGCGACAGCGGTAGTCTGTCAGGTCAAACCATCCGTTTCACGACGGTCGATCAAGCCGCGCGTGCAGTTGATGTGGTTGATACAGGAACGGTTGGAGACAGTTCGGCCAACGTGGTCTGGCTGTTTACCAGCATCCCTGGACCGGTCGATACCAGCAAATACGATTTGGCATTGGGCCGCCTGTGGCTCAACGACGACCTGATCAACAATCAGGGCGGTTTGGTGGAAAATCTGTTCACGACACTGCCAAGCACTATCCTGCGTGTCGATTTTGCCGACTTGACCCAGCTGAACGTCCTGCTGTCTTCCAACGCGGTTGATCGCACGGTCGAGTTTGTGAACTTCACTTCGCTCGGCAACTTGACCTTCAGCGATATCGGGGCGACGCCAGACGAGTATATCCGCAACCTGACGCTGGATCTGGGTGGTCAGGCGACCATCGGCAACATCGTGGTGGATGACGTGATCGGTGGTTCGAACATTAATCCGGCCAGCATTGATTTCAATGCGCTGACCATCAATTCGTTCCGCGCAGTCCGCACTGGGGACATCCTGGCTTCGGAAGGCTTCGTCAACGATAATGATGGCAGCAGCGAAACCAAGGCAACGTCGGATCTCAGCACTGCCCCTGGTGAACAGAATGACGCCTCGTTGGTCGGTAATGAAAACACGCTGCCGAACAACATCAACACGGTCGGCGAAATCAAGGTGGGCGGTGCCAATGGCATCGATCTGGACCTCGTCAACATCAACACCGGTGCGGTGACGGTCATCGTCGACGGCAGCGGCCAGCAGGGCGCGGCGATTGCCACCGGCAAGATCACCTATGACAGCGAAGTGGCCGGCACCGTAGTGAACCTCAACGTGACCGGTGCCAACAATGTCACCATCGCGGCGGTGAACACAGGTGACGCGCAAATCGTCGGCATCGACACCAACACGGCTGGCTTCACCGCCACGCTGAATGCGCCTGGCGCGAGCCCGGCATACGACGTTGACAACACCGAAGGCTTGGTCTTCAGAAATGGTGGCGCAGCGGCCGGTACGATCAACCTGGGTTCGGCGACCAACGCCGGTGTGGCCGGCAACCAGCTGAGCCATATCGACGCCTCGGCCTTTGGCGGTACGCTGAATCTGGGCATCGTCGCCGAGATCGACAGCACCGATGATCTGGCACAGGACTTCAACGGTGACGGTGACACGCTCGACGCCTATGAAGGCGCCAATGTGGCGTTCTCTTTTGTCTCCGGCTCGGGTGTAAACACGTTGACGCTGGCGACTGCGAATGGCAGCACGCCGCAGCTCAACGCAGGCCAAACCTGGAGCTTCGACTACACGGGAGCCGATCCTGGCAGCTACCTGGAAATCACCGATGACGTGATCTTCCAGCCAACGGTCGATCCGCTGGATCCGACCACGCTGAAGCTGATCAATGTGCCGCTGGTCATCAACGGTAACGTCGACTTGTCCAAGATCACGCTCGATATAACCGGTGGCAGCATCAGCGTGCCGGCGGGATCATCGCTGACGCTGACGATCGATCAAGTGGACTACTTGCATGCACAGGGGGTATTCGTTGAGGGCAGTGGTACTACTTATGTGGTGGGCGATGGCACGGATCATGATCTGACAATCAACGCCGACGTGCTGAACACAGTAGGTGTTGACTACTCTGGCGTGACGCTGGATACGACGCTGCCAGCTCCGCAGGACGCAGATGGTCGGTTTGCGTTTAAGGTCTGGGGTGCGGTGGACGATACCAACGTTGCTGCTGTGCAGAACATCGTCGGCTCGGATTACGGCGACGATATCGACGAGTCGTTGAACTCCATTGTCGGTGCCACGGTGACCGGCGGACTTGGCGATGATGCAATCAATTCGCTGTTCAATGGCGGCTCGACGACCTTCAATGTCGATGCTGGGACGGACACGATCCAGGGGATGTGGACCAATGGGGCTGGAACTATCCGGGATGTGCTCGTGGTTTCGGCAGGCGCTACTACAAACGCGTTCGTCTACGACTCCTCGAACTTCGTGGCGACCGCCGCGACTACGAACGCCGGCACCGCCAACATCAGCAAGGATCCAGGCACCGTGTCCAACACCACGATCGATGTTTCGCTGGCTGGTGGCCCCAATGGCTACAACCTGACGGGCTCCGACAGCGCAACCTCGGCGATCGATACCCTGATTGGCAGTGCCCAGGCTGACGTGATCAACGGCGGCAACCTCCATCAGACCAATGCGGCTGCGGCGGATGTCCTCACCGGTAACGGTGGCGCGGATATCTTCGCGTTCGATCTCGATCTGGGTACTGCCGCTGATCTGGTGGCCGCGACGACGACGGCGGGCGTGGATCGTGAGCTAATCACGATCACCGCTGACGCGACCGATAATGGTAATGAGTCACTCACTGTCAACTACATGATCAACGGTGTCTTAGACAGCGTGTTGGTTGATTTGACGAATGCCTTTGACATTACCGATGCCAGCGCCATCGCGGTGGCTGTTGCCTCTGCACTGAATGCGAAGGCGAACATCGGTGCGACGGCGTCGACTAATGTGGTAACCGTCAGCGGTGATGCCGGCGGTAACCTGACTATCAACTCGGTGACGAACGGCGGTACGACTGACACATTGAGTGGGGTCATCTCGAACGGCACCGATGATAAGCAGGTAACCACCCTTACCATCAACGGTACGCCGAACCCAGGTGATTTCTACAGTCTGGTTGCCGACTACGCTTCTCCGTTGACCGGCGAGTCTGCCGACTACACCGCGTTGCCGGGCGATACTGCAAATAACATTGCAGCAGGTCTGGAGGGTAACTTCACGGACGGTGAAGTGACCGCGACGGTTGTAGGCAATGTGATCACGTTCACGGATAATGGTGGCGATAACGGCGGCTTTGCTTTGGGTACGGACGCCACTGCGGCCTTCGCAGGGTCGGGTGCATCCGATAACGGCGCACTTGACTACACCACTGCCGATGTGATCACGGACTTCCTGTCGGGAGTCGACAAGATCGACTTCGGTCTGCAGGCGGGATCGGGTGGCAACTACCTCGAAGTTGCTGAGGTGGCTACCTACAGTGCCGCTAAGGCTGCCGCCGATGTTGCGTTCTTCACCAACGGGGGCAGTCTGCAGTACTACCTGACCTCGGCGACGGATCTGGATGGTGCTGGCCCGGAAACGAATGGTTCCGGCCTGCTGTTCTTCGATGCCAACCTCGACGGTCAAGTGGATGGTGTGGTGCTGCTGACAGGCGTGACGAACAACTCGTTCTCAGCCCTCGACATCCAAGCCTAAACCCGTAAGGCGGAACCGGTTTACCGGGTTCCGCCGCACGAGCCGCAGGATGACGCATCAGCCGGTCGGATGGCGGATCGCCTAACGGCATCCGCCCTACGTGGGTGATCAATCGCGAACCGAACATAAATAAACCAGGAAAAACGTAAGGTCAAGGATGGCCTGTTAAAAGCCTCCTCGGGGAAATCCGGGGAGGCTTTTTGTTTTTCTGGCCTCCTGATTTCCTGGTTCCCAAGCTCTAGCTTGGGAACCCATATCGTGAAGTTCCGGCTTCACGGCTATACTGGAAGCGGGAGCTTGGGAACGAGAACTGTACGAATTATCCTGGCCCAACCGGACGCTGGAGATCGAAGGGGACAGACGGCCGCAGCCGCTAGGTCCCATATCTGTTTTAATCAACCTTAACGATACAGATGAAACCAAATTACCAACCAATAGACGCAAACACCCATCGGCAACACGGCCGGAAACAATCGAGTGGCTATGCATTTGCCCAAGGCGATGCTTTCGCGCCGTTGTTGATGGCCGAACTGTCTCATGCCATCATTCATTACCCCTTGGCTTTTCGCTCAAGCGAATCCGGCCGTTTTCAATTGATCGCTCTGTTGGGGGTGCACGCAGGCGAAAATCTGTTCGTCGATGCAAACGGGCAATGGCGCTCGCCTTACATCCCGAGCCATTTCCGAGCCTATCCTTTCAGGCTGCTGCAAGTCCTGGCAGAAGGCAAACAATTGATCATGCTGGGCTTTGATCACAGCAGCGGACTCTATCGGGAAGCGCCGGATCCTCTACAGCAAGAGGAACGCTTCTTCGATGATCAGGGACAACCGCAGCCCTGGATGCAGCAGGTGAGCAACTTTCTGGTCGAGAGCGCCAAGAATCAACGCATCACCCAAATTGCGGTCGAGGCCCTGGCTGCCTCCAAAGTGTTGGTGCCTTTGGAATTGCCGCAGTCCAACCCCAAGGATGAACGCGAATTGCTGGGAGATGTCTATTGCATCAGTCCCGACGCGATGAAGACATTGCCTGGCAGTGTGCTGGAAATTTTGCGCGATACGCAGGCTCTTGATCTGGCCTACGCCCAGATGTTTTCGATGCAGCGTTTGACCGAACTGCGCAATTTAGACAGGCAGCGTGCCCAACAAAAAGCCAATACGCCTCTGCCTACGGGGCTGGGGGCTAGAAATGGTAATGTGCCTCTGCCCGGCGGCCTGGATGGATTACTCGGCGCATCAACCCAAAAGGATTCCATCGACCTTGAATGGTTAAAAAATTACAAATAACTTCTGGTTCCCAAGCTCCAGCTTCACGAAAGGCATACGGGACGCTTGAGCTTCCCAGGCTATAGAGCCTGAAAGCAAGGGTGCAGCAGTCTGCACGGAATGCTATTTTTATTCGTTACTAAACCATGACTCTATTAAAACGCATCACAACCGATTATGACGAAGCGGAAGATCGAATCAAACTGGTAGGAGAGTATCAGTCTGGCAATCTAGGCGTGATATGGCTGACGCAGCGCTTATTGTCACGCTTGTTGCCGGTGATACTGGATCGTCTGCAAAAGGCAATGGGCGACATACATCAAGTGGGGCAAGTGGGAAGTGTGGTGCAGGAGTTTGCTCAGCAAGCCGCGCGCGCTCAAATGCCGCCATTACCCCCCTTAAAACCCGAACCTGATGCTCAGGCTTGGTTGGTGAAGTCGATCGACATCGCATCCGTTTCGAATGGTATTCGTCTCACTTTTAAAGGTCCCGGCTTTGAGCAAGCGATTCTAAAATTGGAAGGCCAGTTTTTGCGGCAATGGTTAAACATTCTTTATGATATCAATCGCAAAGCAGGCTGGCCTGTGACCATCTGGCCGGATTGGATCCGTGAAAGCGCGCGCCCATCTGAACAGCAGGTGGTGAAACATTAAGGGATTGTTCGGAAATGAATTGACTCCATTGCGATGTTGTCGTACGGGCAATATAGGAAAATTAAAGGCAAGCCGTGAGTGTGCCACGGCCGTAGGATATAGGGCGTGTTTCATCGAGTCTTGCGGCTATGTGTAGATGTAATAAAGCGGCCCGCAGCCATCCTGCACCGGAACGGGTGGACAGTTTGAATAAAAAGTGTCAGCCTCCGAAAGTTGATTAAACAAACACGGGGCATCCGCAAAGGAAGCCCCAAAATAACCGGAGGCTGAGATGAACTACTGTGGCATTGATTTAGCAAGCAAAGCAAGCGCTATTTGCCTGATGGATGGAACTGGCGCCATTGTGCGGGAAGAAGAGATACCGACCGATGCGGATGGTTTCCGTATCTGCCTTGGCGGTGAGGAGGCGATGAAGTGCGTCGTGGAGGCGTCGCCCTTGGCGGAATGGGTGGTGCAGGTGTTGGAAAGGTTAGGTCACGAAGCGGTGATCATTGATGCGAGGCGCGCCAAGGCGGTGGTCTGTACCAAGAAGAAGACCGATCGCGTGAACGCTCGCGACCTCGCGAATATGGCACGCACGGGTTGGTATACGGCGGTGCACCGTAAATCCGGAGCGGCACGGGAGTTGCGTACTTGGCTGGCGGCGCGGGCGGGGCTAGTCGAGACGGCGAATGCACTCAATGCCCGCATCCGAGGCTTGTTGCGGGCGCATGGGATCAAGTTAGGGAAGGTGGCGGAGCGGGAGTTCGAGATGAAAGTCCAGGCCGTGGTCGAGGCGCGCGAACCTGCCTTGGCGGGCGCTTTAACGCCATTATTGAATCTGTGGCGACAGTCGATCGATGCGGCGGAAGTGTTACGCAAGGAGATCAAGGTGCGGATCCGGCAAGACAGCGTTTGCCGGCGATTGATGAGCGTGCCAGGCGTCGGGCCGTTGACGGCGGCGGCTTACCTGGCCACCATCGACGATCCTGAACGTTTTCAACGCAGCGACCAAGTCGGCGCGTATCTCGGCTTAGTCCCGAGCGTCTATCAATCCGGCGACATCGATTACCGAGGGCGGATTACCAAGGAAGGCGACGGTTTACTTCGCTGGCTGCTGGTGGAGGCGGCGCATAGTCTCTTGAGCCATACGCGGCGAGATTGCGCCTTGAAACGTTGGGGTGAGCGGTTACAGGCACAAAAAGGCATCGGCAAGGCGCGGGTGGCGGTGGTGCGGAAATTGGCGGTCATCCTGCACCGCTTATGGATCACCGGAGAGACATTCGACTGGCAACGGGTTTAGTGCGAAAAACCGAAAGTGTTGTTCAAAATGACTTAGATTCAACGCCTTAACTGCATTCGAAAGGTTAGGAAAGGAGCGGCATTTTTAAAGATAAAAGGTTTCGGAAGGTTGGACCTCGTTCCGGGCTTGGATACAATCCGTCACAGTAGATTGAGGCCAACCCTCCGATTACATCGTGCGGCATTGACCGCGGAGAGAAGCCTGAAAACTTTTTGTCTTTAAACATGAACTGATCGAAATTTCCGAGGAACGAAAAACTGATAAAAATATAGGCACGGGGACTTGGCAACAAGGGCCGCTTTAGAGAAGCCCGGATGCAACGCAGTGGAATCCGGGGGAGCGGAGCATAGTTCCCTCGGATTACGCAAAGCTTCATCCGGGCTATGCTCATCTAGATTCGCTCAACGAACCTTCCAAACCCTAAGCTTACGCCCCTTAATCGTGCCGTCCGCCAATTGCTTGACCGCCTGATTGGCCATACTTCTCTCGATGGCGACATAAGAATAATTATCGGTAATATCGATTTTGCCGACAGACTTGCCTTCAATCCCCGCCGCGCCGGTCAAAGCGCCTAGAATATCGCCGGGCCGGATTTTGCTTTTGCGTCCGCCGTCGATGCAAAGGGTGATCATCGGCGCCGTGAGCTCAACCTTTGTTGCCGGTTGCAAGGTGGCGATATCTACGTAAGTGACAGGATGTTGCTGATAATCCTCAATCGCGTTGATTCTATGGGCATCTCTGGGGCTATACAGACTCAGCGCCAGGCCTTCTTTGCCGGCTCTGCCGGTGCGGCCGATACGGTGAATATAAACTTCGGGTTCGTAGGGAATTTCGTAATTGATTACCGCCTCTAAGTCCTTGATATCCAGGCCGCGTGCGGCGACATCGGTGGCGATCAACAGCGGGCAGCTTTTGTTGGTGAACAGCAATAATACCCGGTCGCGGTCTTTTTGTTCCAGGTCGCCGTTCAATACCAGGGCATGCTGGCCGTGTTTTTCGAGTTCGTCCGCGACCTCCTGGCACTGGACTTTGGTATTGCAGAAAATCACCGCCGATTCGGGGCGGTAATGGGCCAGCAACGTGACTAAATGGTTGCTTCTTTCAGCATGGCTGATTTCAAAAAACAATTGCTCGATCGGATTGTCACGGTGCGTGATTTCAACTTTGACTTCGACCGGATTTTTTTGAATGCCGGCGCTCATTTTCTTGATTTCGTCAGGATAAGTCGCCGAGAATAATAACGATTGCCGGTCTTTCGGCGTGGCCTTGATGATCTTGATGATGTCGTCGTAAAAGCCCATGTCCAGCATGCGGTCGGCTTCATCCAGCACCAGCGTGTTGATTTGGTCCGGATTCAGGGTGCCTTTATCCAGATGCTGTTGAATTCGCCCCGGCGTGCCGACCACGATATGCGGGCTGTGCTGTTGCAGCGACTCGTATTGTGGGCGAATCGGCGTGCCGCCGCACAGGCTGAGTAATTTGATATTCGGGATGAAGCGGGCGAGGCGGCGAATTTCTTTGCTGACCTGATCGGCCAGTTCGCGGGTCGGGCAGAGAATCAGCGCCTGAACCTGGTAATCCTGCGGGTCGAGCCGGGTTAACAGGCCGATGCCGAAGGCGACGGTTTTGCCGCTGCCGGTTTTAGCCTGGGCAATTAAGTCCTGGCCTTTTAAAATAGCCGGGAGGCTGGCTTCTTGAATCGGCGTCATGTGCTGGTAGCCCAGCGAGTCGAGATTGGCGCGCAGGGCGGGGCTTAATAAATCGAGGAAATTGGAGTTGGACACGAATGATGGGTCTCAAGGAATGGAAATAACCGCTATCATAACAGATAAGGGCTCTCCGATTTTTGGCTGCGGCGAATTGACGCCTTTATTTTCACACTTTACAAACTAGGGTATAAAGCCTGTCATGAAAACCCCAAAAACTCTCGAACCCTTGGTGGAAGCCGGCCTGATCGATGAAGTGCTGCGGCCTTTGAAAAGCGGCAAGGAAGCGGCCGTTTATGTGGTGGCCTCCGAAGGCGAAATCCGTTGCGCGAAGGTTTACAAGGAAGCCAGCAAGCGCGGCTTCCATAAACAGGCGCAATACAGCGAAGGGCGCAAAACCCGCAATAGCCGCCAGGCGCGGGCGATGCAAAAAAACACCCGCTACGGCCAACAGCAACAGGAAGCCCTGTGGCAGAATGCCGAAGTCGATGCGTTGTACCGGCTTGCGGGCGCCGGCATCCGCGTGCCGAAGCCGCACAACTTTATCGAAGGCGTCTTGTTGATGGAACTGATCACCGACGAGGACGGCAACGCGGCTCCCCGCTTGAACGACCTGGAGCTAACTCACGAACAGGCGCTGGAATTCCATCAATTCCTGATCCGGGAGGTCGTCAAAATGCTCTGCGCCGGCATCATCCACGGCGATCTTTCCGAATATAACATCCTGGTCGACGGCCAGGGGCCTGTCATCATCGACTTGCCACAGGCGGTCGATGCCGCCGCCAACAATAACGCCGCGAGGATGCTGGAGCGGGACGTCAATAACCTGGCGACCTATTTCGGCCAGTTTGCGCCGGAGCTGCTGACCACGCGTTACGGCAAGGAAATCTGGAAGCTCTACGAAAGCGGTAGCTTGAATCCTGACACGCCGCTGACCGGTCGCTTCAAAAGCAGCGACAAAAAGGCGGATCTAAAAGGCGTGATGAAGGTCATCAAGGATGCCAAAGAAGAAGCGATGCAGCGCAGGTTTGAGCGCGAGAATTAGCGGCAGGCCGGTAGAGTGCGCACAATCAAGCGCAAAAAGCCGCTATAAAAAATGCGTTAGTTATGATAAAGTATACGGTTATTTAATTGCTTTTAGGTCCGGTTTATGCATATAGTTCAAGAAGCGCTCACATTTGATGACGTGTTATTGGTGCCTGCGCACTCGACCGTTTTGCCGCGTGAAGTCGAATTGAAGACGCGGCTGACGCGCGACATTACGTTGAACATTCCGCTGGTTTCCGCGGCGATGGATACGGTAACCGAGGCCCGGCTGGCGATTGCGATGGCGCAGGAAGGCGGCATCGGCATCATTCATAAGAATATGACCGCCGAGCAGCAGGCGCGCGAAGTGAGCAGCGTCAAAAAATACGAAAGCGGCGTGATCAAGGACCCGATCACGGTAACGCCGGAGACCAGCATTCGCGATGTGATCCGCTTGACCCGCGCGAAAAATATTTCCGGGGTGCCGGTCGTGGACGGCGATGAACTGGTCGGTATCGTGACCAGCCGCGATATGCGCTTCGAAACCCGCTATGATGAGCCGGTCACCAAAATCATGACGCCGAAGGATCGCCTGGTCACGGTCAGCGAGAATGCCGACCGCAAGGAAGCGATCGCGTTATTGCATAAGCACCGGATCGAAAAAGTGTTGGTCGTGAATGATGCGTTTCATTTGCGCGGCATGATCACGGTCAAGGACATTCAAAAAGCGAAAGACTACCCGCAGGCCTGCAAGGACGAGTTGGAAAGATTGCGCGTCGGCGCGGCGGTCGGCACCGGACACGGCACCGAAGAGCGCGTCGAGGCATTGGTCGCGGCCGGCGTCGATGTGATCGTGGTCGATACCGCGCACGGCCATTCGCAGGGCGTATTGGACCGGGTGCGCTGGGTCAAGCAGCATTATCCGAACGTGCAGGTGATCGGCGGCAATATCGCGACCGCAGAAGCGGCACTGGCGCTGGTCGAAGCCGGCGCGGACGGCGTCAAGGTCGGCATCGGTCCGGGCTCGATCTGCACCACCCGCATCGTCGCCGGCGTCGGCGTGCCGCAGATCACCGCGATCAGCAATGTCGCACTGGCGCTGAAAGGCACCGGTGTGCCGTTGATCGGCGACGGCGGCATCCGCTATTCCGGCGATGTCGCGAAAGCCTTGGCGGCGGGCGCCTATGCGGTGATGCTCGGCGGCCTGTTCGCCGGCACCGAGGAAGCGCCGGGCGAGACCGAATTGTTTCAGGGGCGTTCGTATAAATCCTACCGGGGCATGGGGTCACTCGGCGCGATGGCGCAGACGCAGGGTTCCAGCGACCGTTATTTCCAGGAAGAAACCGATTCGGCCGAAAAACTGGTGCCGGAAGGCATCGAAGGCCGAGTGCCGTACAAAGGCAGCCTGATTGCGGTGATCCATCAGTTGCTCGGCGGCATCCGCGCCAGCATGGGTTACACCGGCAGCCAGACGATCTCTATCATGCACGATAGGGCGCAGTTTGTGCGCGTAACCAGCGCCGGCATGCGCGAAAGCCATGTGCACGACGTGACGATCACGAAGGAAGCGCCGAATTACCGGCTGGATTGAGATAGCTTCATGTAGGGCGGATCAGCTTCGCGCATCCGCCTTGGGACAAAGGGCTCTTTATCGAGCCCTTTGTTTTTTTATAGACCTGGTCAACGAGTTTTAGACATGCAACATACGCACGCGAACATCCATACCGACAAAATCCTGATCCTGGATTTCGGCTCGCAATACACCCAACTGATCGCGCGCCGGATTCGCGAAATCGGCGTGTATTCGGAAATTTTTTCCTGCGAATGCAGCGCCGACGAGATCAAGCAATTCGCGCCGAACGGCATCATTTTGTCCGGCGGCCCCGAAACGGTGACCAGCGGCGGCACGCCGCGGGCGCCGCAGTCTGTGTTCGAGGCCGGCGTGCCGGTGCTGGGCATCTGCTACGGCTTGCAGACGATGACCGAACAGCTCGGCGGCACGGTCGAATCGTCCAGCCACCGCGAATTCGGCTATGCGCAAATCCGGGCGCGCGGGCATTCTAAATTGCTGGCCGATATCGAGGATCATGTGTCACAGGAAGGCTATGGCCTCTTGGATGTCTGGATGAGCCACGGCGACCGGGTCACTGAGTTGCCTGAAGGCTTCAAGCTGATCGCAAGTTCGGAAGGCGCGCCGATTGCGGGCATCGCGAACGAAGAAAAAAACTTTTACGGCTTGCAGTTTCATCCCGAGGTCACGCACACGAAGCAGGGCGGCCGGATACTCGCACGCTTCGTGCTGGAGATTTGCGGCTGCGAGGCGCTGTGGACCGCGGACAATATCATCGAGGACAGCATTGAATCGGTGCGCGCGAAGGTCGGCAGCGATCAGGTGATTCTGGGGCTGTCCGGCGGCGTCGATTCGTCTGTGGTCGCGGCGCTCTTGCACAAGGCGATCGGCGATCAGCTGACCTGCGTATTCGTCGATACCGGCCTGTTGCGTCTGCATGAAGGCGACCAGGTGATGGCGATGTTCGCCGAGCACATGGGCATCAAGGTGATCCGGGTCGATGCGGAGCCGCGCTACCTGGCCGCATTAAGCGGTGAGGCCGATCCCGAACGGAAGCGCAAGATCATCGGCAATTTGTTCGTCGAAATCTTCGACGAGGAAGCCGGCAAGTTGACCGACGCGAAATGGCTGGCGCAGGGCACCATTTACCCTGACGTGATCGAATCGGCCGGTGCGAAAAGCGGCAAGGCGCACCTGATCAAGTCGCATCACAATGTCGGCGGCCTGCCCGAAAACATGAAATTGAAACTGGTCGAGCCGCTGCGCGAACTGTTCAAGGATGAAGTCAGAAAGCTGGGTCTGGAGCTGGGCCTGCCGGCCGACATGATCCACCGGCATCCGTTTCCGGGGCCGGGCCTGGGCGTGCGCATCCTGGGCGAGGTCAAGAAGGACTACGCCGATCTGCTCCGCAGGGCCGATGCGATTTTCATCGAGGAACTGTACCGCCACGACTTATACCAACAAGTCAGCCAGGCCTTCGCGGTGTTCCTGCCGGTCAAGTCGGTCGGCGTGATGGGCGACGGCCGCCGCTACGATTACGTGGTCGCGCTGCGGGCGGTCGAGACGATCGATTTCATGACCGCGCGCTGGGCGCATCTGCCTTACGATTTTCTCGACCTGGTGTCGCGGCGGATCATCAACGAAGTGCCGGGCATCTCGCGGGTCACTTACGACATTTCCGGCAAGCCGCCCGCGACGATTGAATGGGAGTAAGCGAAACCGACGATGCCGCCTGGATGCGCCATGCCTTCAGGCTCGCCGAGCGGGCCGAGGCGCTCGGCGAGGTGCCGGTCGGCGCGGTCGTGGTCAGGGATGATCGCTGCTTGGCCGAGGGCTGGAATAGCCCGATCGGGATGAACGATCCGACCGCGCATGCGGAAATCATCGCGCTGCGCGCGGCGGGCAGCGCGGTGGGCAATTACCGCCTGATCGATGCGACCTTGTATGTGACGCTGGAGCCCTGCGTGATGTGCATGGGGGCGATCAGCCATGCGCGGGTCAAAAGGTTGGTATTCGGCGCTTTCGATCCGAAGCGTGGGGCGGTCTGCCATGCCTTGAACCTTACCGATGCGCCGTTTTTGAATCATCGCGTGGATTGGCAGGGCGGTGTGTTGGAAGCTGAATGCTCGGGGCTATTAAAAAACTTTTTTAAGTCCCGGCGCTGACTTAGGTTTGCAGAAAAGCATCGCGTAGCATCAATGGAGCGCCGCGGAATCGAGGATTCAAAATTTCGGTCCCTGCGGCATCATCGAAGCGACTTTCGTTCGGCATCAAGCTTCCCGATAGTGTTTATATGCATTGATCAGCGCATTCGTCGAGCAGTCATGGCTGACGACGGTATCGTTGCTCTTCAGCTCCGGTAAAATCACCCTCGCGAGCACCTTGCCCAGTTCGACGCCCATCTGGTCAAACGAATTGATATGCCAGATCACGCCCTGGGTGAAAATCTTATGCTCGTAAAACGCGATCAGCGAGCCCAAGGTTCTGGGTGTCATCTTTTTGAACAGGAAGGAATTGGACGGTTTGTTGCCGTCAAACACTTTCGACGCGACCAGGACCGGGTCGGCGAGGTCTTCAGGCGACAATCTGGCCCTCACTTCGTCCTCGGTCAGGCCGTTCATCAAGGCTTCGGGCTGGGCGAGAAAATTCGAGATCAGGATGTCGTGGTGCTCGGGCAAGTCGTAATGGCTGTTCGCGGCCGCCATGAAGTCGCACGGGATCAGCTTGGTGCCTTGGTGAATCAATTGGAAGAAGGCGTGCTGGCCGTTGGTGCCGGGCTGTCCCCAAATGATCGGGCCGGTGCTGTAATCGACCCGGTTGCCGTCCCTATCGACGCTCTTGCCGTTGCTTTCCATGTCGCCTTGCTGCATGTAATCGGAAAAAAAGCGCATCGACTGGTCGTAAGGAATCACCGCATGCGAGTCGGCGTCGAAGAAATTGTTGTACCAGACGCCAAGCAGCGCCATGATGACCGGAATGTTCTTGTCGAATGGCGTATGGCGGAAGTGCAGGTCGGCCTCATGCGCGCCTTGCAGTAATTCCTCGAAATGGTCCATGCCGATTTGCAGCGCGATCGACAAGCCGACCGAAGACCACAGCGAATAGCGTCCGCCGACCCAGTCCCAGAATTCGAACATGTTGTCGGGATCGATGCCGAATTTGGCGACATTCTCCGCATGCGTCGAGATCGCGACGAAATGTTTCGCGATCGCCTCTTCGGATTTGAGCCGGTCAAGAAACCAGTTTTTCGCCGATCTGGCGTTCATCATGGTTTCCTGGGTGTTGAATACCTTCGAGGCTACCACGAACAAGGTCGTCTCGGCATTCAACGGTTTCAGCACTTCGACCAGATCGGTCTGGTCGACATTCGATACATAATGGACTTTGAGATTGTCCGAGCCGTACGGATTCAGCGCCGCCGAAACCATCTTCGGTCCGAGGCCGGAACCGCCGATGCCGATGCTGACGATGTCGGTGATCGCCTTGCCGGTATAGCCCTTCCAGGCGCCGGACCTGACCTGATCGCAAAAGACGCGCATCTTGGCCAAGGCCCGATTCACATCCGGCATCACATCCTTGCCGGCAAAATAAACCGGATCATTGCTGCGATTGCGCAGAGCGGTATGCAAAACCGCGCGGCGCTCGGTCGTGTTGATCATTTCGCCGCTGAACATCGCCTCGATTTTTTGCTTGAGGCCTTGGCTTTCCGCCAACTCGACGAGCAATGAGACGGTTTCTTCGTTGATGCGGTTTTTGGAGTAATCGAAAATGATGTCGTTGAGCTGGAGAGAGAACTTTTTAAAACGCTCCGGGTCTCTCCTGAAAGCATCCCGCATCGAATCGTTTTGAATGTGCTGAAAGTGGGTTTTGAGTGCGGTCCAGGCTTTAGAATTAGTCAATAACGACATTTTTTAGGGACTCCAGTTTGAATAATCCGAATAATGTGGCGTAAGTCTACGGAAATGAGGGTTCCATGGCAATAGAACATTGGCAGGTCATGGCGTTTGGCTTTGTTACGTTCGCGCGTGATCATCATTGCCTTGAATTTAAGGGTTTTGATGTGCTAGAGTGGGCCGCTGGCAATTGGCTTTATTCGAAATAGGGTTATTTTGAGGAGTTCAAGCGCTGAATAGAGCTTGTTGTTTAAATTATAATAATCTATCAAAACTGGAAGGCATTATGAACAGAGCACATTTTTTTGCAAAGGGTTTTCTAGGGCTTTCGGCTTTGCTGTTGTCGGCTGCGGTCTGGGCGCACGGCGGCGCGGCGGGCACCGATACCGACCAATGTAAATTCGAACTGGAACCCAGCCATTGGATTCATTACACCGCTTATCAGCCTAAATCCTATCCGGCCGAGGAGTTCTGCGGCAAGCTGCCAGGTACAAATACCCCGACCCAATTGGTTTTCGACTATCAGGACATGAGATACCGGAAAATGTCGATTGAGTTCGAAGTGACCAAGGAGCCGGAAGGCACCCGCGTCTTCTTTTTACCCAGCAAAAAGCATTCATCCGGCACCGTCAATCTGGAATTGCCGAACGGCGTGCCGGATGCGGGCAAATATTTGATTCACATCACGCTGGTGCCTGATCAAGGCGAGCGTCTGGATGCGCACATGAGCTTCACCGCCGGCACCGGCGCCAAGACAAGCACATCCAATTTTGTGTTGTATGTCCTGTTTGTATTGGGCGGCCTTTACGTGCTGTATCTATCGAGCGCGCCAGTCAGAAATACGGTTAATTCGTTGATCGGCAAGAAGAAATCCTAGTTTTTGGGGCCCATAAGGGCTCGGTTTTATTCGCGTTAACGTTCCCGTGCGCGCGGGCGTTAACGCGGAATCGTCGAAAAGTCATTTGAGGTAAGGTAATGGTGAAATTATTGTTGGCCGGAGCGCTGATTTTGGGGGCTGCTGCGCCGCTCGCGGCACAGGAATATGAAGACCATAACAAGATGCTGATGGATCACGGCGCCGGCCACTTGATGGACATGGGCGGCGGCATGGTGATGGGGCAAAATACCGAAACGCTGCCGGGCGGTTGCGACAAGATTTCCGAAACGAAGGAAATCACCGTGCACGCGGGCCATAAATATGCCGAGAAATTTCCGGGCAGAATGTTTGCGTTCGATACCCAGGAATATCAGTTCAAGCCTTGCACCAAATTGACGGTTAATTTTATCAATGAAGATAACATCCGGCATCAATGGATGATGCACGGGCTACCGAAATATCTCTATCCTAAAGGGATGTTTCATCTGGAAGTCTCAGGTCCCGCCAAGATTTCCGGCACGTTGATTCTGCCTCCGGGCGACAGAACCTACCTGGTGCATTGCGACATCGCTCAGCACATGGAAAAAGGCATGAAGGGCCAGTTGAAAGTCGGCGCGGGCAGCGGCGATCTGCCGAGCATTCCCGGCGTCACGGCCTATGAAATTCAGGACGATTATCAAGACAGCGGCATTCCGGTGATTGCGAAACCGGCCGCCAAGGCGGCTGCCGCCCCGGCGGATGCTTCGGCGCCTGCGGGCTCTACTGCCGCGGCTCCACAGGAAGATTCTTTCGTTTCCGGCATTACCGTGATCGGGCTCGCGATCGGCTTTTTGTTGGCGCCGGCCTTGGCCCGCGCCTTCAAGGGCATGACCTTTTCGGAAGCGGTCACGCATGCGTTCGTGTTGCTGCGTCACTTGATCGGGTTTGTCTTGGGCGCTATCGCCAGACTGGTCAAGAAGATTACGTCGAATAAATCGAAGATGTTGCCGGGCGGTTAAGCCTTTGAGTTATCCCATAAAACCCCTGCTGCATTTGCGCACGCAGGGGTTTTTTATTATGAATTAAAAATGACAGAAGCCTGGTTAGAAATCGGCGGCCTGTTCGTCAGCGCCTTCGTGTCGTCCACGATCGCGCCGGGCGGCTCCGAAGCGGTGTTGGCCTACCTGATCGCGGAAGGTAGGCATCCGGCCCTGCAATTGGTCGGCGTCGCGACGCTCGGCAATACGCTCGGCGCGATGACGACCTGGGGACTCGGCATGCTGGCCGCGAAGCGTTACCCGGTCGCCGGGCTGCTGCCGGAGAAATCCCAAAAAGCGCTGACTCTAGTCCAAAAACGCGGCGTTTGGGCTTTGTTTTTCTCCTGGCTGCCGGTGATCGGCGATGCGCTGTGTTTCGCGGGCGGCTGGCTGAAATTGCCGCTGTTGTCCGGCGCCCTGATCATCTTGCTCGGCAAACTCGGCCGTTACGGCGCGATTGCCTGGGCATTCGATTAAACAATCCATCGAGGTACGTGTGTTACGCCATTTTCCGAAGGCAGGAGTTGCCTACAGCCATCGAAAACGCGATTATTTCATTGCCGGCTTTACCTTTTTTTGTGTCGCGATCTGTCTGCTCAGCGATGCGACGGCGGGCATCGAAAAACAGAATGCGCTGGGCGTTTGCGGCTGGGTATTTTTGATCGGCCTGCTGCTCGGCGAAAACAAGGAAATTCGGGTGCAGGTCGCGATCGCGGTCGCGTTCGCGACAATCGGCGAACACTTCGCCTCGCCGTTCATGGGCGGCTATACCTACCGCTATCATAACGTGCCCGCCTATGTGCCGCCCGGCCACGGCATGGTCTATCTGACCGCCGTCGCCTTGGCGCGTTCCGGCTTGTTCCAGACCTACGCGCGCGAAATCGCCGCTTTCGTGGTGCTGGTCTGCGGCGCCTGGTCGTTCTGGGGCATCAGCGGCCTCAGCGAACAGGGCGATTGGGTCGGCGCGCTGCTGTTTGTGGTGTTCCTGATTTATCTATTCAAAGGCCGCTCGCCGATGGTCTATCTGGCGGCGTTTTTTATCACCACCTGGCTCGAGCTGATCGGCACCGCGGTCGGCACCTGGAAATGGGCCTCGATCGATCCGGTTTTGCATTTGCCGCAAGGCAATCCGCCGAGCGGCGTCGCCGCCTGGTATTGTCTGGTCGATGCGGTCGCATTGGGCGGCGCGCCGCGCGTGTTGGCGTTTGCCAAAACGCTGGGCGGACGCTGGCGGGCGAGAGCGGATAAGCGTGCCTGGCAGGGCGCGAGCAGCGAATAGACCGATCGCAAAGCCAAGGAAGCCGATGGCTAACCGAATAGTGTTCAAACGTCCTCCTGCGAGGATTTTACTGATCGCCTTGCGCTATCTCGGCGACGCCTTGCTGACGACGCCGCTGCTGCATTCGCTCAAACAGGCCTATCCCGAGGCAAAGATCGACATGCTGATCTTCCGGAATACGGCCGGAATGTTCGAAGGCAATGCCGATATCGATCAGATCATTATGACGCCGAATCGCCCGACATTTAAGGAACTCCGCAGCCTGACCCAGCGCATATTCAGGCGCTACGATCTGGCCGTTGCGGTGCAGGCGGGCGATCGTCCGTTCCTGTACAGTCTGCTGGCCGCGCCGAAGCGTATCGCAGTCGTGCCGCCTAAAGGCGAGACCGGCTGGTGGAAGCGCTATTTTTTGCAAGGCCATGTCGAGCATGACAACGAAAATACGCATACCGTTTTACAAAACCTGAAACTGGCGGATTTGCTGGCGATTCCCCGCTGCTATGCGCTGGTTCCGCCCAGGAGCGAAGCGGCAGCACCAGAAGCTTGGATTGCCGAGGATCGCGCCTATGCGGTGCTGCATCCTTATCCGCAATGGACCTACAAACAGTGGCCGCTGGACGGCTGGGCGGACATCGGCCGCTATCTGGCGGAGGCTGGCTTGCAGCTGGTGTTGTCGGGAGGCCCTGCGGAGCAGGAAATCCGGTTCGTCGCCGAGCTGCAAAAGCGCCTGCCCGAAAATACGGTCAATCTGGCCGGGCAGCTGACATTGGCGCAATTGGCGCACGTCATCGCCGGCGCACGCTGTTTCATCGGTCCCGACACCGGCATCACCCATCTGGCGGCCGCGACGCGGGTTCCGGTCATTGCGCTGTTCGGGCCGACCAATCCGGTCAAATGGGCGCCCTGGCCTTGCGATTACCGGCAAGATCGCAATCCGTTCGAAAAAGTCGGCGACCAGCAGGTGAATAATGTGTCTCTGATCCAAGGCCAGGGCGACTGTGTGCCGTGCGATTTGGAAGGTTGTGACAGGCACAGGCAAAGCCGGAGCCGGTGTTTGGATAGTCTTCCTTCTGCAACCGTTAAACATAGAATCAGACAAGTGTTGGGCCGATAAAATGAACCAGGTTTCGGTCCGGGATACGTTCAGTCTGCCAATTGAGAGCCAAAAATAATGCGCACAGAAACTCCAAAGCAACTCGATCATGTCTATGTCCTTAACGTGAAGGCATTCACCGAACGCCGCGCATTCATGGAAAAGCAGCTTGCGGAAGCGGGCCTGCAAGCGGAGTTCATTTTTGATTGGGATGCCGATGAGTTGAGCGATGACATCGTCGACCGCTATTTCACGAAAGAGAACAACTTGTCTGCGGCGCAAAAATCCTGCGCTTTGAAGCATGTTGTGGCTTTGCAGAAAGTGGTCGAAAACGACAGTCCGTTTAATCTGATCCTGGAAGACGATGCGGTTTTCGCTAAAGATTTTCATGTGGGATTGGCGCGGGCATTGGCGCAAAGCGGGCAGTTTTCGGGCGAAAAAGTCATCTACATCGGTTCGGGCGGGAATTTTTTTACGCCGAAGAGTCAACGCAAACCGGGGCAATATCTTTATCTCGGCGCGCGCGGCCGTTTTACCGATTCCTTCATCATTGATTCGGCCACCGCACGTAAAAGGTTGGACTGGATCACGGCGCACAAGATCAGCGACCCCATCGATAATCAATTTGATAGAATCGACAGACAGCTAGGCATCCAAATCGTTTGGCTGGAGGACCCGGTGGTTGAGCAAGGCAGTAAAAATGGACTGTTTGACAGCGCCGTCGAGCCGGCGCCGCCGACGTGGCTGCAAAAAGTGTTGTTTAACTTCGAAAAGTTAAAGCGCAAATATATTTACCAATTATGGAGATAATTCAAAAAACCATGTTTTCTTACTCCGCTGTGGCCGAGAAATCTCTCCAAACCTGCCGCTATCTGGCGATCATCGCGGCGATTGCCGCGCCCATGTCGACCGCCGTGACCAGCGTGGCTTGCGTTGTGATGATTTTGACCTGGCTGATGTCCGGACAGATCTGGCAGGGCCTTAAACTTTCCGCCGCGCAGCCTGCCGGAAAAATGCTGTTGCTGTTTTTTGCCTGGCTGATTATCGGCAGTTTGTATGCGGATACGTCTTGGGCGGAAAAAATAACCACGCTCACGAGTTGGAAAAAATTAGTTTACACCTTCGTGCTATTGGGGATTTTTTATCAAACGTTATGGAAAAAGCGCTTTGTTGAATACTATTTGGCCGTGATGGCATTCGGCGCGGTGGTTGCGATTCCTTTGTGGTTACTGGATATTCCGATCAAGGGGCGGGGAGAAGCCGGCATCTTTATGACCAACCACTCTTCGCAAAGCATGGCCTTCGTGGTCGCCGCGTTATGTTGTATTTTCCTGCTCAAAGAAGCGCTTAGCATCCAAAAGAAGCGCATATTGCTGGGGATGTTGGCGTTATTTTTACTGAATGTTTTCTTTATCAGCCCTTCCCGGAGCGGCTATCTCGCTTTGCCTGTCGCGGCGGTTTTCGCGTTTATCAACCTGTACGGCTATAAGAAAATTCCGCACATACTGGGCGTTGCCACTCTTGCCCTTGCGCTGGTTCTATTGACTTCGAGCACCTTGCAACAGCGCATCCAGCTCGGCGTGGAAGAAATCACCCATTATCAAAGCAGTGAAAAAGTGACTTCGATGGGAGTCCGCGTCGTTTTTTATCAAAACGCCTGGGAATTGATAAAAAATAAACCGGTGCTCGGTTACGGAACCTCGTCTTTCAAGAATGTTTATAGCGCGCATGTCGCCCCCAAATATCAGGATTGGCGCGGCGAGCCCGCCACCGATCCGCATAATCAGTTTTTATTTGTCTGGGTGGAAAATGGCTTGGTCGGATTGCTGCTGTTTTTAGCGTATATCTTTACGGCGGTCAGACAGGGCGCGGCCCAGCAACCTTATGGAGCGATTGCGGCGAGCGTGTTAGTCGCGATTGCCGCCAGCAGCCTGTTTAATTCAAACTTCAAAACCTTTCCGGAAGGCAATTTATTGGCGTTTTTTGTCGGCTGTTTGCTGGCGCGACAGTCCACCCAGGAGGCGAAGACAGACCGTGCTTAGTGTGATTGTGATCACCAAAAACGAGGCCGCGCACATCGGGCGCTGTCTGGAATCGGTCGCCTGGGCCGACGAGATCATCGTGCTCGATTCCGGCAGCAGCGACGAGACGGTGGCGATTTGCCGCCGCTTTACCGACAAGGTTTTCGAAACCGATTGGCCGGGCTTCGGCATACAGAAGCAGCGCGCGCTCGACAAGGCGCAAGGCGATTGGGTCTTGTCGATCGATGCGGACGAGGTGGTCGGCCCTGAATTGCGGCAGGAAATCGAACAGGCTATCGCATCGGCACAGTTGAGCGGCTTCGAAATTCCGCGCCTGTCCGATTACTGCGGCAGAGCAATTCGCCATGGCGGCTGGTGGCCGGATTATGTGCTGAGGCTGTTCCGCCGTGAGTCGGGCCGCTTCACCGATGCGGTCGTGCATGAACGAGTCATCGTCGAAGGCGAGATCGGCCGCTTCAAATCGCCGATTCTGCACGAGGCCTTTGTCGATTTGGGGGAGGTCCTGCATAAGGTCAACGCTTATTCGACCCTGGGCGCGGAGATGCTGCAGCGAAAAGGCGTGCGTTCCTCGCTGAGCAAGGCGGTATTGAAAGCCTTGTGGACGTTTATCCGCACCTATTGCATCAAGGCGTCTATCCTGGACGGACGCCAAGGCTTCATGCTGGCCGTTTCGAATGCGGAAGGCGCTTATTATAAGTACCTGAAGCTTTGGGAACTGCAAAACCGCAACCTAGGGCCGAAATGAAGCGGATCAGCGTGATCGTGACCACCTATAACTGGCCGGAGGCGCTGAAACTCTGCCTGGACAGTTTATGCGCGCAGACCGACCGTGATTTTGAAATCCTCATCGCCGATGACGGCTCGCGTCCCGAGAATCTCGACAAAGCGCGGCGCTATTGCGCGGAGGCGCAGGTGCCTGTCGACTATGTTCATCATGAAGACAAAGGTTTCCGCGCCGGCACGATTCGAAACAAGGCCGCCGCGCTTAGCCGTGGGGATTATTTGCTTTTTGTCGACGGGGACTGCCTGATGCGGCCCGATTTTATTTCGAAGCATCGCCAGCTGGCGGAAGCCGGCCATTTCGTGCCCGGCAACCGGATCCTATTGAGCCAGGCTTTTACCGCCGAAGTATTAGACAAACCATTGCCGCTTTATTTGCGGAATTGGCCCTATTTCTGCCTGCTCAGGCTTCAGGATAAGATCAACCGGGTTCTCCCGCTGCTGCAATTGCCGCTCGGACCTTTGCGTCTTTTGCAGCCGCAGAAATGGGAAAAGGCGATGACCTGCAATCTGGCCGTCTGGAAAAGCGATTTTATCGCGGTGAATGGCTTTGACGAGCTGTTCGAGGGCTGGGGTTACGAAGATTCCGATCTGGTGATCCGGCTGATCCATGCCGGCATCCGGCGCAAGGAAGGCCGTTTTGCGGTGCCGGTTCTGCACCTGTGGCATCCGCATCACGACAAAAGCCGCCAGGACATCAACTATCAGCGTTTAATGGAACGACTGGCACGGCAGGAGTTTACGGTTGCCGAGCGCGGCGTCTCTCAATATTTGCCTTCCGTACCGGCGCGATAAAACATGAAAGCCAATAAAAAAACCCAAGAAAAAGCCGGCGCCCAAGTCTACAAGCGGCTATTGCGCTATGTGATCCCGCACCGGGGGCTGTTTCTGATCAGTATCCTGGGCTTCCTGCTGTATTCGGGGACGCAGACGCTGTTTGCGGCGCTGGTCAAACACATCATCGATACCCTGCAAACCGAAACGCGCGAAGGCATGTTTTATCTGCCGCTGCTGTTCAGCGGCTTGATCGTGTTCCACGGCATCGGTGCTTTTTTTGGCAATTACTTTCTCGCGAAAGTGTCGGCCAATGTCGTGCATGCGCTGCGCTGTCAGATTTTCAATAAATATACCGAACTGCCGACCAGTTACTTCGATTCGAACAACAGCGGCTACATGATCGCCAGAATCACGAACAATGTCGGCGAAGTCACCCGGGCGACCACCGATTCGGTGCGCACCTTCGTGCGCGAAGGGATGACCTCGATAGGTCTGGTCATTTATTTGTTTTACACGAACTGGCAGATGTCGCTGGTATTTGTCGCGATCACGCCGATCATTGCGGTGTCGGTCACCTATGTCAGCAAGCGGCTGCGCATGATCAGCAAGCGTATTCAGGAGTCGGTCGGCGACATGACCCATATCACCTCCGAATTGGTCGGCGGCCACCGGGTCGTGCGCAGCTATGGCGGCGAAGCCTACGAGAAACGACGTTTTCTCGAAAGCAGCCAGTATAACCGGCGGCAATCGTTGAAGCTCGCGACCACGATGGCGATCCATAATCCGTTGATGCAGTTAATCATCGCGATCGCGCTGTCAGGCATGATGTATCTGGCGCTGTTCTTCATGCAGAAGGCCAGTGTCGGCGAATTCGTCGGCTATCTGACCGCGGCTTTCTTGCTGCCGCGGCCGATCCGCCAACTCAGCGATGCGAACAGCGAAATCCAGAAAGGCATCGCGGCGGCCGAATCGCTGTTCGATATTCTGGACGAGAAAGGCGAGCCGGATCAGGGCGACTACGAAACGGGTCGCAGCCAGGGCGCTCTGGAATTCAAAAACCTGTCGTTCCGTTATGCGGGCGCCAACGATTGGGCGCTGAAGGATATTAGCGTCAGGATCGAGCCGGGCCAGACGGTCGCGCTGGTCGGCGCTTCCGGCGGCGGCAAGAGCACATTCGCGAATCTGATCTCGCGCTTCTATCCCCATGAACAGGGCGAGATTTTGCTCGACGGCATCGAGATCAACCGGTATAAGCTGGCCAATCTGCGCCGGCAGATCGCCCTGGTCACCCAGCAGGTGATCCTGTTCAATGATTCGATCGCGAACAATATCGCCTATGGCGCCATGGCCGGCAGCGAGCGGGAAAAAATCGAGGCCGCCGCGCGCGATGCGTATGCGCTGGAGTTCGTCGACAAGCTCGATCTGGGGCTCGATAGCGAAATCGGCGAGAACGGCGTCAAGCTGTCCGGCGGACAAAGGCAGCGTCTGGCGCTGGCCCGCGCGCTGTTGAAGGATGCGCCGATTCTGATTCTGGATGAGGCGACTTCGGCGCTCGATACCGAATCGGAGCGCTACATTCAGGCGGCGCTGCAAAAAGTGATGCGGGGCCGAACCACGCTGGTGATCGCGCACCGGTTATCGACGATCGAAAATGCTGATATGATTCTGGTCATGGAGCATGGCCGCATCGTCGAGCGCGGCTCGCATCGGGAATTGCTCGCGCGGAACGGCGCTTATGCGAGGCTGCACCAGTTGCAGTTTAAAGAACCCGCCGAAGACGATATTACCTGATTGACCTGTCTTAAAAGTATTGAGAGGACGTTATTTTGAAAACATTTATGGCCGAGCTTGAACAGCATCAGGCGATGATCGAAAAGCTCAGGACCCGCAGCGACGTGATCGAGTCGGCGGGTGAGCTCTTAGTCGATACGCTCAAGCAGGGCGGCAAAATCCTGTTGTGCGGCAACGGCGGCAGCGCGGCCGACTGCCAGCATATCGCGGCCGAGTTTGTAGTCCGCTATGAAAAGCACCGGCGGCCCTTGGCGGCGATCGCGTTGACGACCGATTCCTCGATTCTGACCGCGCATTCAAACGACTATCATTTCGACAGCGTCTATGCGCGCCAGGTCGAAGCGCTCGGCAACGAAAACGACTGCCTGATCGCGATTTCGACCTCGGGGTGCAGCAAAAACGTGCTGAACGCGGCCGAGGCGGCGATCGACAAAGGCATGGCGGTGATCGGCCTGACCGGCTGCGGCGGCGGCATGCTGGCCGGTATCGCGACGATGTCGGTGGTAGTGCCGGAACAGGTTACCGCGCGGATTCAGGAAGCGCACATTTTAATCGGGCACTGGTGGTGCGGTCTGGTCGAGGAGGCTTTTAGTGATCGCGACAACGCCTGATTTCAGCCGCGCCCGGATCATCGTCGTCGGCGACGTGATGCTGGACCGCTACTGGTCCGGCCAGGCCGCGCGCATCTCGCCGGAAGCCCCGGTGCCGGTCGTCAAGGTCAAAGGCAGCGAAGAACGCATCGGCGGCGCCGGCAACGTGGCGCTGAACATCGCCAAGCTCGGCGGCAAGGTGACCCTGCTCGCGGTGGTCGGCGATGACGCCGAAGGCCAGACGATCAAGCAACTGCTCGAAGCCGAGGGCGTCGTTTGCGATTTCGTGATCGCGGAAGGCGCGCGCAGCATCTGCAAATTGCGCATCATGGCTCAGCATCAGCAATTGCTTCGGCTCGATTTCGAAGATACGCCGATCGCTTTCGACCGCGAGGCGATGACGACCAAACTCAGAAAGCATCTGCCTGACCATCAGGCGGTCGTGTTTTCGGATTACGACAAAGGTACGCTGGCCGATGTGACGCACCATATCGCGACCGCGAAACAGGCCGGGCTGAAAGTGCTGGTCGATCCGAAGGGCGTCGATTACCTGCGCTACCGGCTTGCCGATGTGATCACGCCGAACCTGTCCGAATTTCTCGCGGTGGCCGGCGCTTGCGCGGGCGAGCGCGACATTCTCGACAAAGGCCAGGAGCTGTTGCAGCGCTGCATGATGCAAAGCCTGCTGTTGACCCGCGGCGAAGCCGGCATGACCTTGATTCAGGAAAGCGAAACGCATTCCCTGCCGGCGCAGGCGAAAGACGTGTTCGATGTGACCGGCGCCGGCGATACGGTGATCGCGGTGATGGCGCTCGGCGTGGCGCTCGATCTGCCGCTGCGCGAGGCGATGTGCCTGGCCAATCTGGCCGGCGGCATCGTGGTCGGCAAGCTCGGCACCTCGACCGTCTCGGTCGAGGAACTGAGCCGGGGGCTGCACGGCGACCGCGGCGCGCTGTACGGCATCGTTTCGGAAGACGAATTGATGCACATCGTCGCGCGCGCGAAAGCGCACAACGAGAAGGTCATCATGACCAACGGCTGCTTCGACCTCCTGCATGCGGGTCATGTGACCTATCTGGAGCAGGCGAAAGCGCTCGGCGACCGCCTGGTCGTGGCGGTCAACTCGGATGCGTCGGTCAAACAACTGAAAGGCGAGTCGCGCCCGATCAACGGCCTGAAGGAGCGGATGACGGTGCTGTCGGCGCTGGCCTGCGTCGATTGGGTCGTCGCCTTCGAGGAAGAAACGCCCGAGCGTCTTTACTGCCGCCTGCTGCCGGATGTGCTGGTCAAGGGCGGCGATTACATGCCCGATCAGGTCGCCGGCGGCGACTGCGTGATCAAGGCGGGCGGCGAAGTCAAAATTTTGCAGTTCGTCGACGGGCAATCGACGACATCGATGATCAACAAGGCGAGGGGAACAGCATGATCGTAGTCACGGGCGGCGCCGGCTTTATCGGCAGCAATCTGATCAAGGCATTGAACGAACGCGGCGAGCGCAATATCCTGCTGGTCGATAATCTGTTGAACGGCCGCAAGATGCACAATCTGGCCGATCTCGACATCGCCGATTATCTGGACAAGGACCAGTTTCTTCATAAACTCGACTCGCCGTGCTTCCTGAATCAGGTGCGGGGGGTCTTCCATCAGGGCGCCTGTTCCGCGACGACCGAATGGGACGGCCGTTTCGTGATGGAGAACAATTACGATTACTCGAAGCGCATCTTGCATTGGTGCATCGCAAAAAATACATCCTTCCTTTACGCCTCGTCCGCCTCGGTATACGGCAGCGGTGAGCACGGCTTTAGGGTCGAGCGCGCCTGCGAAAAGCCAATCAACATGTACGCCTATTCGAAGTTTCAGTTCGATCAGTATGTGCGGAAGATTTTGCCCGAGAGCCGGATTCCGATCGCCGGCTTCCGTTATTTCAACGTCTACGGGCCGCGCGAACAGCACAAGGGCGCGATGAGCAGCACCGCATTCCATTTCAACCGCCAGGTGAGCGAGCAGAAAAAAGCCCGCCTGTTCGAAGGGGTCGACGGCTACGCGAACGGCGAGCAGAAGCGCGATTTCGTCTATGTCGGCGACGTGGTCGACGTGAACCTCTGGTTTTTCGATCACCCGGAGCAACGCGGCATTTTCAACGTCGGCACCGGCAGGGCCGAGACCTTCAATCAGGTCGCCAGGGCGGTAATCGACTGGCACGGCGAGGGCGAGATCGAATACATCCCGTTCCCGGATCATTTGAAGGGCGCTTATCAGAGCTATACCCAGGCCGATATTTCAGGCCTTAGAGAGGCCGGTTATCAGAAAGAATTCCTGACCGTCAAGCAGGGGGTCGCGAAGTATTTGGATTGGCTGAATGGCACTGATCGTAGCGCAGATTGACGGTAGAACGCATCGCGTTCCAAAAATTAGGCACACTTGGCTCTGATATTGATAGGCAGCTTTCTACCCTTTTCCGCCAATATGCACTCATTTGCAAGAACAAGATAAGGGCAAATAAGCTTTCATTTGCAAATGTGAGTGCGATTAGCTTGCGTAATCGCACATTTTGAGGTCAATATTCCTCCGAGTACGTTATCGCTAATGACTTGAACGCTGTTGATACAGTGCGACGGAAAAAAGCAGGTGTCAATTACCGAGCTTGGCCAAGCAGTTCAATTGCCGTTAACGTACATCAAAATATAGAGAACCTAACCCCATGGCCCATGCCCGTATCAACTGCGTCGTATTACGAAATTACAAAAGTATTGGTTATTGCAACGTAAAATTGGACCAACTCACCTATTTAGTGGGGGCAAACGGTTCTGGTAAAAGCAATTTCCTCGATGCCTTACACTTGGTACGAGATGCCTTAACAAGTTCGTTGGACAGCGCATTAAACGAACGCGGAGGACTTTCGGAAGTACGCAGATATTCCAGCGGCCATCCAAACCATTTCGGCATTCGTCTGGAATTCTCACTAGCTAATGGGCAAAAAGGACATTACGCCTTCAATGTTGGAGCACTTTCCGGCCAAGGCTACGAAGTGCAAACCGAGGAATGCGTATTGGAGGGTATCGGTAAAGGTCCGTTTTTCCAGATCGATAAAGGCAAACTGCGCAACAGTAGCGAGGCGACGTTCCCTACCGTGACCTCCGACCGTTTGGCTTTGGTAGCCGCTTCCGGCTTGACCGAATTTCGTCCGGTTTTCGACCTGTTCTCAACAATGGGATTTTACAATTTGAATCCCAAGTTAATGCGCGAACTGCAGAAACCGCAAGAGGGTAGATTACTTAAACCGGTTGGCGAAAACATTGCTAGTGTCATTGGGCACTTAGAAAGAGTATCTCCGGAACGCATGGCCATCATCCAGGAATATTTGCAAACCGTCGTACCTATGGTTCATGGTGTAAAACGTAAGCCCATTGGCCCGATGGAAACCCTTGAATTTCGTCAGGACATGGCCGGCGCCAAGCATCCCTGGCGTTTTCTTGCGCAAAACATGTCTGACGGCACCTTAAGGGCATTGGGAATATTGGCTGCACTGTTTCAAGGTAACCGGGATTACGCCCCCACCTTGATTGGCATCGAAGAGCCGGAGACGGCGTTACATCCGGCGGCAAGTTCAGCTTTGCGCGAAGCGTTGAATCGGGCTTCGCAAGAAACTCAAATCATCGTCACCAGTCACAGTCCGGACCTGCTCGACGACCTGAAATTGAGCGCCGATTCTTTATTGTCGGTGGTTTCCGATAAAGGCGAAACCCGGATCGGCCCGATCGACGAAGCGTCTCGGCAAGCGATTCGAGATTCACTGTTCTCTGCCGGCGAGTTGCTGCGCCTAAATCAACTGGCTCCCGACCGCAAACAACTGGAAGCACAAGAACAAAAACAAACCGATTTATTCGGAGACAGCCAGCCGTGATCAATGTGACCGCGATTGTGGAGGGCGATGGCGAAGTCATCGCTTTACCTGTCCTACTACGGCGACTCAACGAGTGGTTAACTCCGGATATATACGTCGATGTAGGCCACCCGATTCGTGTCCGCCGCGACCGCTTCCTAAACAAGGACGAGGAATTTAGTCGCCACCTCAGCCTTGCCGCCAATAAATGCGGCGATGAAGGCTGGATATTAATCCTATTCGATGCGGACGATGACTGCCCCGCCGAACTGGGTCAAAAGACTTTGCTCCGCGCCCAAAGTATCGCACCACACCGGAAAATTTCTGTGGTGTTGGCAAATAGGGAGTACGAAGCCTGGTTTATCGCAGCCGCCGAATCGCTGCAGGGAAATCGAGGCTTCAATTATGACCCGGCAAAGGCCGTCGATCCAGAACGACCGCGCGATGCCAAGGGCTGGATCGAGGCTTGCATGGCCGACCGTTCGTATGGCGAAACCACCGATCAACCGGCGTTTTCCGCGCAAATAGACTTGCAGCTAGCGTTTGACCGTAGTCGCTCGTTTAGAAAGCTTTGTAGCGAATGGAACAAATGGTCACAGGTTCCTAGTGATTAACGCCTATCTTTCGATCATCAATCCCCCACCGTGTGATACTCTTTCATCATGTTTTGTCGCAGCGCGGTAGGCAGCTTCCGACCCTTAAGCGACAATCGGTTTAATTTGCCAATGACTGCAAATTGACACAAAGCTTATGTTGAGTTTGCAAAAGTAGGCTGGGTTGAATGATAATGAAACCCAGCTTCGAAGCTGATAAGTATCGTAATCCAAAGGGCAGTTTGAATGCAAAGAAACTCGGTTATTTCAAAGCATCTGCTGGGTTTCACGTTGTTCAACCCAGACTACGGCCCTGACCAGCCAGCGGCTTTGGCCTGTCTGAATAATTAATTGTTAGCCAGAGGACGTGAGGAATGAGGAATTGGTTAAAAACCATACTTTTTGTATCAGCTTTTTCGCCAACTCTCCTTGTATTAGCGGGCGTTAGATGCTACTCAAGGGGTGATGTAGACTCTTTGGTTGTTCAATTAACAGTTATTTCGGCTTTAGGGACTTTATTGCCATTGTTGATTCTTGCGCTGGTAAAAAGAGAAGCTGAAATCTTAAAGTTTGTAGCAAAAAAAGTTGAGTCAGCTGATTACTTTTTGCTGGTGTTTATTGGAAGCTACGCAGCGCCTGTAATCATGAAAATTGCAGAAGTAGATTTTTTCTTAACAACTTTAATTATTGTAGTTATTTTTTTGGTAGCATGGGTTATTTCAAATATACCATCGCATCCAATTTTATATTTAATAAAATTTAGATTTTATAAGGTAGAATCTTCGGACGGAATGGTTTATATACTTATAACGAGTGAAAACATCAGAAGTCCTCGAGATATTAGTTATGTTAAGAAAATATCTAATGGAATGTTGATGGAGTAAAGTAATGACACTAAGCCTCTTTGCCTTAACGAATAATCCTGCAAAAAGAATTGTGAAGTTTGAGTTATCAAATCCGGTGCAATCTGAGTTAACTTTTTATATTAAAGTCCAAGAAGAAAAATTTGACGCGACTGACGAAGAAATAGAGTTTGATGGGAAATATAAGCCTGAAGCTGGAGAGATTTTATATATCAATAATTATGATGATATTGATGAGTTGGGAGAAGGTATTAGGAATCCGTTAGGTGTTGAGCCAGTCGAACCCACCGAAGATTTTTTTCTGGAAATAAAGGCACTTTTTACGGGGTACGAGACCCAAGAAGGAAATATAAAAGTTTTGTTGCAAAATTTTGACAGGAGAAAAATTTTATCTACTAATGGTCTTTCAATTTTCCATTCAGGAAATGTGTATAAGAAAATAGAAGGTATTGGAGTAACTCTTGACAGCAAGCTTACAGCAACCCTGGAATCTGGCAAGCTCAAGTTCTACAGTTTTCATTCTGCACGGCAAATTTTTGATCTTAGTGGATATTTTAAAGTCGCAACCGATGATGATTTAGTGGAGTTTTTGCAACTTGATCTTATACAAAGTGTTAATACACAAAGATTCTTAGAAATATCGGATTCTTGGATTCGTAGAAAAGTATCCCTTGTTCAGCAAAGTGGGATATTGCAAAATGTCCCGTTGCATGAAATGAAAGCTGTCGCAATCGATTTCAGTATTCCATTTTCAACAGTAAGCGAAAATGGAAAAGAAGTTATAGAAATCCCAGAAAATAAGTCGGATTTAAAGAAGCTTTTAAGATTTTTAGACGAGGACTACTATAAGTCTCCCCTTTCGAAAACAAATTTTGTAACCAATTCAAAGCGTGTTGTTGGTGAACAGTCGTAATTGCTAACGATGCAAAATATACAATGCACCGTTTAGGATGCATCAATGTGTTGGGCTAACAATAAAGCTGTTAACCCATTTTTTTCCAGCTATTTAGCATTACGAGCTTTTATCAGTACCAACCTGAAAGCTGTAAATAGCATGCTTCCGAATCTGCCTCTGGTGGAGTCCACCATCTCGCAAGAGACATACGAACTATGGTTCCTGCGGGAATCACATTGACTACTGGCTCTGTACCAACATACGAAAAACAGGCGTTAAGGGGAAAGCGAAAATAACGATATTTGTCTTTGTCAAATGATGTGAAATGATCGAGATCCTCATCAGTCCTCCAAAAGCAAACACTATGATTTGGTATGTTTTGGGAATCAATATAGGCAGCATGGCCGTCTGGCGTGTGCAGCGCCCCGCCGAATAAGCCGCCGATACTTCCATTGTGAATATTGCAATTGTGCAATATGAAATTTTGTAAATCTGTACCCGCTAAATTTGAATGGAGCGAGCCACTTTGAAGCATAACGTCTTCGACGTGTGGCGGTGTAACTGTGTTTTTAGGCAAATAATTTAGATTCCAAATCTGCCCAACTTGATATGGGGATGTGCCCGGTTGATTGCTTCCGGTTGACGTCAGAAGGTAAGCGTCCAACCCTACCACATAGCGAGGTTGATGGGGGCGTGATTTAATGTGATTTGCCGAAAGGCAGTAGTTCGTCGATACGGCTGTTAGGCCAGGTAGGCAGTTTTTCGAGGGTGTCTTTTAGCCAGGCCGAAGGATCGAGGCCGTTGAGCTTGGCCGTGCCGAGCAAGGTTTGAATCACAGCCGCGCGCTTTCCGGCGCGTTCCGAGCCGGCAAAGAGCCAGTTCTTTTTACCCAAAGCGATAGGTCGGATGCTGTTTTCAATCGGGTTGTTGTCGATTGGCAGATCGCCGGTTTCAGCATAGCGTGTGAGAGCGATCCAGCGTTTCAAGCTGTAGTCGATGGCTTTAGCGGTCGCGGTATTGGGCGCGGCGTGGGTTCGGGTGCGTTGCAGCCAGTCGTGCAGGCCGGCCAGTGCCGGCCGGCTTTTCTCGGCACGCAGGCGTTGGCGTTCCGCTGAACTCAGGCTTTGGCCTTCGGCTTCAATCGCATACAGCACCGCGATGCGCTGTAAGGCTTCTTGCGCAATCGGGCTCTGGCTGGCCTGGAACAGGTCGAAGAATTTCCGCCGCGCATGCGCCCAACACGCCAGTTCGATACATGGCTCAAGCCGAAGTCGAGTTTCGGGATGGGCGCGGGCGGCCGCAAACAAGGCTTTATAGCCGGCGTAGTCGTCGACCACGAGATGGCCTTGCCAATCGCCTAGAAACTGCCCGGCATGCCGGCCGCTGCGACCGGCTTGATAGTCGAAGACGATGATCTTGGGCCCCGGTTGTAGGTCATTGCTGCGGTAGGCCCACAGGTAGGCTTTCTTGGTTTTGCCGTTGCCGGGATCCAGTTGCGGCACCGGCGTTTCATCGGCATGAAGACTCGGCCGTTGTTGAAGATGCCAGGCCAGGCGATCCGCCAAAGGTTCCAAGGCGACGCCGAGACGTCCGACCCAGTCGGCCAGGGTGGAACGGGACAAGATCACGCCGTCGCGGGCGGCGATCTGCTCCAAGCGGTAGAGCGGCAGATGGTCCTGGAATTTGCTGATCATCACCCAGCTCAACAAGCCGACCGCCGCCAGACCGCCATCGATCACCGCCGGCGGAATCGACGCCGCCGTCACGGTCTCGCAGCTCCGGCAGGCATATTGCGGGCGGATATGGCGATGGACGAAGAACTTCGCCGGCTCGACATCCAGTTGCTCGGTCACATCTTCGCCGATCTTGACCAACTCCCGGCCGCAGTGCCCGCAGGTGCAGGATTCGGGTTCGTGGCGGTGTTCGATGCGCGGCAAGTGAGACGGTAACGGTTGCCGGCCGGCGCGCAGGCGTTTGGGGCGGACCACCGTGGTACAAGGACTGGCGTCTTGCAGTTGCTCGACTTCCGCGTCGATGGCCGAAATATCCGTGTTCCAGGTTTCCTCGAACACATCCCGCTGCAGCGGGGCCAAGGCTTCGCTCTTGGTGCTGAAACGGATGCGCTTGTAATACGCCAACTCGTGGGTCAGCGCGGCGATTTTGACGCCTTTGCTCTGAATGGCTTTGGCATCCCGCTCAGCCTGCTCGATCAGCGCTTGAATCAATGCGGCTACTTCGGTTTTTGCCGAAGGCTCCAGGTTCAACTGATCGAGTTTGGCGAGGGGATTCATGGCCGTTATTATACTGCATAAACCCACTGAACGCCTTGATTTTACTAGGTTTCAATACCGTGCCTTACACCCGCCATTCTGTTGACGGTTGTGCCGATAGCCGTTGCCAATCGACACCAGCCACAAGCCACTGCCACTGGGCCTGACTGAGCGCAAAGACCGGGTCAGAGGCTTTGGGCCAAACAAAACTGCCTCGATGCAACCGCCGCTGGCACAGCCAAACCCCATTGCCGTCCCACAGCAACAGGCGCAAGCGGTTGCCGGCACGGTTGCGGAAGATGAAGGCCGATCCGCAGCCAGGCGGGTGCCCCAGGCTTTGCTGGACGATTGCGGTTAAGCCATCCAGGCCGCGCCGCATATCGACCGGCGCCACCGCCAGCCAGATCTGTGCCGGACTCGCAATCAAGCCAGGCATCGCAACAACTCAGCCACCCAGCGCGCTGATACGGTAGCGGACAACTCCAGGCGGTGACCTTGGGCATGCGTGAAGACAATCGCGGCAGGCGCAGACGGCTGAACATGCACCGGTATTAAGGCTGCCGACTCTGGCTGGGGCAATTTGCGATAGTCGCTCAAACGCGCCGTGAAGGTACGGACATTGAGTTGCCGCTCGGCGCAATACGCGGCTTGTGATAGCCCGCTACGTTGCCACGCTTCAATATGCTGACGCCATTTCGCTGTGATAGCCATGCCAAAACTCCTGACAAAAAAAGGACAGGATGCAACAGACGAAAATTATTTTATAGGCGGTACGGTTGAACGCTTACGTCAGAAGGCGCACACTTTGCTTACTTTCAATATCGAAACCACCAATGCATACGTTTCCGTTTTTCATTCTTGTGCGAGAAACAATCAAAACGCTACTCATTCAATGCTCCTATGTGAGTTATTTGGATTTTTAACGCAGCTGAAAGCCAATCTGCAACAAGTGCTCGGTGACATGCTTTAGGCGTGCCCTCCACACAGAAGAAACAGATGCGTTTATATGGCTCTAACTTCTTTTGTAAAGCGTATTCTGAGTTTTTACTCAGAATCTCTGATTCATATAGCGTTATAAAACATTCAGACAGAGTTGACCGATCTCTTTTAGTTGTTTTTGACGCAACATCAGACGATTTTTGAGCATCACGAATCGTTGTTGTGGGTGCTAGTTCTTTCAGGTGAATATACGCTATGTTGCGATTACGCAATTCCTCCTGAAGTGCACTGGCGTTTAAAAATGCGTATTTTATTCCACGCATTCCGCGGCGTTGCCGTATATCGACTAAGACTTCAATATTATTTTCGCTTAACTGGCCGAAAAAACTATTCAAAGTGTGGCCATAACCACCGATTGTAAAAATGTGCTCGATCATTTTGCGGCTTTCAAATAAGAACCGCGAGAGCGAGATATAACTGGGTCTGCTTCAAATATATTATCTTGGCCTCCAGTCAAACGAGCAATAACCTCTTCCTGGGATACATCTTTATCATTTTCATCAATATGGATAATTTCAACACCATGCTCTTTGAGCTCAGCGCCAATTAGTTTCGTCCGGTGACAATCTTGAGGCCGTAGTTCGCTACACATGATGAAAGAAACTAATTTTTTATTATTGGCGGTAATTAGCCTGGAAACTCCAAATTGAAATTCTCGCGTTTCGGATAATTTGATGTAATCGATTTTTCCGCTGGAATCAAAATATTCCTCTGAAGAGGGTTTTCCCCCCAAGGTATCGCCCATGAAAACATAACGTATGCCGGCTTCTTTGCATAACTTAAGCAATGACTCCCGGCTAAATGACTGATTGAACTTTGAGTAAGGACTACTACGGACATCGATAAGAAATTCGCAGTTTTTTGCCTTCAGCAGATTCAAAAAGGATTGCCATGGCCGATTTCCGTAACCTATGCTATATAAGTTCGCCATTGTCTCTCCAGGCTTTAAAATATTTAAATAAAAGCCGTAGGATGTACGGACAATGATAAAGAAGCATTGGATCGAGCACAGATGTACTGTGCCCCTCCAGCGCCAACGAAAACCGACAGTACTACAACCCAACTTGCTAGGAATTTTAAGTTGAATCTCTTCATAGATACCTCCTTGGTTTGAAGTGCTATGGGTACATTGTGGGGTTCATTGTTAGTGGGAATTCCACCCAGCATTCTGACGGTTTTTTCAGTTACATGAATTCTTTGGTATTCAAGGCTGATAGAACTCTCGGTCTTCTCGCTCCGATGCATCCTTAAAAAATCAGGCGTTTAAAGTCTACTCTTTCTGTATGGGCTTGTAAATTCTTGCATGAATCGCCCCGGGTTTGATGGAGGCTTCAACTTTTGAGAAGATGAAGCGATGAAAGAGAAAACCACAAATTATTATTCACCCGAATTTCGGGAACGGGCAATTCGCATGGTACGGGAGTATCAGGACGAATATACTTCGGAATGGGCTGCAATTCATCCATTTCTGCCAAGATCGGTGGTACGGCAGAGACGTTACGTACCAATTACGGTACCAGCTCAATTACGGTACCACTCAATTACGGTACCAGGTCTTGCAATCAAGCATCTACAATAACCGACCGGCAGCTAACGAATCGCCTGCTGCCACGGACGCTTATAATGTGGCAGTCAGCTTTTGGCCGGTTTGTATCGATCAATTTAGGTGAATTTTTCCTTAATTTTCAATGAAGCGGAAATTCTAAGCCAATTTCAGAACATTTCGGCTCAATTTTAGATTTTTACAGCTTATTTTCCTGTCAATTCAATCAAATCGCCGGTTTTGTTTGCACTCAGGCGTTGCAGGTGAAAAGCCGCGAGCGCATCGTCAGGATAATTGGCCGTCAGTTTCCGGAACGCATCAAGGGCACTTGCCTGTTGATCGCGCAGCAATTGATAGGCGGTCAAATAATCGTGCAGCGCTGCGTGTCCGGCCTCTGCTGCCGCCAGCGGTTCGAAAACCTGCAAGGGAATCGTTTTTCCCTTGACCCGCAAACGTCCGATCGGGCGGGCGGGGATATCGGGGCAGCCGGCCAGCGCCGCTTCCGATACGCAGATCGACGTGCCGAGATATTTATTCGCGCCTTCGAGCCTTGAGGCCGTATTAACCGGATCGCCGAGCGCCCGGTAATCGAAAATGGTATTGCCGCCGAAATTGCCGACAATCACTTCGCCGGTATGGACGCCGATCCGGGTCTGTCCGAAGCGGATGCCTTTTGCGTTCAAATCCTGGCTGTATCGGTGGGCGAAACGCTGCATGTCGATCGCGCATTCCAGCGCCCGGCGTTGATGGTCTTTTTGCTCCAAAGGCGCCGAAAACATGATCGCGACCGCATCGCCGACGATGCGGTCCAGCGTGCCGTGATGCAGAAAGGCGATCGCGATCATCTCGTCCAGATAATGATTCAGCAAGGCCACCGCTTCGCCGGGGTCCATGCTTTCCATCAGGCCGGTAAAGTCGGCCAGGTCGCTGAACACGAAGCTGCAAACCTGGCGGCGGCCGCCGAGCTCGAGCGCTTCGGGATGCTCGATCAGATGCTCGACCCGGTTCGGCGAGATGTAACGTGAAAACGCTTCCTTGACCCAGCGTTGCCGGCGTTCACTGTATAGGTGCCGGAAGACGCTGGCGACTAGAAAAACCAGCCCGAGGCCTGCGCCCGGAACCATCGGATCAACGAGCAGATGGTGGCTTTGATAGGTCTGCCAGGCGCCAAGCCAAAGGCATGCCAGGGTCAGCATGAAAACGCCGAATGAGGCCAGGGCGCCGGCATTCAAAGTGATCAGGCCGACCGCTACGCCGCTCAGCGTAAAGATCAGCAATTCGAGTGAATTCGACCAGGAAGGGCGGAGCAAATGGTTGCCGCTCAGCATTTGTTCGAGCGCCTGCGCGTGAATTTCGCTGCCCGGAATAATGTCGCCGTGCGGGCTGAAGCGCAGATCCATCAGGCCCTGAGCCGAAGCGCCGATCAGCAGGATGCGGCCTTGCAATTCGGCCGCGGGAATATTCCCGGAAAGGATCTTCCATGCCGGTATCAAACGCCTGGCTTCCGGTCGGGTGTAATGAATCCAGATTTCGCCCTGCGCCGTCGTCGGCACGGTAATCTTGCCGATGCGGATTTCGCTGATGCCGGCGCCGTTCTCGATGCCAGACGTGATCGTGAAGTTCTTGGCCTGCTGCGCGATGCGCAAGGTTTCGGCGGCAAGCGATGGCACGAGCGTGCCGCGATAGTTCAGCAGCAGCGGGATTTTCCGGATGATGCCGTCCGCATCGGGGATGAAGGTGAGGGCGCCGATGCCTTCGGCGGCCTCTTCGAAAGGCGGCAACGGCGCAACGAAGCCCTGAATGGGCGGCAGATAAGGCTTCGGCGAACCGCCGATTTCGACGAAGCGCGCCTTCGATGGGGGCGGTTGGGGTTCGGCACTGCTTGTGTCATCGGGGGAGAAACCGATGACCACGCGGCTGCCGGCCATTTCCTCGGCAAAAATCCGGTCGTGGTCGGGCAGTTTGGCGAGCAGGCGGCGCAGATCCTGGGAAACCGGCCAGAGATTCAGCATCGCTTGCGGCGACGTGCGGTCGGCTTCCGCGAACAATATATCGAAGGCAATGGCTTTGGGTTCCGCCTGCTTCAAGGCCGCAAGCAGCTTGGCCAGGCGAGTGCGCGGCCAAGGCCATTGCCCCAGGCGCTTGAGACTTTCGTCATCGATATCGATGATCCTGACCGGTGCATCCTGGTAAGTGCGCGGCTGGAAGCGTTGGAGCTGGTCGAAAGTCGTGTTGCGCAGGGTTTGCAGCGGGAGAGGATTGGACAGTTGCAGAAATGCGGCAGAGGCAATTGTCAGCAGCGTGAACCCAAGGCCTGCGCGCGACTTAGCCGATTTTGCGTGCATTGTGTTGAGTCTGAAGCTGATCCATTAAATAGGCTTTGAGGCGATGAATGTTCGGCGCAAAAAAATCGCAAACGGCAAAAATAGGCAGGGTGCTGTCGATGAAGCGCAATTTATCCTCAATGCCTAGATCCGCACCCCATTCTTTAGACAGTTTTTCCTGCAATGCCAGCGCATAAGCTATCGTTAGGCCTATCGATGGCAAGATGTCCGCAGCGCACAGGATCAAGGCGTGGTCGGCGGCGGGGCGGCTGTGGAGTGCGATCAATTCGGGTGCGGCGGCGGGAATTTCCGGCAGCGGCGCGCGATGATGATGGTGATTGTAGCTGCCATGGGCGACCGGTTGGCCGGCGCTCGGATGGGTCGCCAGCACCAGCGCCGCCAGTTTGCGGCGTTGGGCCGGTGTGACTCCGGCGGCAAGCAAATAAGGTTCGGCCAGGACGACCGAATTGCGCTCTAAGCGGAAAGGTAAGCTGCCATTGCTTGTGCCGTCATGCCGGAAGTCGTGGAAGAGCGAGGCCAGCAGGATTTCGAGCGTCTCTCGCCGATCCAGGTTGAGCCGCCGCGCCAGATAATGACAACACAGCATCACCTCGCAAACATGCTGTTGATTATGATAGGGCAGGTCGAGGCGGGGATCGTCATGATCGATGGCCCGGGCCAGGCGATGACCGGCAACGGCGAGCGGATCATCCGGCGCAGCATCGAGGCAGCTTAGGAGAGTCGCAAAAACCCGGCTGACTTTTTCGGGCAGATTTTCGATCGCTATAAAGGCCTGCACGATTTCGACGCCGGCCTCTTCGGCTGTCTGGGCGGAATCGACTCGAAAAGGCGGGCGTGCAATGTTCAAAAAACCTCCGGTTTAATGGCTGGCGGAACTTAGAAAGGCGCTGATATCGACATCGTCGATTTGCCCCGGCTCCAAAAACAGTTCGGCAAACTTCCGGTAAGTTCCCGAGGTTAAAAAAAGATCGAATAAGTCAGGATCAATATGCCGCTTGAGTTTCATGTCGTGCAGAATTTTGAGTGACTTGGACAGCTTGTAGGGCTGTTTATAAGGTCTGTCGGCTGAGGTCAGCGCTTCAAAAATATCAGCAATCGCCATGATCCGGGCGGGTATCGACAAATCGGATGCGGATAATCGGCGCGGATAACCCTGTCCGTCAAGCGTTTCATGATGTGTGGTGGCATACTCCGGGACGCGCTTCAACGTATCCGGAAACGGCAATTGTTCGAGCATTTTGATCGTTTCGATGATATGTTCGTTGATCTTATAGCGATCTTCAAGAGTCAGCGTGCCTTTTTGCACGCTCAAATTATAGAGTTCGCCGTAATTATAAAGATTTTCGGGAACGGTCATTTTGATGCCGAGCTCGGCTCTGGGTTTTTGTTGAGTCTTGCGCGGGATGACGTGGCAGGCTTTGTCGCTCAACAGGAACTCTTCAACCGGCAGCGGTGTTTGGGTTTCGCCTTGGCGGCGATGCAGTTCGTCACGGGACAGGCCGAGTCTGTCGTCAAAATGGCGCAGCCATTTCGTTTGCGCAATCGTTTCGATACGCTCGATATCAGCTGGGTGCATCGCTTCCTTGCCCAAATTGCACGCGGCGATGAAGGCGAAATCATCCATGAGTTCGGCCTTTCGTTGTTCAAAAGTCGCGTTGACTGCCGTTTCATCCTGACCTCGCAGCCGGGCTTGCAGGCAGGCAATCTCGGCGTCCCGCAACAGGACTTCAAAGCGCGTCCGAATTTCGTGAATGCGATTGTGAATCGTATCCAGCTTGGTCGCTTTTTCAATCACATATTCGGGCGTCGTGACTTTGCCGCAGTCGTGCAGCCAGGCGCCGACGCGAAACTCGAACCATTCATCTTCGGAGGCAAAATTGAAATCGGCCAAAGGGCCGTGGGTTTCTTTACAGGCGGCTTCGGCCAGCATGAACGCCAGTTCGGGCACCCGCACGCAATGGTGCCCGGTATGCGGGCTTTTGCTGTCCAGGGCCTCCGCCATGATCCGGATAATGTTCTCGGTCGTGTCCTTTTGGTTTTGCACCAGTTGCAGATTGTCCAGAGCCACCGCGGCTTGCGCGGCAAGCGCACCGACCAGATCGATGATGTCGGGAGGAAATGACATAATCTTCCCGGTCGAGGAATCTTTGGCGTTAAAAAACTGTAAGATGCCGATTACCTTGCCGCCGCGCGGCGCCATCGGCACGGTCAGCAGGGAGACCGTGTGATAGCCGGTCAGGGCGTCAAACTTGCGGGTGCCGCTGCAGTCGAAGCGGGTTTTCTGGTGCACGTCATCGATGATGACCGTTTGATTATGCAGCGCCGCATAAGTGGAGGCATACATCTCATTGGGCTGGCCCGTTGCCTTATCGTAAAGCGCGATTTCTTCGAAGGGCAAGTGATCGTCGCGGGTCCGTTCGGCAAAACGCAGCGTATTTTCCTCGGTGACGAGGTACATGGTGCCGCCGTCGCAATTTAACAGGCGCTGGCCTTCCACCAGAATATGTTTCAACAACTTGGATCGGCTTTTTTCCATCGACATCATCAGTCCGCTGTCGATCAGCATGTCGAGTTTTGCGGTTCGGGTTTTTATTTCGTCTTCGAGCTTATTCTGGATGGCTTTGTTGGAGCGGTATAAAGTGCCCAGAGTCAGGCAATTGTTGATTCTTAGCATCGCTTCGGTCGTATCGATCGGGTTGCTCAGCCAATCGTTCGCGCCGGCTGCCAACGCGGCATTGCGTTTATCGAGCGATAACGGGCCATGGCTGATCAGCACCGGCAGTTCGACCGGTGCAAAATGCGCTCTTATCGCTCGGACTAGGTCTTCGCCGTCAATCCGGCTGCCGTCTATATCGATCAGCACGAGGGCATAGTGATCCTGTAATAAGGCAGGAACGATTTGCCTGGGATCTTCAAGCCATTTGACCGTGCAGTGCGGCGATGAAGCGAGCAATGCTTGCTGAAAGTTCAGGCTAGCATTCGGGTCGGCGCAAATTAAAATTGCGATGGGGTTGGAATTCAATGCGTCTAATTTCATCGAGCGCTTGGGCCGCAAAAGAGTATCGTTATGATTGAGTGGAGCGTGTTTTATAAGCTGCACTTTACAGAATGGCGCAAAAAAGGATTGAGAAGCAGGAAGCAGTTTGTGAAGTTACCTGACCGTCACTTCCACGCGGCGGTTGCGAGGTTCGCCGGTGTTGTCGGGCGTCGGCACCAACGGATTCTTTTCGCCATGCGATTCGACCGTGATATTAATAACATGAGACTGTTTTTGTTGCAGCAAAGATGCGGTAGTCTTGGCTCGGTCGAGGCTCAAACGCTCATTGTCTTGGTCGTTGCCGATCGTGTCGGTATGACCGATCACTGAAATATCGGGGGCTGGGCGGCGGCCGATTTCTTCCAAAATTTTCGGCAGGCCAGCGGCGGAAGCTTCGGTTAAACGGATGCCGCCTTCCTTGAAATAAAGCTGGAAAGACACCGGCTTTATCGGGCTAGCCGCTAATGCGGCGCCAAAATCCTGATCGATTTGTTGCTGGCTGACGGCAAATGTCTTTCCTGTCTTGCCGCCGATCTCGGCGCCTTCGCGTGCTTTTTCCAGCACCGTCGTGCCTTCGGGGGTCGTAATCTGCACCTTGCCGACGCTGCCTTCGTCTTCCAGCAGTACCACATAAGATGGGGAGCAAGCCGTAAGGCCGATGCCCATGATGGCAAAAAGTGCCAGGCGCGACAAGATGTTGATGGAATTCGTTGTCATCATGATCAATCTTCCGCTTTTACCACAAATCGTGTGCCTCTAACCCCGATAATGCCGGTCGGTGTGTTGATCGACACTGCTTCGGGTTTGAGTTTGGCGATGACGCCGGAGATGTAATGCAGGGTGCCCTTGACGATGCTGGCGGCTAGTTTTAAATCGCCTTTCGCCGGCTTATAAAGGTATTCATCAACGGTGACTTCGGTGTCGGGGCCGAAAGACATCACGGTGTTATCCCTAAACGTCACGCCCAGACTGCCTGT